>JAQBGG010000030.1:0-16103 GCA_032122625.1 Acidobacteriota bacterium
CGCCAAGCTTCATCCGGAGGCCTCCTTGGCGGGTCAGTGAAGTACCCCCACCCTCCGAGGAGGTCCGGATGAAATCTGGTCAGCCGAGTTCGGCGGCCGCCGTCTGGTACTGGCCCGTCGCGCGCGCGATCCCTACGTTGATCACGGCGTCGACCACCCCCTGGTTGTCGACGATCATGTCGACGTGGCTCGTGCGCTGCTGGAACTCCTCGTCGTCGCGCAGCGCGGCGATCTGCTCAGCGCTGCCTCGCAACAGCGCGAAGCCCGCGAGGTCGCCACCGTGTGGGGAGAGCAGGACGGTTTCGAAGTCCTCGATCTTCCCATCGCCCTGCAGGCCTCCCCAGTATTCGATGCTCTCGTTGAACACCTTCAGCGCCCGCTCCTCGCGGCCGCGAACGACCTGACCCCAGCCAATGAATAGTGCGGCGTCAGCCATTTGCACTCCTTCCGTTGGGTTGGTCTCAGCCTAGTCCTCTGGAGAGGGGGGATCAAGCTCGAATGTCGTGCCGGCCGGTCACCGCGTTGCCGCGCCGTCGGCTCAAGGTCGTTGGCGGACGGCCGATAGGGAAGCGGCACGGTGCATCGGGCCCGGCTGGTGCCCAGCGCATTCGGTGATAATCGGGTCGACGTGAGCAGCAAGCGGCGAGAGCGAAGCGTGTACGAGGCCGCCAGCGTCGTCTTCGGGACCGTGATCGTCGTCTTCGGGATCTGGGGTGCGACCGAGACGCTGCTCTCCGGCGACGGCCCCGGCTCCGCGGCCTTCATCATCAGCGTCGTATTCGTCCTGCTCGGCGCCGGCCGCGTCTATCTCGGCCTGCGGCCGCTTTGAGCCCGCCGGGCTTCCAGAGTCGCCCTAACCCTCCTCCAACTCCCGCGCGGCCGTCAGTAGTCCGATGTTGAAGTGGCCCGTGCCCTGGACGCCCATCATCCGCAGCCACAGCGGTAGGAACATCTCGGTGCCGCGGGCCGAACCGATGTCGCCGAGGTCGATAACGCGCGCTGAGGGCCAGCCGAACTGACCGAGTAGCTCCCTGACCTGGGACTTCGCCGCCTCATCAGTTCCGCAGATGAACGCCGCGTGATCGCCCGCGATCATGTCGGGGTCGACCATCACGCCGCAGTTCATCGTGTTCAGCGCCTTGACCACCCTGACGTCGGGGAACGCCCGCTGGATCTGCTCGCCGAGGCTGTCGGTGTTCGATACGAACAGGGTGGGGGGCATGCCCTCGGAGAAGTCGAGTGGATTGGCGACGTCGATCAGGACCTTGTCTCGGAGGTTGTCGGCACCCGCCGACTCCAGCGCCTCCAGCGACCCGGACCCGGAGGTGCAGTTGAAGACGATCTCCCCGAACGAAGCCGCATCGGCGAAGCTGCCCTCACTCGCCCGCTCCCCGGCCTCGGCAGCCCAGGCAACCGCCTTCTCGTTCCCGGCGGCACGCGATCCCATCTTCACCTCGTGGCCGAGGGCGACCAGCTTGCCCGCGATCGCCGCTCCGACCATTCCCGTCCCGAGCACTCCGTAACGCACTTCCAACTCCTCACGTCTTGGCGAGTGCCGACCGATGTCGGCTCCCCTAATCCTGGCATGGTCGCCGTCGCGGGCTGGGCAAGGCGGCGGCGACGGGCCGATAGGGTTGGCTGCCCTGCCTTCCACCGAGAGGATCGACCATGGCCGACGCCGTCAACCACCGACTACTCCTGAAGTCGCGGCCCGCCGACCGGGTCTCGCTCGACAACTTCACCGTCGACAAGGCCGCGGTGCCCGAGCCGGGGCCGGGCGAGGCGATCATCAAGACGCTCTACCTCTCCCTGGATCCGACGAACCGGGTCTGGATGGCCGGCGACTCCTACCTGCCGGCGGTCGCCGAGGGGGAGGTGATGCGCGGCCTCGGCCTCGGCCAGGTCGTCGCCTCCAACGACGAGAGCTACCCGGTCGGGGATCTCTGCATCGGCGCTCCCGGCTGGCAGGAGTACGCCAACACCGGCGAGGCCCAGATGCCGTGGAACATCGTGCCGCGCGGAACCGGGCTGCCGCCGACGACGATGCTCGGCGCGCTGGGGATGACCGGGATGACTGCCTACTGGGGCGTGACGGACGTCTGCCGCGTGAAGGAGGGTGAGACCTTTGTCGTCGACGGCGCCGCCGGCGCGGTCGGCTCGGTCGCCGGCCAGGTGGCGAAAGCGCTCGGCGCCCGCGTGGTGGGGATCGCGGGGACGGCCGAGAAGTGCGAGTGGCTGGTCTCGGAGCTCGGCTTCGACGCGGGCGTCTGCTATCGCGACGACGACTGGAAGGAGCAGCTCAAGGCTGCCTGCCCGGACGGCGTCGATGCCCAGTTCGAGAACGTCGGTGGCGAGATCATGAACGGCGTCTTCGACCTGCTCAACGTGCACGGGCGGGTCGCGGTCTGTGGCCTGATCAGCGACTACAACGAGAATCGCCCGCCGAGCGGCCCGACCAACTTCGGCAAGGTGATCTTCGCCCGGCTCACGGTCCAGGGCTTCCTGATCCTCGACTACGGCGGGCGCACGATGGAAGCGCTCGGGGTGATGATCCCGTGGATGCAGGAGGGCAAGCTCAAGCACGAGGAGACGCTGGTCAGCGGCGGGGTGACGAAGGCCCCGGAGACCCTGAACATGCTGTTCGACGGCGAGAACCGCGGCAAGCTGATCCTCCAGGTCGGCGAGCCGGAGCTCGAGGTGCCGTCTTAGACGCGAGTCACGGGCGCACTCAGCGGCGTTTCGAGCGCTGACGCCTGCGTGACCGGCGCTCCCTGCGCCGCGCTTCCTTCTTGCCGGGCTTTCGGGAGTGCGGTTTGCCGGGAGGCTGTCCGGGCCGCGTCGGCTCGGTCGGCGTAGAGCTTGGCTTGTGGCGCTTCGGCTTACGCCGGCCGGGAGCGTTGCGGCGGGCATCGGTGAAGATCAGGCCGAGAATCCCGCCGATCGCGAGCACAGCACCACCACCGACCGCCAGCGCCAGTGTCGAGTCGTCGGCGCCTGTGCCACCGCCGCCACCACCACCGTGGCCGCCCTGCCCGGCCGCGGCCGCCGGCAGCAGGGCAATCGCAAGGAGCGTTGTGCCGAGAACCGGTAGGAGGCGAGCTTTGGCGCGGGCCATGGCGCTTGGACCCGCCCCGCCCGTCCGTGGTTCATGTCCGGCTCGGCGGAGGCACCTCTAGAGTTCGGCGGCAGTCCGTACCAACGAAGGCCGGAGGTTCAGAGATGGAGAGCAGCGTCAAAGAGCAGGGCGAGCCGGCGGTGGGGGGCACCGCTGACGCCGACGGCGTGCTTCTCAATCCCCACACCTACGAGGGCGCCGAGCTCGACCCCGAGTCACGGCGGATCATGCGGGCGACGATCGAGTGGTTCGAGGCGCGGGGCAAAGAGGCGCTCAAGGAGGCCGATCTCGAGGGCACGTTTTACCGCGACTTCCTCGACTTCCAGGCTTCCGAGAGGGCTTTCGCCACGCTGCTCACCCCCGAGCGAGACTCAGGCGGCAACCCCGACAAGCGCTGGGACACCTATCGCAACTGCCAGTTCAACGAGATCACGGGCTTCTACGGGCTTGCCTACTGGTACACCTGGCAGGTCTCGATCCTTGGCCTCGGGCCGATCTTCATGTCGGAGAATGAGCGCGCGCGGGCGAAGGCGGCGAAGCTGCTCGACGAGGGCTCGATCTTCGCCTTTGGCCTCTCCGAGCAGGCTCACGGCGCCGACATCTACACGACCGACATGGTCCTGACCGCCGACCCGGATCTCACCGATGGCTTCCGCGCAAACGGCGCCAAGTACTACATCGGCAACGGCAACGAGGCCGGCATGGTTTCGGTCTTCGGTCGCCGTGACGACATCGAGGGGCCCGATGGGTACGTCTTCTTCCAGGCTGACTCCCGGCACCCGAGCTACGACCTGATCAAGAACGTCGTCAATTCCCAGAGCTACGTCTCCAACTTCGAGCTGCACGACTACCCGGTTGCGCCCGAGGACATCCTGCACACTGGCAAGGAGGCCTTCAACGCCGCGCTGAACACGATCAACATCGGCAAGTTCAACCTCGGTTTCGCCTCGATTGGGATCTGCACGCATGCCCTCTATGAGGGCATCACCCACGCTGAGAACCGGGTCCTGTTCGGCTCCCGCGTGACCGAGTTCCCACACGTCCGCCGGCTGCTCGCCGACGGGTACGCGCGCCTCGTGGCGATGAAGTTGTTCGGGACCCGCGCGATCGATTACATGCGCTCGGCCGGCCCCGACGACCGCCGCTACCTGCTCTTCAACCCGCTGACGAAGATGAAGGTGACGACCGAGGGTGAGAAGGTCGTCGACCACATCTGGGACGTGATCGCCGCCAAGGGCTTCGAGAAGGACATGTATTTCGAGATGGCCGCGCGCGACATCCGGGCGCTGCCCAAGCTCGAGGGAACCGTGCACGTGAACATGGCCCTGGTTCTCAAGTTCATGGCCGGATACCTGTTCAACCCCGGGGAGTTCGAGCCGGTGCCGCAGCGCCGGGACGCGGCCAACGACGAGTTCCTCTTCGACCAGGGACCGACCCGTGGCCTCTCGAAGATCCAGTTCGCCGATTGGAAGGAGGTCTACGCCCGCTCCGCCGACGTGCCCAACGTTGCCGTCTTCGCCGAGCAGGCCGCCTCGCTGAAGGAGTTGCTGACCACAGCGCCTCCCGATGAGCACCAGCAAAAGGATCTGGACTACCTGCTGGCCCTTGGCGAGCTGTTCACCTTGATTCCCTACGGTCAGCTGATCCTCGAGCAGGCCGAGCTCACCGGGCTCGCCGCCGACACTCTCGATCAGATCTTCGACGTCTTCGTCCGCGACTTCTCGGCCTACGCGATCGAGCTGCACGGTAAGACCTCCTCGACGCAGGAGCAGCAGGACTGGGCGCTGCGGGCGGTGACCAAGCCCGCCGCCGACAGCGACCGGTTCGACGCCGTGGTCGAGAAGGTGCGAGCGCTGTCGGGCGCCTACGCGATGAACCCGTAGGTCACCGACCGGGCGAGGCTCGGGGGCGCGGCTCGTCCCGGCCTTGAATCGTCTGCTCCCTGGTCTGGGTCATAACCGTTGACCCGACAACAATAAGAGGAGCACCTATGAGCATCAGCGACACCCTGCGCCGCGTCGTCGGCGGCAACTCCGCCGCCGCCGGTACCCCCGTCCGCGCCGTCTGGAACGACACCGTTCTCGCCGAAAGCGACGAGACCGTGATCATCGAGGGCAACCACTACTTCCCATCGAGCACACTGAAGCGCGAGCACTTCGAGGCGAGCGAGCAGACCAGCGTCTGCCCTTGGAAGGGCACTGCGAGCTACTACGACGTCGTCGTCGGCGACGAGCGCAATCGCGGCGCCGCCTTCCACTATCCCTCGCCGAAGAAGGCGGCCGCGGAGATCGAGGCTCGCGTTGCCTTCTGGAAGGGCGTGCGGGTCGAGCCCGCCGCCTGACCGTTTGCGCCGGGTTCAGGCGCGAGCCGGCTCGAGTTCCGCTTCCGCGGCCCGAACCGGCGCCGGCGTCAGCGCTGCGGCGAAGATCACCAATGCGAAAGCCAGGATTCGCAGGGAGAAGCCAAGGGCACTGTCGGGCATCGGTTCCTCGAAGACGAGGGGGCCCGCCGCGATCGTCAGCCCGTTGGCGGCGACGCTGGTCAGCGCGATCACCGGGACCGCCTTGCCGATCTGCAGGCTCTTTGCCGAGACGGTCAGCCCGACCAGTGAGTAAACGAGGATCAGGAGGCCGAGCGGGCTGAGCACGATCAGCAGCACGCTCTGCTCTCCTAGAGCGGCGCTGGACGCCTTGATCGCGGTATCGGAGGCCGCCCAGAGCATGCCGGCCGAGGCGCCGAGCGCCACCCCCGCGTGGTGGCTGCGCCAGCCGAAGTAGCCGGCCGCGACCGCCGCTGTCGTCGCGGCGATCAGGAAAGTGATCAAGCGCGCCGTCTCGTAGTCGGAGTGGGCCTCGGCGGCGCCCCCTTCGAGCGTCGCCGCCAAAAAGGCGAGGCCGAGCGCCGCCAGGCCGACGCCGATCCATTCGCGCCTGGTGACGCTGTGCGCGAACAGGCGGTCGGCGGTCACGGTGAGCAGGACGAGGCCGCCGGCGATCACCGACTGAACCAGCGAGATCGGTGCCAGTGAGAGGGCGGCGACGTGGAACCCCCAGCCGGTCAGCGCGATGATGATCCCCAGCGTGTACCAACGGCTCCTGAACAGCGTCAGGGAACTGCGGACCGGGCGGCTCCACTCGACGTCGGGTGAGTCGACCGCGCCGCGGTGCTTGTAGAGGAAGCCGAGAACCGAGGCAAACGAGGTTGCCACCGCGAACAGCAACCCGATCTGGACTGAGAGGGACATCGGAGCGCGGCAGGCTAGATGATTGATTCCACGGGCTCAGCCGGCGGGGGGCCTGGAACCGAGCCGGGCGTGGCCGGGGGCGAAGCGTGCGCCGGTTGGCGGACCCGACGCGGGCCTCACCGACGCGGGCCTCAGGCCGCTGATGGAGGCTCGTCGCCGTCCCCGTCGCCGTCCCCGTCTTCAGGCACCTGCTCGAGGACCGCGGGCGCGCCGCCGCTACTGAGTTCGCGCTCGAGTTCGGTTTCCAGACGCACCGCCCGCATGGCGTGCTCGTCGGGGAGTTTGTCGAGCACCTCACGGATCACCGTGTGGACGTCGGACTGCTCGTGCCCGAAATCATCAAGCAGCGAGTGCAGGGCCGTGTGCGTGATCTTCAGCTGAGCGGGGCTCAGCTCGAGGTGGTATCGGAAGGGGGCCGGTGTGGTCTTGTCGTCGTCGCTCAATGTGTCTCCTCGGCGTAGGATCGCACGGGTTCTCCGTCGCTGCCCTCCGCCCTGTCGACCAGCTGCGCGATTTCGGCCTCGATCCCCTCCGCGATCAGTTCGACGTCCTCCATCGAGTCATAGTCGGCCAACAGGCCGAAGCCGATGCCACCGTTGTAGGACATGATCGCTATCGCCAAGGCGTGGTTCTCAGGCAGGAAGGCGACCGGGAAGACATCCTGGAGCTCGCGCCCGAGGACGTAGAGCGGGATCTGTGGGCCGGGGACGTTGGTGACGATCAGGTTGAACAGCCGGGTCGAGAAGTTGAGCCGCGAGGCTTGCGCCAGCAACGTCGGCGGCGCGAAGTCGTTGAAGCGCGAGATCACCTCGGCTCCGATCGCCTGCTTGGAGTCCTTGACGTCGTCCATCTGCTCGCGGACGACCCTGAGGCGCTCGGCGGGGTCCTCCACGTAGACCGGCAGGGGGCCCCGGACGGCGGCGATCTGGTTGCCGAGCTCGCCCTGATCGCCGGCAGCCCGGATCGAGACCGGGACCAGTGCCCGGAGTTCGACGCCGGCGGTCTCGGCGCCGCGAGCCTGCATCCAGCGCCGCAGGGCGCCGGAGACGACCGCGAGGACGACGTCGTTGACGGTTCCGCCCAGCGCCCGCTTGACCTGTTTGAACTGCTCGAGCTCGGCCCGGACCCAGACGAAGCGCCGGTGCGAGCCGATCGCGGTGTTGAGCGGCACTTCCGGCGCCGGGTTGGCGAGCGCCAGGGCGACGTCGGAGACGCCCTCGACGGCCTCGCGAGCCCCCTTCAGGGTCGAGGTCGGGTGTCGAACCGCGCCTTCGAGGCGACGGGCGAGGCGGAGTGGCGTTCGCGCCAGACCTTCGACGCCCCGAGCCGCAAGCCCGGTCGACGATGGCTCGGGTTGTGGGGTCCACTCGCGGTCCGCCACCGTCGGCTCGGCGACCGGCTTGACATCGAACAGCACCGTGGCGATGTCGACGCCGGAGACGCCGTCAACCACCGCGTGGTGGGTCTTGGAGATCAATGCGAAGCGCTTTCGCTTCAGCCCCTGAACCAGCCACAGCTCCCAGAGCGGCTTCGTCCTGTCGAGCTGTTGGGAAAAGACTCGGGCGGCCATCCGTTGCAGCTGCTCCTCGCTGCCGGGTGCCGGCAGGGCGGAGTGACGGACGTGGTAGGAGAGGTTGAACTGGGGATCGTCGACCCAGAAGGGGCGGCCGGTCTCCGATGGGGGGATCGCCAGCTTCTGCCGGTAGCGCGGAACCAGGTGCAGGCGGCCTTCGATGTGGGTGAGGAGGTCCTCGTAGCTCGGCGGTGGCCCCTCGCAGATGATGATCGCGCCGATATGCATGTGGCTCGATCCGGTCTCGTTGCTGAGAAACGAGGCGTCGATCGAGGTCAGCCGGTCCATGTGTCCGTGAGCCATATGCCTAACGTACCGCGAGTGAGTGCTCGGCGACCTCCCCGAACGCTGCCGACAGTGGTCTCCGCTGCGCTGGTCGTTCTGCTGTTCGGTGGCTGTGGCGGAGGCGACGATCCTGATCCCGCCGACCGTGCCTCGCCGGCCGGCTTCGACGCCGATCGAGCGTTCGCCGACGTCCGCGCCCAGGTCGAGCTCGGACCGCGGCCCGCCGGGTCGGCGGCGAACCGGCGCCAGAGCCGGTTCTTGGCCGCCGAGCTGCGTTTGGCGGGGGTCGAGGGTGTGCGCGTCCAGCGCCCCTATCGCAACGTCGTCGGCACGATCCCCGGCGGCGAGCCCGGCTACGTCATTGTCGGCGCCCACCATGACACCAAGCAGGGGATCGGCCCGCAGTTCGTCGGCGCCAACGACGGAGCTTCCGGGGTGGCCGTGGTGCTGGAGCTGGCCCGAGCGCTGCCCCGTCGGCTCTCCGGCCCCTCGGTGGCGATCGCGCTGTTCGACGCCGAGGAGGCGCGAGGCAATCGGCCCTTCGATCAGGACGGGACGAGGGGTAGCCGCCAGTACGTGCGATACGCCGAGGAAGAGCGGCAAGGCTCACCACCGCTCGCCGAGATCCGGGCGATGGTGCTGTTCGACCTGGTCGGCGACTGCGACCTGCAGCTACCGCGGGAGAGCTCCTCCGACGAGGGCCTCTACGCACTGTTCGCCGACGCAGCCGGTGGCGCCCCGTTCGAGGGAACGACGGGGGCGATCTCCGACGACCACGTGCCCTTCATCCAGACGGGAATCCCAGCCGTTGATCTGATCGACTTCACATTCGGATCTGCTGAGACGCCCGGCCCGTACTGGCACACCGAGCAAGACACGCTCGACAAGGTCTGCCCGGAGAGTCTCGACGCGGTTGGCGAGGCCGCACTCGAGGCGATCCCGCAGATCCGCTGAGCGAGCGCCGCACGACCGGGTGGCGACTAGACTCGTCGCTTGATGGCTGAGCCCCCGAGCCCCTCCGAGCCGCCTTCGGGCGGGGAGCCGATCGCCTCGCGGCTGCTCGAGACGGGCGTGGGCGTGACCCAGCGGGTTGCCCGAGTGACCGGCGTTGGCCAGGCGCTCGACACGGCATCGGAAGAGGCGATCGTCAGGGCGTTCGAGAGCCCGGCCTTCGCGCGAGCGCTGATCCGGCTCGCCGAGGACGGGGAGCTGCTGGAGGTCTTCGAGCGGGCAGTGGGGTCGGCGGACGTCGAGGACGCCGTCACCATGGCGCTCGACAGTCAGGCGGCCGACCGGATCTGGGCCGAGATCCTCGCCTCGAACAAGGCGCAGATGCTGGTCGAGCGGGTCGCCGATGCGCCTGAGGTGCGGGCCGCGATCGCGCAGCAGGGCCTCGGCCTGCTGGGCGATATCGGCCTTCAGATCCGTCGGCTGACCCGGCCGCTCGATCGCGTGCTCGAGCGAGCGGCGAGAGCGCTGGTGCGGCGCCCGCCTCGAACCGAGCGAACGGAGTACGCCGGGCTCGTGACCCGGTCGTTGGCCGGGGCGGTCGACATCCTTCTGCTGGCCGGGAGCCTTGGGCTGATCTCCGCGGTGATCGCCGCCGTGAAGACCGCCATTTTCGGACCCGGTGACGGGCTTTCCGTCGCCGCCGCTGCGATCGTGGCGGCCTGCACATGGGTTCTCGGCGGAGTGCTCCTGGCCTCGTTTTGGGCGCTGGCCGGCCAGACCCCGGGGATGGCCTTCCTCCATATCCGTCTCGACGCCGGGGGCGAGCGTCGAATCGGGTTTCGCCGGGCATTCCATCGATTGTTCGGCCTGGCGGTCGCGCTGCTGCCGTTCGGCCTCGGCTACCTGGCGATGCTGATCCAGCCCGATCGACGCGGCTGGCAGGACACGATCGCCGAGACCACCGTCCTCTACGAGGACCCGAGGGCACCCCACGCGGTTCGCAAGAAGCCCTGACCGAGAATCGCGAGGCGGCCCGGCGCGCACCGCTAACCTCTGGCGCGTGCCCACCGCAAACACATTCGCGCCCAGCCGGGTGTTGCTCGCCGCACCGCGCGGATATTGCGCGGGCGTCGACCGTGCCGTGCAGGCGGTCGAGCACGCCCTCGACATATACGGCCCGCCGGTCTACGTCCGCAAGGAGATCGTCCACAACAAGCACGTGGTCAGCGAGCTCGCTGAGCGCGGAGCGATCTTCGTCGAGGAGGAGACCGAGGTGCCGGAGGGTGCCCACGTGGTCTTCAGCGCGCACGGCGTCGCGCCCTCCGTGCACGAGAACGCCGCCAAGCGCCACCTGCACACGATCGACGCGACCTGCCCGCTGGTCACGAAGGTGCACGTCGAGGCCCGCAAGTTCGCCGCCGACGGCTACACGATCGTGCTCATCGGCCACGACGGCCACGAGGAAGTCGAGGGAACCCAGGGCGAAGCGCCCGGCTCGATCATCCTCGTCGAGACCGAGGGTGATGTCGCCGCGCTCGAGGTCCCCGACCCCGACCGGGTGGCGTTCATCACCCAGACGACTCTTTCCGTCGATGAGACCGCCGACATCATCGCGGCGCTGCGCGAGAAGTTCCCGAAGATCACCTCGTCGAAGTCGGACGACATCTGTTACGCGACGACGAACCGCCAGTTGGCCGTCAAGCAGCTGGCCCGCGAGTGCGACCTCGTTCTTGTCATCGGTTCGAAGAACTCCTCGAACTCGAATCGCCTTGTCGATGTCACTCGTGAGCTTGGTACCGCCTCCCACCTGATCGACAATGCCGGCCTCGTTGAGGAGGAATGGCTCGAGGGCGTCGAGACCGTCGGCATCACCTCCGGCGCCAGCGCTCCCGAGGAGCTGGTCGAGGCCCTGGTCGACTTCTTCCGCGAGCGTGGGGCCAAAGAGGTCAAGGAATTGCGCACGGTCGATGAGGACGTCCGCTTCATGCTCCCGAAGGAGATCCGGACCGAGCTCGCGGCCCGCTCGTAGCCGGGACCGCCGGTCCGGCGGGGCGCCGAACTCGATGGGCTGGGCACCGTCGGCGAGGCTCGCCTGGTGGGCAAGCCGACCAGAGTTCGCCGAGCTGGGCTGCATTGGCCACGAATAGGGGGGGAAACGCAGCCCAGTTCGCCAACTCGCGAGAGGCCAACGCGATTGGGCGGGCGATGGCACCTGGCGTCGCGAATAGACCGGTCCGCATGCTCGGGATGTCTTCGCAGCGGCTAGGAGCGCCGGATCTGGCAGCTCGCATCGACCCCGACGAGCCGAGCGAAGCGATCGCGGTGGTCGGCGACGTATCGGTAGGCCCGCTCCGTCGTGCGGGGAAAGGTGCGAAACAGGGCAGCGAGCGGGCGACCGCCAGGCAGCAGGTCGACGAGAAAAGGTGCCGCTGCGCCCGCCGAGCGCACCTCACCGGAAGGCAGCGCCAGGTGCCAGGAGTCCAGATGCTGCTCCTCCGGGATTCCCGCGAGCAGCCGCCGGCCCTCCTCCCCCTGGATCGGTGTCGGCCGTAGCCGGCCATGGCGATCCCAGGCGAGGATCTTGTTCAGGCTCCACTTGCAGAACCCGCAGT
This sequence comes from Acidobacteriota bacterium, assembly GCA_032122625.1. Classification (GTDB taxonomy): domain Bacteria; phylum Actinomycetota; class Thermoleophilia; order Solirubrobacterales; family 70-9; genus CAXMST01. Next base: position 11,781 of record JAQBGG010000030.1, read on the forward strand.
CCTCGTCGTAGAGGACGACAACTCGAGAGTCCCCGTTCATGCCATGCCCCGGCTATCCCGGCCCGGCCGCGAAGGCGACCGACCAGACGCGGATCGGCCCATCGAACTCGAGCCGGACTTCGTGCCGACCGTGCTCGGCGTGGGTGGCGAGCTCGTAGACGCCGGGTCCGTCGAGCTCGAAGCCGCCCTCGGTCGTGCCCCCATCGACTGCGACGCGCACCTGCCCGGAGCCGTCGAGGGCCGCGAACGCACCCGCTCCCGCGTACTCGATCTCCAGCGGCTCACCCGGGCCTGCGGTCCAGGGCTCCTCCCGTGTCCCGCCCGGGAAGACCTCGTCGCTCGGCTTGATCAGCTTGCGCTTGCCCCGTGGCTCACCGACAAGCGGTTTGGGCAGCTCCCGCTCCTCGTCGGCGCCCTGCAGTTCCTCGCGGATCGCCACCTCGCTCGACTGCAGATCGGCGATCCCGAAGTGGAACCAGCGAAGCCGGCCGCCCCGGCCCCAGAGAAAGAGCGAGGGCCAGCCTTTGCAGCCGTAGGCGTGCCAGGTCCCATACTCGGTGTCGCTGCAGACCGGGAAGTGAAGCCCGAGCCGGGTGACCGCCGCGGCCAGCGCCTCCGGCGAGCGAGCGAGGTCGGAGCGGGGCGTATGGACGCCGATCGTCGAGAGGCCGGCCCCGGCGTAGTGGGTGGCCCAGGCGTCGACCGTCCTCAGGCTCTCGGTGCTGCTCAGCTCGCCCGCCTCGAAGAAGTGGACGAGCAGCGGGCCCCGGGCCGTAAGTCGTTCGGCCGCGACGGGCTCGGGCCCGACCCAGAGCATTCCCGGGGGAAACGGGGGCAGCGGGATGTCGGAGCGATGGGGACGCACGGAGAGCGCATCGTAAAGGGATGCGGAGGCGCGGCTGGGCCAATGACCCCCCGGCGTTATGCTCATCTTCTCCCGAAACTAGACCTAGGAGCAGGAACGTGCAGAACACCGTCTGGGACCGAATCGAAGCAGCTCGTAGTCGTTGGAACGTCCTCGAGCACCCCTTTTATCAGCGCTGGTCGGCCGGTGAGCTGGGCGCCGACGAGCTGGCCGACTATTCCGGGCAGTACCGGCACGCGGTCGAGGCGATCGCCGATCTCTCCGCCTACACCGCGCGCGAGCTTCCCGAGGAGGCTGAGCTCAAGGACCACGCCCGTGAGGAGGCCGAGCACGTCGCCCTCTGGGACGGGTTCGTCGAGGCTGTCAGCGGCCGGCCCGATGCCGAGCCCACCGCGGAGACGGCGGAGTGTGTCGAGGTTTGGACACGCGCCGATGGTGCCGTATCTGCGCTCGCCCGCCTCTATGCGATCGAGAGTGGCCAGCCCGAGATCTCGCGGACCAAGCTCGAGGGCCTTGCAGCCCACGCCCAGTACGGCGTCGACGAGGGGCCGGGCACGCAGTACTTCAGCGTCCACCGCGGTCGCGATCTCGAGCACGCCGCGGAGGGGCGCGAGTTGCTCGCCGCCCGGCTCGGGGCCGACCGGGAGTCGGCTGATCTGGCGGTCGAGGCAGCTGAGCAGGCGTTCGAGGCCAACTGGAACCTGCTCGACGGCGTTTCCTGAGCGCTGCAGTCGCAACAGCGGAACAATCGTCGGCGCCGAAGCCACCGGGCGCCGTTACCAACCGTCTAGCCTAGGTGCCGGATGAGCCGTAGTGATCGCGTGATCGGAATCGGCCTCGGCCTCGTGATCGGGGTCGTGGCTGTGGTCCTGTTTGTCTTTCTCGGCGGGCCCAGCTCGCTCGATGCCCCGTCGCTCGATACGGAGGGCGGGATCGAGCGCAGCGCGCCCGCCGAGGGGTCTCCACCTCCTGAGCAGGGGCAACCTTGATCGGCGCCCGGCGGCTGGGCCTGATCGCGACGTTGATCCCCGGCTCGCTGCTCTTGCACGAGTCGGTGTTTGCGATCTCCGGCGGGGGCATGCGGGCGTCGCACAACTACCTCGAGCTGCTCCTGCCGATCGCCACGGCAGTCGCCGCGTCGGCGGCCTTCGCTGCGTTGCTCGTACCCCTCCTGAGGCGGGGAGCGAGCGACGGCGAGGCAGGACCCGGCGCCCCCCTCGCCTTGGCGGCGGCCCTGATCGGGATCTTCGTCCTCCAGGAGTCGGTCGAGGCTCTGCTCCTCGGCGGCGGGTCGGCTGCGTTCGCCGCGGATCTTGCGGCCGCCTGGCTGCTGCTGCCGACCGCTCTGCTGCTGGGAGCGACGGCGGCGACGCTGATCCACTCACTCGAGCGTGGCTCGACCCTGATCCTGCGGCTCGCCGCCGGCTCGCGCCCGCGCCGCCGCCGGGCACCCGGCCGGAAGGTACCGGTGGGGTCGGAATCCCACCGCACGACGATCTCTCCGCTGGCCTTCGGGCTCGCACGCCGGCCTCCGCCGCGGCTGGCGTTGCTGAGCCGGTAGTTCGCCGCCCCGCGCGTACGCGCCGGCGGCCCGAAAGAGTAGGAGTCTTGGATGCAATCGAATCGAAGCCGAGTGCTGGTCGGGCTCGGATCATTGGCCGCGATCGTCGCCCTGTTCATCGTCTTCGCCGGTGGCAGGGACGACGAGAAGAGCGACGGCGAGACCTCCGTCGCCGCAACCACGACAACGACGGGCGACTCAGGGCCAGACGGCTCAGGTAAGCCTGCCAAACCGCCGAAGCCGCAGTTCGACCAGATCATGATCGTCGGCGGCGGGCCCAAAGGGGGAGTTCAGGACCTGAGCTACTCAAAGGGCGATCAGATCCGCATCGAGGTCTCATCCGATACCGCCGACGAGATCCATATCCACGGCTACGACCTGAGTGAGGAGGTTGAGGCCGGCGGCAAGGTGAGGTTCGACTTCGCCGCCGAGATCGACGGAGTCTTCGAGATCGAACTCGAGAACTCCGCCGTTCCGATTGCCCAGCTCACGGTGAGGCCTTGAGCCAAGGCCTGAACCGGCTTCTCCGGATCGGCTTCCCCGCCGCCGTCGCCGCCTTCGTGGCGGCGGGCGCCGTCTTCCCTGGTTACGCGGAGGCGCACGGCTTGATCGGCCGCGGCGACCTGCCCCTCCCAGATTGGCTGCTCGCCTGGGGTGCGACGCTGCTGCTGATCGGCTCATTCGCCGGTCTCGTGCTGCTCTGGCGGGAGCCGAGGCTCGAGGGCGACACCTGGCGCCCGATCCTCCCCCGGCTCTCGTCGGTCCTGCGTAGCCCGGCAATCCCCTTCGTCTTCGGACTGCTCTCGGTCGCCCTCCTGATCGTCGTCATCTACTCAGGCCTACAGGGCACAACCGCGCCCGATCGCAACTTCTCGGTGACCTTCATCTTCGTCACCTTCTGGCTCGGCCTGGTGCTCCTCAGCGTCCTCTTCGGCAATGTCTTCGACGGGCTCAGCCCCTGGCGAGCGGTCGGGCGCGCCGTCTCCGGGTTGTTTTCGATGATCGCGGGACAGCGCGCGCCGGCGCCGCTCAGCTACCCGGAGAAGCTCGGACGCTGGCCGGCCGCCGTTGGACTGATCGCCTTTCTCTGGTTCGAGCTCGTCTGGGGCCAGAGCGGTTTTGCCGCGGCCGGCGTCTTGCCTCACGACGTCGCCGTCGCGGCGATCATCTATTCCGCGGTCACATTCATCGGGATGGCCCTGTTCGGCGTTGATCGCTGGCACGAGCGCGGTGAGACCTTCTCCGTGTACTTCGGAATGTTCGCGACGATCTCGCCCTTCGAGCTGCGCGAGGGCCGGCTCGGACGCAGGCGGGTGTTCGAGCGGACGACGGGTTGGGCATTGATCCCGGGGTCGCTGGCGATCGTGCTCATCGCGATCGGGGGAACCACCTTCGACGGTGCTCAGGAGGGAGCGCTCAACGGGGCGATCACGAGCACCTTCGAGAGTCTTGCCGACGGTGGAATGTCGCCGCTGGCAGCACTGCGGCTGACCAACACCATCTACTTCGCCGGGTCGCTGCTCGTCGTCGCCGGGATCTTCTGGGCCGGGATCCAAGGGATGCGAATCGTTGCCACCGGACGCTCCGCACGCGAGCTCGGCGGGCTCTTCGCCCACGCGTTCATCCCGATCGCGCTCGCCTACCTGGTTGCCCACTACTTCAGCCTCGTCGCCTTCCAGGAGCAGGCTCAGTTCACGTTCCTGCTCTCCGATCCGCTCGGCGACGGATCCGACATCTTCGGCACCGCGGGCTCGGCGATCGACTACACGCTGATCGGTGCGACGGCAATCCAGTGGGTGCAGTTCGCCTCGATCGTCGTCGGCCACGCGGTCGCCCTGGCCATCGGCCATGACCGTGCTCTGGCGACGTTCGGTAACAGCCGCGATGCATCCTGGTC
>JAQBGG010000031.1:0-3312 GCA_032122625.1 Acidobacteriota bacterium
CCGTCTGCCCTGAGGCTGTGCTCCCTTTCAGATTCCGGCTAGCTTCGTGCGCGCTCGAGGATCTCCAGGACCGCCACCGCATCCCACGGATCCACCGGCAGCGGCCCCTCACCGCCGATCGCCGCGACGAGCCGCTCGTAGTGTCCGAGAGTGGTGATCGTCGGAAGTGGCGGCCTAGACTCCGGCTCGGCCCCCGCCCGCGATCGCGGGCGGCACAGATCGAAGACCGGCTACGCGACGCCTTCGCCATGGAGCGCATACACCCGGAACGTCGTCTCGAGAAGATCCGGCGCTGGTTCGAGCGCGACCCGATAACTGGCCACTGGCCGGTCTTATTCCACCGCGAGAAGGTCGAGATGCAGCCCGCCGAGGTCTTCCGCGCGTTCTACAAAACGATTGAGATCACCGGCACCTCTCCCGCTAGCTTGAAGCCCGATCGGCGGGCGACCGCCCCGCGGGCCTAGACAGGAACAGGGCCCGTCGGGTCATCGTCGCGCGGCGGTACTAGGGAATGACACTCAATGCGCTGCTGCTCAAGCGCGATAGGTAGCTACTTGTGCAGCCCACCCAGTTTGACAACCGTTTGACAAACGCCCAAAGAAAAAGCGCCCCCGTCTCTGGTGGGCGCTTGATCATGCGGTTCTATCTATAGCGGGGGCCCGATTCGTTTCTCGCTACCACCCGCGGATAGTCGAGCGCCTGCGGCTCCGCACCTAGATGACTTGTTCCACGCCTCAGGCCACGAACGAGACCAGTGACCGGCTCGGACGGCCCGAGCCAGTGGTTGATGTAGCCGCCCGCCGCGAGGACGCAGAGGGCGGCCCCGAGGTGTACCACCGCGTCGGAGCGGTCAGCAGAAGACGCTGACCATGAACGAGTTGTCCTGGGGGACTGAAGGATCGGCAATCGAATACGAGTAGGTCTCGACGGTAGAACCCTCCACGGTGGCTGAGACCGACGCAGGGCTCGCGCTTTGCCCGCCGCCACCGCCAGGCGGGGCGACCGGATCACCGAACCCGGTCGTCATGTGGGCGACGCACCCGCTCAGGTCCCGATCGAAGGCCACGACGTAGGGGCCAACGGCGCTGTTGTGACCGGGCGGATCGCTGACGCCCGTCGCTCCTTGGCCGTACTGGAGGACAGCGGTATTCGCGCTGCCGTTGTCGCGGACGTAGGCGAACAGGTTGGTCGCATCCTGGCCCGGCGCGCCCTGTGGCCCTTGCGGCCCCACCGTGGCCTCCAGTTCGGCGATCAACGCCGCGTTCTGCTTCCCGAGCTGCTTCGCCCTCTTTGCCTGCCGCTTCGCCTTCCTGCTCTCGCCAAGCGCCTTCTTGGCGATCTTCTTCACCGAGGCAGCCATCATCGCTGTCGGCGACGGTCCGCCTAGAGCGGGGGAGATCGTGGAGAGCGCAACCACGAGGGCCAGCCCGATCAGTACGCGACGTCTTCTCATCCCGATCCTCTCCCAAACACGTTTCGCATAGGAAGCATCGCCATTGTACTTCCCCCGGAATCGTCGCCCTCTCAGGCCCGAATTCCAGCCGGCCCGGCGTCGATAATCACCTGCAAGTGGGTGGTTTTCGAGTAGGAGGAGGTGCGCATGCTGACGCTGCAAGCGCCGCAAGCCGAGACCCTCTGGGACGAGGTCCTGCCAATCGAGGTCAAGGAGCTGCCCGAGGACCTGGCGCGGCTCGACGAGTTCTTGCGCGATCCGGGGCTTCTGCGCCCAGTCTGCGAGCACTGGCAATCCGAGGGCGAGGCGCGGCGGTGCTCAGCGCGCGCGGGCAACGTGCTCGCAGCCGCGCAGGCGGTCGTTGGCGTCGGCGCGGACGGTGTCCTCGCCAGGGCCGCAGCGGACCGTCTCTCGGCGCCCGTTGCGCGCCTTGACCCGGTCGTCGCCCGAGCCCGCGTCGTAGACGTTGCGGCCCGCGCCGCCGACGAGCCGATCGGCGCCTCGGCCGCCGGTGAGGCGGTCGTAGCCGTCCTCACCCAGGAGGCGATCATGACCCGAGCCCCCGACGAGGCAATCATGGCCATCTCGTCCGCGCACCCGGTCGGCGCCGCCGAGCGCGAGGACCAGGTCGCCGCCCGGCTCGCCGTCGAGGACGTCGGGCCCGGCGGAGCCGCGGATCTCATTGGCGCAGCCCCCGGGTCGAAGGGGATCGTCGGGATCGGCTCCGCCACCGCCGCCACCGCCGCCACCGCCGCCACCGCCGCCTCCACCGCCGTTCTTGGCGGGGATGATCACGATGTTGCCTGACTCCTCGACCATGCCGGACGAGTGAAAGACGCCGTCGATCTGCTCGTAGCAGAACGCGTCTCTTAACTGGGGCCTCATCCGGCGGTCGCTGTCGCGGCGCTCGACGAACTGGATCGTCTCGTCCGTGGCGCCGAAGACATTTCCCAGGTAGATCTCCTCGCCCGTGTCGAGGTCGATCAGGCGGACACTGCCACCGTACGTCGCTTGCCCGGCGCCGGCGCCCTTGCAGGTTAGGTTGACGGTGACCTTGACTCTGGCGGAGCGCACAGTGAGGCTCTCGACGTTCGCCGACACGGAGGGATCGAGGCTGATGTGATCCGCCGCGCTGGGCGCGGGCCAGGCCAGCGACGCAAGCAGAGCAGCCGGGTAACGCTCGAGCCCGAGCCCACACAGGCATTGGTGATCGCCGAGATCTTCGAACTGTTCGTGGGTGCCAAGCAGAGCCCGAAGGCGATCGCCGAACACCTCAACCGCCCCGGCGGTCCCCCCTCTTCCAACCACGTTGACGCAGCCCGCAACCTGCGCGGGCACTGGGCCGCGAGCACGATCCGGATGATGCTGAACAACCCCGTCTACACAGGCCGGATCGTCTGGAACCGCCTGGACTTCACTGAGGCCAAGCACTCCGGCGGCGGCGCCCGCCTGCGGGCCCGGGAGGAGTGGGTGGTCACCGAGGAGGCGCACCTGCCGTTGGTCTCCGACGACGTCTACGAGGCCGCTCAGGCACGGTTTGAGAAGACCGTTCGGGCGAAAGCGTCTGCCCGGGCCAAGCGTGAGTACCTGTTCTCGGGGATGGTCCGCTGCTGCGCCGGACACCAGCCGCTGGGGATGCACGGCAAGGCGCGCAAGGGCCACCACTACTACGGCTGCAGCTACTCCACGACCTACGGGGAGACCGCGGCGCTGGAGGCCCACGGGGGCCAGAAGACGGTCTCGGTCCGCGAGGACTGGCTCGAGCGGCTGGTGTGAGATGCCTTCGGCAGCCGCGTGATCGAGACGCTGGGCGAATATATGCCGGACATCGAAGGCGCGGTCGAGCAGATCGAGGTGCT
>JAQBGG010000032.1:0-9849 GCA_032122625.1 Acidobacteriota bacterium
GCTCGGCGACGGATCCGACATCTTCGGCACCGCGGGCTCGGCGATCGACTACACGTTGATCGGTGCGACGACAATCCAATGGGTGCAGTTCGCCTCGATCGTCGTCGGCCACGGGGTCGCCCTGGCCATCGGCCATGACCGCGCTCTGGCGACGTTCGGTAACAGCCGCGATGCATCCTGGTCTCAGATCTGGATGCTCGCCGTGATGCTCATCTTCAGCACGCTCGGCCTCTACCTGTTGAGCCAGGCGAATGCGTGAGCCGAGCTCGCTGCTGCTGCTCGCCCACGCCGGCCACTGGTCGGTCTGGGTGCTCTACAGCGTGCCGGTGCTGGCCGTGATCATCGCGATCGTTGTCAGTTCATTGCGAGCCCGGAGGCTCGATTCGGCGCCGCCGGCCGCCGACGATGAGCCCGCCGACGAGGAGTAAGCGCAGGGGTGAATCCGGCGCCGAGCGAGCCCCAGGGCGGGATCGAGCCGGAATCCACGCCTAGCCGTCGGGGCTGCTCTCGATCGCCGCCAGGGAGGCAGCCTGGCTCCGCGTCCGGGCCCGGTCGAGCCCGGTGAAGCGGAGAACCGTGTTTGCGGCACGGAAGCAGATGAACGAGATCGCAGACTCGCAGCGCGTGAACTCCGCTCGGGCCTGATCGGCGTCGCCGAGGATCACGACGGCGCCCGCCGCCTCCTCCACGCCCGGGCCGCTGGATTTGGCGCCGGCGAAGCCGACCACGCGAACCTCAACGTCCTCGTCGATGCTGGGCAGGCTCTCGCCCAGCACGAGACCCGCTCCCACCGCGTTCAGGTCGGAGACGACCCCTTCGGCGTCGTATCCCCGCTCGCCTGAGCATCCGGCCATCGCCGAGATCGCGAGGACAACGACGACGGCCCACCCTGGACGCTGGTTCAGTCGGCTCGCCATCGGCTTGATCGTAACCCCAGCGGCCGCGCGGGCCTCGGGCTCAACCGGCTTGGCAGTCTTCACAGATGCCGTGCAAAGTGATGTCGTGGGCCTCGATCAGGAACGAGGTCTGGTCGCTGATTGCGTGGACCGCGCGCTCGAGGCTCGGATCGGAGAACGCGACCGTCCGGCCGCAGCCGTCGCAGACGATGTGGTGGTGGTGCTCCCCGTCGGGCAGCACCAGCTCGAAGCGAGCGGGGCCGTCGGCGAGGGCGACCTTGTGCAGCAGCCCGAGCTCCGAGAGCAGCGCCAGTGCACGGTAGACGCTCGCGGTTCCCGCGCGCTTGTCCTGCAGACGTAACCGCGCCGCTACATCGTCTGCCTCCAGGCAGCCGCCCTCGGCACCGAGTAGCTCGATCACGGCGGTCCGGGCCTCACCCGCCCGATAGCCGCGTGCCGTGAGCTCAGCAAGGGCTCGGCTGGTCCAGGCGGACCCGGGGGTTGTTCCGTCCTGATCGTCGACCGGCATCGTCCTGAATCGTAGCTGGGGAAACAATAATGAGAATCCTTCTCATTTACTCTATGATCCTCCGGCCGCGGTGCTGCAGCAAAGGATGAACCCGATGAACCCGATGACCTTGACGAACCGACGGCCCCGTCACCGGTCCCTCGCCGCGTTGGTGGGCTTGCCGGCCGTGGCGGTCGCAGTGCTGTCGCTCGGGGCCTGCGGATCCGGGGCTGCAGGCTCCGATCAGCGCCTGATGGTCACGGCGACGACCTCGATCGCAGCCGACATCGTCGCCCGGGTCGGCGGCGACGATGTCGATGTCGTCCAGTTGGTGCCCGACGGCGCCAGCCCGCACAGCTACGCGCCCAGCGCCCGCGAGCAGCAGGAGTTGGCCGAGAGCGCCCTCGTCGTCTACTTCTCGCCGGGGCTCGAGCAGAGCCTGCCGATCGACCAGGCGGCAGAGACCTTCGCCTTTGCCGACCACACCGGCGGCATCGACGGCGCCGACGCCGACCCGCACGTCTGGCTCGACCCGACCCTGATCGCGGCGGCGGTCCCCGACCTCGCAGTGGCCCTGGCCGAGCTCGATCCCGAACACGCCGCCGCGTTCCGCCGCCGCGCCAGGGCCTACGCGGGCGAGCTCGGGGCGCTCGACCGGCAGCTGCAGGAGATGGTTGCCTCCGTCCCCGTCTCGCGGCGCAAGCTCGTCACGTCCCATGATCTGATCGGTTACTTCGCTGCGCGCTACGGCTTCAAGGTGGTCGGGGCTCCGTTCGGTAGCTCACCCGAGGCGGAGGCGAGCGCCGGTGCCCTGGCGGAGCTGATCGATCGAATCGAGGCCGAGGGTGTACCGGCGGTATTCGCCCAACAGGGCGACGATCCCGAGGTCTTGCGACGGGTGGCCGAGGAGGCCGGCGTGGCCGTGGTCGACGATCTCGCGCTGGAGTCGCTCGGCGGGGTCGGGAGCTACGAGCAGATGATGCGGACCGCGACTGAGAAGATCACCGCCGCCCTCGGGGCCTGAGCGATGGAGGAGCCGCTCGAGAACGTCGCTGCTCCACCCTCCGCGGCTCATGTCGGCATGGCGCTCTGCGCCCACCGCCTCAGCGCGGGCTACGGTGGGGATACGGCGCTGGAGGAGGTCGACCTGGAGGTTCCCTACGGGGTCTCGGTCGCGGTGCTCGGGCCGAACGGCTCGGGCAAGAGCTCGCTGTTCGCGGCCGCGGTTGGGCTCCTCCGGCCCAGCGCCGGCTCGGTCGGAGTGGGGGAGCGCGGTATCGCCTGGCTGCCGCAGCAGCTGAACGTCGATTCGACCTTTCCCGTTACGGTCGAGGACGTTGTCCGGATGGGCCGCTGGGGCCGCGGGCGCTGGCTGCGACGCCTCGACCGCGAGGACCGCCGACGGGTCGACGAGGCGATGTCGGCGCTCGGCGTCGCCGATCTCAGCGGCCGGCGGCTGCACTCTCTTTCCGGCGGCCAGCGCCAGCGCGCGCTGCTGGCGCCGGTGATGGCGCATGACGCGGGCCTGATCCTTCTCGATGAGCCGCTGACCGGTGTTGACCGGCCCACGGGCGAGGCGATCGGCGATCTGATCTCGCGCTGGAGGGACGAGGGCCGCGCGGTGATGGTTGCCACCCACGACCTCGAGTCCGCGGCGCGCGATTACGATCGCGTGATCGCGCTGAACCGGCGGGTCATCGCCTACGGCGAGCCGGCTGCGGTCTGCACCGAGCAGGTCCTGCGCCAAACTTTCAGCGGTCATCTCGCGCGGCTCGACGGCGAGGATCTCGTCGACACCTCCCACCAGCACCCAGGGGCGGCATAGATGAGTGCCGAGGCCACCGCGACGGCGGCGCTTGGATTGCTCGGGCCGATCACGGAGCCCTTCCAGTCCGAGTTCATCCGCACCGGTGCCGCGGCCTCGATCATCGTCGGCGTGCTTTGCGGGGCGGTCGGTGTCCTCGTCGTCGTCCGCGGCATGGCTTTGCTGGCCGACTCCTACGCTCACGGCGTTCTGCCCGGGGTCGCGATTGCCGTGCTGCTGACGACCGCGAACGCCGACCCCTCACAGATCGCCGTGCTGGCGGGCGGCCTCGCGGGCGGCCTGGTCACCGCTGCGGGCACGACCTTGATCCTGCGCCGCAGCGGCCTCAAGGAGGACACAGCCGCAGCGGTGATGTTCGTCTTCATGCTCGCGCTCGGTGTCGTCCTCATCTCCCGGGTCAGCAACTTCGCCGTCGACCTGACCGCCTTCCTGTTCGGTGATGTGCTCAGCGTCGATGCATCCGAGTTGCCGTTGACCGCCGCCCTCGCCGCCGCAGTGCTGGCCGCCTTCGGGCTTCTCTACCGGCCGATCGTCCTCGTCAGCTTCGATCGCCGCAGGGCCGCCGCAGCCGGACTTCGAGTCGATCGGGTCGAGCTTGCGATGATGATTCTGCTTGCCTTCGCGGTCGTGATCGGGTTTCGCGTAGTCGGGGCACTGCTCGTGCTCGGGCTGCTGATAGCCCCACCCGCCGCGGCAGCGATGGTCACCCGCCGGCTTCCCTCGATGATCGCCGTCTCGGCTCTGATCGCGGCAGTCAGTGGGCCGCTCGGCCTCTTGCTCTCCTGGCACCTGGAGGTCGCGGCCGGTGCGTCGATCGTGCTGGTTGCAGTGGGGATCTCACTGCTGCTGATCGCGCTGCGGCCTCGCGGCAGTCTCGCCTGAGCCTTACACAGGCCGAGGTCCGCGGTGTGGATCAGGCCGGCGCGATACGGTGGCCCCGATGCGCGCGCTAGTTCTCAATCGGACCGACGGCCCCGAGGCCCTCGAACCGGCAGAGATGGCGGCGCCGGAACCGCAGGAGGGGAATCTCCTGATCGAGGTGCGGGCCGCGGGCGTCTCATTTCCGGATCTTCTCCTGACCAGGGGCGAGTACCAACTCAAACCCGAGCCGCCGTTCGTTCCCGGCGTCGAGTCCGCCGGGGTGGTGAGCTGGGCGCCGGAGGGGTCAGGTTTCTCCGTCGGCGATCGGGTGATGGCAATGACCATGCTCGGCGCTTTCGCCGAGGTCGTCAGCGCGGCACTGCCGATGTGCTTCCCGATCCCCGCTGGGCTGAATTTCGAGCAGGCTGCCGGGTTCATCATGAACTACCACACGGCTCATTTCGCGCTCGCCAGGCGTGGGCGTCTGGCGGCCGGAGAGACGCTCCTGGTGCACGGTGCAGCCGGGGGAGTCGGCACCGCGGCCGTGCAGGTGGGCAAGGGCCTAGGTGCCCGGGTCCTGGCTGTGGTCAGCTCCGAGGAAAAGGCTGCGATCGCGTCGGAAGCCGGTGCAGACGAGCTGCTGCAATCGGGCGAGGACTGGGTAGCGGCCGCGAAGGAGTTGACCGATGGGCGCGGGGTGGACGTGGTCTTCGACCCGGTCGGGGGCGAGCGTCTCGAATCCTCGCCCCGCTGCATGGCGCCCGAGGGCCGCCTGCTCGTGATCGGCTTCGCCGAGGGCTCGATCCCTTCACTGGCCGCAAACCGGATCCTGCTCCGCAACATCGACGTCGTCGGTGTCAACTGGGGCGGCTTCTTGCCCAACGATCCAGCGCTCCCGGCCGCCACCCACGAAGCCCTGAGCGCGATGGCCGAGGCCGGCCACGTCAATCCGGTCGTCGGCCGCAGCTACCCGCTCGAGCAGGCTGCCGAGGCGCTCGCCGACCTTGACGGCCGTCGCGCCCGCGGCAAGCTCGTCCTCTCGATCAGCTCTGACTGACCGCTGGCCTCTGGGTCTGGGCGCGCTGCTCAGTCGTCGGCGACGAGCTCGGCAGCGGTTCGGAGCAGGTTCGCGTCGCCCTGGATCAAGAGCGTGGTGACCACCGACTCGCGCCACTTGGCGAGGTCGTCGGTGATTTTCTCCCTTGGCCCGATCAGCGACATCGCGTCGATCAGATCGAAGGGGATCTTCGCGCCTGCCTCATCCTTCTTCCCGTCCAGGTAGAGATCCTGGATCTCGAGGATCTCCTTCTCGTAGCCCATCCGGATCGGGACATTGGCGTGGAAGTTCTTGCCCTTCGCCCCCATGCCACCGAAGTAGAGTGCGTAGAAAGGCCGCAGAGCATCGGCGCACTGCTGGACGTCGTCGGCGACGATCATCGGCACCATGCAGGCGACCTCGAAATCTTCTGAGCTGCGCCGGGCTCCTTCGCGCCCCCAGCCCTCCTCCAATGACGGCATATAGATGTCCTGGTGGGTCGGTGAGAAGAGCATCGACATCCAGCCGTCGCAGAGCTCGGCGCAGAGCGCGATGTTCTTCGGGCCCTCGCAGCCGAGGAAGATCGGGATGTCCTCGCGCACGGGGTGGATCGCAGATTTCAACGGCTTGCCGAGTCCGGTGCCGCCGGGCATCGGCAGCGGGTAGTGCGGGCCATCGTTGGTGACCGGACCCTTGCGCGCCCAGATGTCGCGCATCACGCCTATGTACTCACGGGTGCGGGCGAGCGGCTTCTCGAACGGCATCCCGTACCAGCCCTCGACCACCTGCGGCCCCGAGACACCGATGCCGAGGATGAAGCGGCCACCTGAGAGGTGGTCGATCGTCATCGCGGCCATCGCCGCCGCTGCCGGTGGGCGCGCGGACATCTGCATGATCGCCGTGCCCAGGCGCATGTTCTTGGTCTCCGACCCCCACCAAGCGAGCGGAGAGACACAATCGGAGCCGTACGCCTCCGAGGTCCACATCGAATCGAAGCCGAGCCGCTCCGCCTCGGCGACCAGGTCCTCGATGCCGGGTGGCGGTCCGCCGGCCCAGTAGCCGGTATTCAGTCCGAGTTTCAGGTCCTTCGCCATCGATCGAACCCTATCCGGCCCTCCCGCGCGGCGGCGTCGCGAGTCGTGTCGAGGTTGAAATTGGGGTCGGTATGCAACCTGGATTTCAACTTCGGCCGGCGGCCGGTCCGTCGGCCGTCGCTCGGCTCAGCTCTTGCCGAGCAGCTCGCCGAGGCGTTGCTCGAGTGCCCCGCTGAGGGCGTCGGCGACCGCTCCTGCGGGGACCCGTTCGACCAGCTCGGCGAGAAAGCCGCCGACGATCAACTCGCCGGCGGTCTCTCTGTCGAGTCCTCGCGAGGTCAGGTAGAAGAGCTGATCGGGGTCGATCTGGGCGACCGCGGCGGCATGGGTGCAGGCGACGTCGTCGGCCTTGATCTCGAGGCCTGGGATCGCGTCCGCGTGGGCCTTGCGAGAGAGCAGCAGGTTGCGGCAGTCTTGGAAGGCATCGGTGCGCTGAGCGCCCGGATCGACGTAGATCATCCCGCGCCAGACGCTGGTTGAGCGATCATCGAGGACGCCGCGGAAGGCGAGATCCGAGGTCGTGTCCTCGGCGGCATGCTCCTGGGTGGTGTCGTAGTCGAGGTGCTGGCGGCCGTTGCCGATGTAGGCGCCGGTGATCTTGGCGCCCGCGCCGCGGCCGGCCAGCTTGGTCTCCATCCGGATCTTGCCGTTGGCGGAGCCGAAGCCGAGGGCCACCCATTCGAGGTGGCCATCGCGCGCGACCTCGGCCCGCTGGGTCGCGAAGGCCCAGGAGGCGGGGGAGAGCGCCTGGCCGCAGACGTAGCGGAGGTTGGCGTTGGGGCCGACAATCAGCTCGGTGACACCGTTGAAGAGCGCGTCGGTCTCGACGTCGGCCGAGAGGTAGCGTTCCCAGACCTCGGCCTCGGCGCCCTCCTCGAGGACGATCAGCGTGCGCCAGTTGAGGCTGCGCCCGCCGGCTCGCTGGATCGCGGTGAGTGAGATCGGATTCTCGGTGCGGATTCCGGCAGGGACATAGACGAGCGCGCCGCCGCTCCAGCCGGCCTCGTTGATCGTCACGAAGGGGTCCTTCTCGGGGGCGACGATCGTGCCGAGCTTCGAGCCCAGCAAATCCGGGTAGCGCTCGGCCGCGGCATCGAGTGGCACCACGATCGGGCCTTCGGGCTTGCCGTTGCCGCCAAGGCCTGCGAGCCCGGCGCCGAGTTCGGCGATCACGGAGCCGTCGACCTGGGTCAGGCCCTGGGCACCATCAGGTACCGGCAGGGCGCCCGCGATCTCGTCCGGCAGATCCGCTGTGGTGGCCGGCTCGTAGGCGGAGAGGTCGAGGCCGCTGAGGTCGGTGAACTCCCAGCCTTTGACCTTGGGGCCGGGCAGCGAGAGCTCGCGGGCAGCCTCGACTGCGCGCGAGCGTCGCTCGCGCAGCCAGGTGGGCGCCTCAGCCAATTGAGCCTTCCATCTGCAGTTCGATCAGCCGGTTGAGCTCGACCGCGTACTCCATCGGTAGCTCCTTGACGACCGGCTCAATGAAGCCGTTGACGATCATCTTCGAGGCCTCCTCCTCGTCGAGACCGCGGGACTGCAGGTAGAAAAGCTGCTCCTCGCCGATCTTCGAGACCGAAGCCTCGTGGCCGACGTTGGCGTCGCTCTCGTCGATCCGGATCGTCGGATAGGTGTCGGAGCGCGACTCGGGATCGAGCAGCAGGGCGTCGCAGACGACCTTCGAGCGGGCCTCGGTGGCCCCCTTGGCGACCTCGAGCAGGCCGCGGTAGGTGCTGCGGCCGCCGTCCTTGGAGATCGACTTGGCAAAGATCGAGCTCGTCGTCTTCGGCGCGGCGTGGATGATCTTGCCGCCCGCATCCTGATGCTGGCCCTTGCCGGCGAAGGCGATCGAGAGAATCTCGCCGTGGGCCTTCTCGCCCATCAGGTAGATCGAGGGGTATTTCATCGTCACCTTCGAGCCGAGGTTGCAGTCGACCCATTCGACCGTCGCCCGCTCGGCGGCGGTCGCCCGCTTGGTGACCAGGTTGAAGACGTTCTGGGACCAGTTCTGAACGGTCGTGTAGCGAATCCGCGCGCCGGGCCGGGCGATCAACTCGACCACGGCCGAGTGCAGAGAATCACTCGAATAGACCGGCGCCGTGCAGCCCTCGATGTAGTGCACGTCGGAGTCCTCGTCGGCGATGATCAGGGTCCGCTCGAACTGGCCCATGTTCTCGGTGTTGATCCGGAAGTAGGCCTGCAGCGGCATGTCGACCTTGACGCCCTTCGGCACGTAGACGAACGAGCCGCCCGACCAGACGGCGCTGTTCAGCGCGGCGAGCATGTTGTCGTTGGCGGGGATCACCGAGGCGAAGTGCTCGCGGATCACGTCCTCGTGCTCACGCAGGCCGCTGTCCATGTCCATGAAGATGACGCCCTGCTTCTCGAGGTCCTCGCGAACCTGGTGGTAGACGACCTCGGACTCGTACTGAGCGCCGACGCCGGCGAGGAAGTTGCGCTCCGCCTCGGGGATGCCGAGCTTGTCGAAGGTGTTCTTGATGTCCTCGGGGACGTCCTCCCAGCTGTGCTCTGCGCGTTCGGAGGCGCGGACGAAGTAGTGGATGTCATCGAAGTCGATCTGGTTCAGGTCGGCGCCCCACTGCGGCACCGGCCGGGAGAGGTAGTGATCAAGCGCCTTGAGTCGGAACTCACGCATCCACTCGGGCTCGTTCTTGTACTCGGAGATGTCTTCGACCAGCTGCCGCGAAAGCCCCTTCGGCGCCTTGTAGACGTAACCGGTCTCGGGGTCGTTGAAGCCGAACTTCTCCTTGTAATCGGAGTTGATGTCCTTGATCGCCTCGCGCTCAGCCGACTTCGGATCGAGTGCCGACGTGCTCGGTGGTGTCGCGGTCTCAGGGGGGTTCATCTTCAGTCGACCTCCAGTTTGATTTCGCCGTCGGTGATGCGCACTTCGAAGGTGTCGACCGGGACATAGGCGGGAAGCGTCTTCGGCCGCCCGCTCCTCAGGTCGAACAGCGACCCGTGGCGCGGACACTCAACGGTACACGCCGCGGGGTCGATGGCCCCCTCGGCAAGCGGTCCGTCGTCGTGGGAGCAGCGGTCCTCGATCGCGAAGAGCTCGCCGTCGACGTTGAAGACACCGATCCTGATGCCATCGACCTCGATCAGGCGCCTCTCGCCCTCGGGCAGTTCTTCGCTCTTGCAGACGGTGTGAGTGTTCATAGAACCCGAATCCCTACCGGGTGGGTCGGATTTTAGCGGTTGCGGCGGTCGCGGCTCGTTGCGAGCGGGCTGCAGCGCGGGTATCGGGTCCGCTGCCCGAGGCTGGAGTGGGTTCAGCCCTGGCCGACGGGGGTGCCCGGGTCGGCGAAGGCGAAGAACCAGACCACGAAGACGATGATGTCGATAAAGACGGCGGAGAAGATGACCAGCTCGAGCGGATGCACATCGCTGATCGAGTCGACTCTGCGCTCCTCGCTCATTCCCCGCATCCAATCGGCGCGCTCGCGATGCTTCGGCTTGGAGCGATCAGCGAAGAAGCTGAAGAAGCTGGCGATCAGGAGCAGGGTGAAGATCATGCCGACATGGACGACCGCGAAGGCGCTCCAGGAGGGGGCGGTGCTGTTCTGAACCTGCGAGCCGATCCAGACCCACGCGACCGGCACGCCGAG
>JAQBGG010000033.1:0-14554 GCA_032122625.1 Acidobacteriota bacterium
AGCTCAATCAGTACTATTGGTGCGCTGACTCCTGCCTTACGTTCACAGCATAGGCAGGTATCCCCGCTTACATGCGTAACACCTTCCCATCGTTCAGTCCTCAACCACAACACGTGTCTTACCATCGCTTTAACTACCTGACGACGAAGGACTGGCCGACAAGCTTCAACGCCAACAACTACATCGAGCTCGACCTCGACGGACCTCTGCCGGCCGCGCTCACTGCCGACTCAGCGACCTTCAAGTTCGACTTCGCCGACGACAAGAACGGCAACAACGACGAGATCTGCGCCTACTTCGAAGTCCGCCGGGCCTCGACGGGAGCGCTGCTCGCGACGCACGGCAGCCCGGGCTCGCCGATCGGATGCACGGCCAGGCGCAGCAATCCCCTGCCCCTGCAGACGAGCACGCCGCTGCCCGAGGTCTCGACCAGCGATATCGCCAACGACCTCAGAATCAGGATCTACGCGTCGCAGTCGAGGGGGCGACCGATGCGCCTGCATCGGGCCACGGCGACGTTCACCTACTTCGGGCACACCTGGACGCTGGATGAGGTGCGTCTCAACGACCGCGCTGACGGCTCCGCGTCGAGCACTCCGTGGCCGCTGGCGTTTGCGGACGGCAACGAGCTGCTGACCTCGAGCTGGTCGACCAGCTTTGCCTCCAACCGCTACCTCGAGCTGCGCTTTCCGCCCAACCACGTGCCCACCGGCGCCACCATCAGCGCCGCGACCTTCACCCATCGCTACCGACCCGAGATCGCGGGTCGCACCTTCTGCTACTGGTTCGAGGTCTATTCCGGCCCGACCCTGATCGGGACGCACGGCAGCAGCGGCGCACCACTCGCCTGCAGCTCCTCGAGCGCAGCGAGCACCGTGACGACCAACCTGCCCGAGGTCGCTCAGGGAGCCAATGCCAACGCGCTCGCCGTTCGGATCTACGGGCGAAGCTCGCCCACGGGCCGCTCACTGCACGACCTCGCCCGTCTCACCGTCAACTACTCGCTGACCTCCGGGAGCTGACCCGCCGGGATGACCACCGAGCGCACGATCACAATCGCAGCCGTCGCCGCGCTGGCCCTCGCCCTGGTCGCGGGCGCGCTCGGGCTCGCCGCCGAGCGTTCGAGCGTCGGCGGCATCGCCCCGTGGGCGAAACCGAAGCTCGGCAACAACAAGCGCGGCAAGCACATCGTCCGCTTCTTCGGGATGGCGCCGGGTGACACGCGCAAGCGCCGCGTCCGCATCTCCAACCGGAAGGGCCGGGCGAGGCTGACGCTGAAGGCCGTCGCCATCGAGGAGACCGCCGGCCCCAACGGTGGCCTCCTGGGCAGCGCCCTGCGGGTCAACGTGCGGCGGATCCGCGGCGCTCACACGAAGAGGAAGGGCAAGCTCGGCCGTAAGATCTTCCACGGTCCGTTGCGTGAGATGACGAGCTTCAAGCTGGGCCACTTCCGACGGCACTCGGCCCGCAACTACCGCTTCAAGGTGATCCTCCCCGACAACGGCGCCCCGCCCTCCGCCAGCGGTGGCGACAACGCCTACCAGGGCTCACGGGCCCGGGTCAACTTCCGCTGGGTCGCCCGCAACAGCCGCTGAACGGCTGCGAAACCGGACTCCACACGCTCGCCGCGCGCGCCCGGCACAAAGAGCCCGGTGTGGGACTCGAACCCACGACCCCTTCCTTACCATGCGGGCGCTGATGCCGGAGGCTGTCGGTCTGCCGACGTTGGATGTAGGCAAACCGCCGAATCGGACTCGGGATCACGACGGATGCGGGCGGCTCGGGGCGGTTGAGGCTTCCATCCGGCTTCCAGTCAGGCCGGTGGCCGAAACACTGGATCACCACCGCGTTCCTGTCACAGATTGCGGGGCTAGCCTCCTCGCCCGTAGACAGCCTTCCGGTGGGTGACGCCGATGCAGCGCAGTCGGACCCTCCAAGGCCGGGATTGCTCCCGGCCTCGGATGAAGGCCGCCGGCGTGCCTACTCAGGCAAGCGAATCCATGATGTGCGGCACTGCCTCCTCGATCGTCAGCATCACCTTGGTGTCGTAGTCGACCCATTCCCGGTAGTTCTGCACGTTCCGATAGGCCCCCGCCACATCATCGGTATCAGCAATCGCCACGCCGTGGCTGCCGTCGGCAGCAACGTAGTGCGCCGTTACCCCGGGCCCGGGACCATGCTTGGCAAAGGCCTCCATCAGCTCCTTGGTCTGACCCTTGGTGAGGTACGGCTTGAGCTTGTAGGTAGTCATGAAGATCATGACTCTCCTTTCATTGGGTGCTGGTCACCCTATCCGTCAGAACGCCACCGGACGAACGACTCCCGATCAGGCCGACCATCGCCCGACGGATCTAGGAGTCCTCCGAACCCTTGGCCTCGGGAGTCTCAACGGAATCTGGGGTCTCCGCAGGCTCTCAGGGGGTGGCGGGGGTTCGACCGACGCAACGCAGGCTTCCAAACCGCTTCCATCCACCGCGCACACTTGGCTTTGTCGATGGGGCAGCTGAAAGAGCCCGGTGTGGGACTCGAACCCACGACCCCTTCCTTACCATGGAAGTGCTCTACCACTGAGCTAACCGGGCGAAGCTCGTCACGATAGCGACAGGACCCGCCCGCTGATCCTTCGACCCACGCGCTGGAAAGCCGGATCTCTAGAATGCCGCCTCCCCTCCCGGGGGAGTGCCAGAGCGGTCAAATGGAGCAGACTGTAAATCTGCCGGCTACGCCTTCGCAGGTTCGAATCCTGCCTCCCCCATCGAGTCCCGTCGGAGCCCGACGGGCCCGCCTCGTTAGGCTTTTGGGACTCATGAACCAGCCCCCAGGTGTTCTCTCGCCCGCTGTCCCCGACGTCCAGGCCGGAAGGCCGAAAACCGAGGTGAGCTTGACGCGGGTCGGAGTCACCGGCGTCGAGAAGGTGATCCGGGTTGATGGTCACGACTCCGACGGCGGTCAACTGTTCTTCGCGCAGATGGAGTGCTTCGTCGATCTCAACCCCCAGCAGGCCGGCGTCCACATGTCGCGCTTCGAGGAGATCGTCAACGAGGCGATCGACGAGGTTGTGCTCTCCGAAGCCCTGAAGGCCGAGGCGCTGGCAGCCGACATCGCCGAGCGCGTGCGCGACCGCCAGGGAGGCCTGAGGGCCGAGGTCTCGCTCGCGGCCCGCTATCCCGAGACGGTGCCGACGCCGGCCACCGGTAAGTCCACCCAGGAGATCTACACGCTGTTCGGCACCGCGGTCGCCTCCGAGCGCGGGACCAGGACCCTGACCGGCGTCCAGGCACAGGGGATGACGGCTTGCCCTTGCGCCCAGGAGCTGGTCGCCGCCGGGGCCCGTGAGCGACTCGCCGAGCGCGGCTACGACACCTCCCAGATCGATGAGATCCTCGAGGCGGTGCCCGTCGCCACCCACAACCAGCGTGGGATCGGCACCCTGCACCTCGGCTGCCCCGAGGGGCTGACGAGCGACCTCGACGCTCGCGAGCTGCTGCGGATCGTCGAGAGCTCGATGTCCTCGGAGATCTACGAGCTGATGAAGCGCTCCGACGAACGCGCGGTGGTCGAAAAGGCCCATGCCAACCCCCGCTTCGTCGAAGACTGCGTGCGGGAGATGATCCGCCAGGTCGTCGCCCTCCACCCCGAGCTCGCCGAGGGCGGGTTCATCATGGCCCACCAGGAGAACCTGGAGACGATCCACCGCCACAACGTCGTCGCCGAGCGCTCCGGCGAGTTCGCCGAGATCGCCGCCGAGCTCGAGACCGGCGCGCATTCGCGCCACCATCGCACGATGCGCGAGTGGCTCGAGGCGCCGGCCGCCCCCTGAGCCGGGCAGGGCCGATGGCCGATCAGGGCGAGGGCGACTCCCGCGTCGCCTCCACGTCTTCCCCCGCAAGCATGCGCCGCAGCCCGAGGAAGTAGTCGACACCGGAGATCAGCGTCATCGCGACCGCCGCGTAGAGCAGGAGGTCGACCCAGAGCGGCGCGGGGTCGAAGGCGATCAGGGCGAAGACCGCGGCGATCTGCAGGGTCGTCTTCACCTTGCCGAGCCAGCTTGCGGCGATCACCACGCCGCGCTCGGCAGCGATCGAGCGCAGCGCGGTGACGGCGAGCTCGCGGGCGATGATCACCATCGCGATCCAGGCCGCGAGTCGATCGAGCGAGACGAGGCTGATCAGCGCTGCGATCACCAGCAGCTTGTCGGCGAGGGGATCCATCAGCTTGCCGAAGTTGGTGACCTGGTTGCGACGGCGGGCGATGTATCCGTCGAGGCCGTCGGAGGCCGCGGCGAGCGCGAAGACGATCGCCGCGATCACATCACCGTCCTCGACCTCGCTGAGCAGCGCGACGACGACGACCGGGACCGCGAGAATCCGCAGCAGCGTAAGCACATTGGGGAGGTTGAGCGGCATCACCTTGCGTAGGCGATACTAGGCGCGCAGTGCCCCTCGACTACGTCTTCCGCATCGATCAGCCGCACGTCCGCGGCCAACTGGCCAAGGTCTGCAGCGCGATCTCGGAGGCGGAAGGGCTGATCGGCGACATCGTCACGATCAACATGGGCCGCGATCGCTCGGTCCGTGAGATCTCGGTCGAGGTCCACGATCAGGACGGCGCGATCACCGTGGCCGAACACCTGCGCGCGCTCAAGGATGTGCGCCTGATCTCCTATTACGACCGGGCCCTGAACGCACACGAGGGCGGCAAGCTCACCGTCAGTGCGCTGCGGCCGATGGAGACGCTGCAGCAGATGCGCGACGTCTACACGCCGGGTGTCGCTCGGGTCTGCACGGCGATCGCAGAGGAGCCGGCTCTCGCCTCCCGGTTCACGATGATCGGCCGCACGGTCGCGATCTGCACGAACGGAACGCGGGTCCTCGGGCTCGGCAACATCGGCCCCGTCGCTTCGATGCCGGTGATGGAGGGCAAGGCGCTGTTCTACGACCAGATGGCGGGGATCAGCGCGATGCCGATCCTGATCGACACGACCGACGTCGACGAGTTCGTCGAGACCGTGATCCGGATCGCGCCCGGCTTCGGCGCGATCCACCTCGAGGACATCCGGGTACCCGACTGCTTCGAGATCGAACGGCGGTTGATCGAGGTGCTCGAGCAGCCGGTGATGCACGACGACGTCCACGGCACCGGGGTGGCGACCCTGGCCGGGGCGCTTGCCGCCTGCGAGCAGGTCGGGCTGGAGTTCTCTCAGGCGATCGTCGGCCAGGTCGGACTCGGCGCCGCCGGCTTCGGGATCGCCGCGACGATGGTCGACGGCGGCGCGGCCCGAGTCCTCGCCTCCGACCCCGACCAGACCTCGCACGCGAGGGCCCGCGAGGCTGGGATCGAGATCGCGAGCTTCGAGGAGGTGATGGCCTCCTGCGACATCGTCGTCGCAACCACCGGCGTCGGCGGCCTGATCAAGCCCGAAATGGTCCGCGAGGGTTCGGTGATCCTCGCCCTTTCCAACCCGGATCCCGAGATCCAGCCTGCCGAGGCGCTGGCGGCGGGGGCCGCCTACGCGGCCGACGGCACCTCGGTCAACAACGTGCTCGGCTTCCCGGGGATCTTCCGCGGCGCGCTCGCCTCCGGCGCCAGCGAGATCTCGACGGGGATGAAACTCGCGGCGGCGCGCGCGATCGCCAGCCTGACGAAGGAGAGCGAGCTGGTCCCCGACGCGCTCGATCCCGCCGTCCACCTCGCCGTCTCCAGAGCCGTCGCGGAGGCGGCGCGCTCCGAGGGCCTGGCCCGGCCCGAGCGGGTCCCGAGCGGGCTTTAGGCCCCCGGCCTCGCGCTCGCCAGCTCCCGGGCACGGCCGAGGACAGCGTCGAGCATCGGCTCGGTCAGGCGGCCGGTGAAGGTGTTCTGCTGGCTTGGGTGGAAGCAGCCGAGGACGGCGTAGGGGCCGATCTCGGCCTCGGCACCGTGGCCGAACTTCGGCCGCGGACGGGGCAGCTCGTGGCCGGCCTGGGCGAGGACCCTGAGGGTCGCCGTCCAGCCGAAGTGGCCCAGGCAGACGAGCACCCGGGCACGCTCGAGCAGCTCCAGCTCACGGATCAGGAAAGGCAGGCAGCGGTCGCGCTCGGCGGTAGTCGGCTTGTTCGCCGGCGGCGCGCAGCGGACGGCGGCGGTGACCCGGACATCGGTCAGCTCGAGGCCGTCATCGATGCTCACAGCTGCCGGCTGGCTGGCGAGACCGGCTCGGTGTAGGGCCGCGTAGAGCCAATCACCGGAGCGATCGCCGGTGAACATGCGACCGGTGCGGTTGGCCCCGTGCGCGGCAGGGGCGAGGCCGACGAGGACGATGCGGGCGGCCGGATCACCGAAGCCGGGCACCGGACGGGCCCAGTAGTGCCGGCCGCGGAAGCGACGCGGCGGATCGGCCGCCGCCGCGGCCCGCCACTCGTTCAGGCGGGGACAGGCGGTGCAGTCGGCGATCTCCTCGCCGAGCTGAGCCAGGGCGCCGAGCATCACAACTACCAGGGTAGTCGTCGGGTGGCGGTGGCTGCCGCTACCCTCGACGGGTCCTGAGCGCGCAGCGACGGTCGCCCAGAGCCGAGTGCCATGCCGAGTGAGAACCGAAAGCAGCTGAAGAAGCTCGCGATCGTCCCCGCCTACAACGAAGAGGGGATGGTCGGTCGCGTCGTGCGCGATATCGGACGTCATGCACCTGATTTCGATGTGATCGTTGTCGACGACGGCTCGATCGACTCGACAGCCGTGGTCGCCGAAGAACACGGGGCGACCGTGCTCCGGCAGCCGTTCAACCTCGGCATCGGCGGCGCCATGCAGGCCGGCTACAAGTACGCGGCACACCGCGACTACGACGTCGCCGTGCAGGTCGACGGCGATGGTCAGCACAAGCCCGAGTATCTGCCGGCGATGCTCGAGGCGCTGAGCACCGGCGATGAGGCGGACCTCGTCTACGGCTCGCGCTTCCTCGGCGATCCCGGCTACAAGGTCCCGTTCATGCGCAAGCTCGGAAACCGGATCTTTGGCGTGGTGCTGAGCGCGATCTGCCGCCAGCAGATCACCGATCCGACCTCCGGCTTTCGGATGGTCAACCGCAACGGGATCGAGCTCTTCGCCCGCGACTACCCGCACGACTACCCCGAGGTTGAAGCGATCCTGATGCTGCACGCCCACAGGCTGAAGATCCACGAGGTGCACGTGCGGATGAACGCGCGCGGCTTCGGCGAGAGCTCGATCGACTACATGAGCGCGGCCTACTACATGGTCAAGGTGATGCTGGCGATCTTCGTCGGCCTCCTACGCCGCCGGCCGACGCCGATGGACGGGACGCCGCCCCAGACCGGTGAGTTCGCTGCCGTCGCGCCGGGTGCCGGGGCGGCCGGGGTCCACAAGCGCAGCGAAGAGGGGCCGGCGTGAACTCGCTCGTCCTGCTGATCGCCCAGACCACCGTGCTGGAGGAGGGCAAGCTCTCGACCAAGGCGCAGATCATCGCCGTGGTCGTCGCGGTGCTCGTCTTCTTGTTTGTGATCGAGCTGGTTCGAAGGCGACGGCTGGTCGAGCGCTACGCCCTGCTGTGGATGTCCGCGGCGGGCGTCGGCATCGTGCTCGCGGTCTGGACCAGCGGTCTCGACTGGATTGCGGGTCGGCTCGGGATCGCCTCGCCGCCGAATGCCCTCTTCCTGGTGGGCCTGGTCGCCGTCTTCGGTCTGCTGCTCAACTTCTCGGTCGCGATCTCACGGCTCAGCGAGGAGACGAAGATCCTCGCCCAGACGGTTTCCCGGCTTGACGCCGAGTTGCGCGAGCTGCGCGGCGAAGGGCCGGCCGCCAACGGGCACGGAAGCGGCACCGAGGCGGCCGCCGAGGCGGCCGGTGCCGGGGACGCCCCGGACTCCCCCAGCCGCTGAGGCAGCCGTGCCACTCCCGGTGCGGTCTTGCGCCGGGCTGCATTGACCCCCCATAGCGTGGTCAACGCAGCCCGGGTTGCGGAGCCTCTCCTTAGGAGGTTCCAGTCAGGAGGCGGGCCAACCGCCAGTAGGCCCGTAGCGCCGAGCGCAGCAGTCGAGAGCGGGCCGCGGCACCGAGGTAGTCGGAGTCGAGATCGGCTGTGAGCAGGTCGGCGAAGGCGGCGGCGTCGATCCTCACCCCCGGTCCGACACCGACCCCGGGGTCATGGATCGCGGCGCGCTCGCGGCGCAGCCGCGGCAGGGCCCGGGCTGCGTCTCGGTAGGCGCGGAGCTTCTCCCGGATCCAGCCGCCGCGGGCGGCGACGACAAGCAACGCCAGCTCGGTTACGAGCATCGCCGGAGCAGCAGCCAGCCGAACTCGCCAGGGGTAGGTGCGAATCACGGTCGCGTAGCGGTTGCGCTCGAGATAGAACCACTTGTGGGGGCCTTTGTGGAACTCGTACCCGTGCTCGCAGCGGGCGCGCGGTTCGAGCCCGACCCGGTGGCCGGTGAGCCACAGGCGCAGGCCCAGGTCTGTGTCCTCGTGGTAGAGGAAGAACTCCTCGCTGAAGCCGGCCAAGGCCCGCCAGGCCTGCCGGCGGATCGCCAGGCAGGCGCCGGAGGCGAAGCTGACCTCGGTCGGCTCGCTCGGGGCCTCGGCCACGGGCCGGCCGGCACCGCCGGCCCAGGCGATCCCGGTGAAGTGGACGACGCCGCCCCAGGTATTGATCACGGTGCCGCCCTCGGCGGTGACCAACGCCTGCCAGGCGTCCCAGCCGCGACCCTCGATCAGGGGCAGCTCGATCGCGTCACGGAAGCCGGGCTGAACGACGGCGTCCGGATTGAGGAAGAGCAAGAGCTCGTTGCGGGCGGCGACCGCACCGGCGTTGCAGGCGGCACTGAAGCCGATGTTCGCTCCGGACTCGAGGAGCACAGCGCCGGGGACCAACGCGCGGACGCGCTCGCCGGTGCCGTCGCTGGAGGCGTTGTCGCAGACGATCAGCTCGTCCCGATCGCGCAGCTCGGACGTGATCGCCGGCAGCGAGCGGCTGACCTCGGCGGCGGAGTCGTACGTGACTACGACGACTGAAAGCTGGATGGGCTCAGGGGTGGGCTCGCTCAGAAGTCGCGATGATAGGGGTGATGCCTCGCATCTTCGTCACCCGCAAGCTGCCCGGCGAGGCCCTCGGCCGGCTCGCGGACGCGGGTCATGAGGTCGACGTCTGGAACGGGGAGCTCCCCCCTCCTCGGGACGAACTGCTCGGCCGGACCACAACCGCCGAGGGCCTGCTCTGCCTGCTCACCGACCGGGTCGATGCCGAGCTACTCGACGCCTGCCCCGAGCTACGGGCGGTCGCCAACATGGCTGTCGGCACCGACAACATCGACCTCGCCGAGTGTGCGCAACGCGGGATCCCGGTCGGCAACACACCGGGGGTCTTGACCGAGGCGACGGCCGACCTCGCCTTCGCCCTGATCCTCGCCTCCGCCCGGCACCTGATCGCGGCCGCCGGTGCCGTTCGCGCCGGCCATTGGCGCACCTGGGAGCCCGCCGGCTGGCTCGGCCAAGACGTCCACGGAGCAACCCTGGGGATCATCGGCCTCGGCAAGATCGGCCGCGCCATGGTCCGTCGCTCAGAGGGCTTTGGAATGCGCCTGCTGCACCACGATCGCACCTCCGGAATGTCGCTCGACACGGTGCTTGCCGATTCCGACTTCGTCAGCATCCACTGTCCGCTGACCGAGCAGACACGCGGCCTGATCGGGGAGCGCGAGTTGCGGCAGATGAAGCCGACGGCGACGCTCGTCAATACGGCTCGTGGCGAGATCGTCGACCCCCGAGCCCTGGCAACGGCCCTGCGCGAGGGCTGGATCGCGGGCGCCGCGCTCGACGTCACCGACCCCGAGCCGCTTGCTCCCGACGATCCGCTGCTGCAGGCTCCGAACCTGATCGTCCTTCCCCACATCGGATCGGCCTCGCACGCGACCCGCGAGGCAATGGCCGATCTCGCCGTTGACAACCTGATAGCCGCCCTGGCGGGGCGCGCGATGCCGAATCCGGTCGGCGAAAGCTGATAACGACGGGCGGGGCGGGTGTTAGGGTGGCCCGATGTTCAGGGTGGTGATCGGCCTCCTTCTCGCTGCAGTTCTGCTTGCGGCCGTGGTCACAAAGCTCGCAAGCCCCCGCGCCACCCGCGAGGCGCTGTCGACCTATGGGATCCGCAAACCCCGCGGGCAGTTGGCCGCCTGGCTCCTGCTGATCGCCGTAGAGACGGGCCTCGCCGTCGGGGTCGTTGTGGGATCCGATCTCGCGGCCTATATCGGCGCGGCAGTGATGCTGCTTTTTGCTGCGGCGACGGGCGCGGCTCTGAGCCAGGGCAAGGCCGGGGCCCCATGCGCGTGCTTCGGCGCCAGGTCCACCGTGAGCCGGGCCGGCTTCGCTCGTAGCCTCGTCCTCGCAGGGCTGTTTGCGGCTCTGCCCGCCCTTCCGGACCACGTCCCTTCGACCGACGAGTGGCTCGGACTCGGCCTCGGCGTGGCATTGCTTGCCTGCGCCGGCCTGCTGATCGCGGTCCTGGCGCTGGCCCGCGAGGTCGGCATGCTGCGGCTGCGGCTGGGACCATCTGCCGCCCTCGAGGTCACCGCGGAGGGCCCCGAGATCGGTGGGCATACCGATCTGATCGAGCGCTTCGAGGTCGACGGTCGGGTGGAGTGGGCGCTCGCCGTGTTCTCTTCAATCGACTGCCACGTCTGCCGAGCCCTGGCACCGGCGATCGGATCGATTCGGGCCGAACCCGAGATTGCCGTGCTGAGCTTCGAGGAAGCCTCAGACGCCGACGTCTGGGAGAGCCTCGCGGTCCCCGGCGCGCCCTACGCGGTCGCAATCCATCGCGACGGCTTGGTGATGGCGAAGGGGACCTTCAACAACCTCGCGCAGCTGGAAAGCATTCTGGCCACAGCCGACCGCCGCCGGGGCGAGAGCCTGAGTGCCTGAGGAGCGCGCCAGTCGCGTCGAGGACGCGGTCGATGGGCTCGCTGCGAGTAGCTCGCGCCGCGGGTTTCTCGCGCGGGTCAGCGCCGGGATGGCTGCGCTGACGGCCGGCGGTGCGGTGACGAAACTGATCAAGCCGGGAGAAGCGGATGGCTTCCACTTCTGCGGCCACATCTTCACCACCGACTCCTGCCCGCACCCCTTTGGCAAGGCGCTGCCGAGGATCGACCGTGCCGGCTACCCGCTGCGGCCGAGCGACGGCCGCATGGTCGACAACCTCGGGCGCCTCGTCAACGGAAAGGGCCTGCCGGTGAGCGAGGACGGCGAGCAGCTACGCGACCCTGACGGCAGGCCGCTGCCGCCGGCGCCGCGGACCAAGCTCTGCGACGAGGGGGTCTCCCGCGAGTTCGGCTTCGAGACGTGGACCGACGGCAGCTGGTACCGGTGCTGCAGCGGACAGGTGCGCAGGCTCGTCGACTGCTGCTCCTACAGCGATCGGCGGATCAACGGCGACGCGGCCCTACAGGGCTACTGCTTCAAAGGCCGCAAGGTGTTCTGCGTCATGTACTTCGACACGAAGGTGCCCTGTTGATCGATCCGCTCCTGGTCAGCCTCGCCCTGGCCGGATTGGTGGCCGGGCTGACCGGCACCTGGTCACCCTGCGGCTTCTCGATGATCGAGACGATCGGCCCGACCGGTCACCCCGGCGGCCTGAGGACGACGCTCGCCGCATCGGCAACGTTCGCGCCGTTCGCGCTGCTCGGCGGCGTCGTTACGTTCCTCTTGCTCTCGCTCGTGGGTGGCCTGCTTGGCGATGCCGGGCCGCTGCGGTTTGGGATCGCGATTGGGCTGGCGCTGGTGGCTGCCGGCGCCGAGGCAAGGGGCCTCCGCATCGTTCCCCAGGTCCGTCGGCAACTCCCGGTCCGCTGGCGCTCGCGCCTGCCGATGCCGCTCGCCGCCTCCGGCTATGGCACTCTGCTCGGCCTCGGGTTCACGACCTTCGTCCTCACCTACGGCGTCTGGGCGTTGATGGGTATCGCGCTCGCGCTCGGCGATCCCGCGGCGGGCATCGTCATCGGTCTTGCCTTCGGTCTTGGACGGGCGGCGCCGATCGTCGCCCTCGCACCGCTCGCCGATCGGCCCCTCGGTGAGCGGGCGTGCGAGGCGATGGCCTTGCGACCGGGCCTGCTCCGGGGTGCGCGGACCGGTGACGCGGTTGCCTTGATCGCGGTTGCGGTTGCGCTTGGCGGATCCGCCGGGGCCGAGGCGGCACGCAAGGAGGTTCCGAAGGCCTCCGACCCTGGCACAGCCGGCACGGCGCTGGTCTATGAGCGCAACAACGGCCACGGCGAGATGCGCCGCGCCGACGGAGAGCTCGAGCGCCTCCCCGGCTCCGATCCAGCCGTGGGTGGGCCCTGGGTTGCCCTCGTCGATCGCGACCGGGCGGTGCTCCTCGACCGCGCCACGCTCGAGCAGCCGGGCTCCTCCCTGCGCGCGGCAGGCGCCGACGCTGTCGCGGTCACCAACGGCTGGCTGGCGGTGAGGGTTCGTCAGCGGGGGCGGGACAAGCTCAAGGCCGCCCCCGTGGGCGCGGATGGCTCGATTGGGAGGGCGCGGCTCCTCGCCCGGGTCAAGCGTCCTTCGCAGCTGAGCGCGCCGGCGCTGTCCGGGAACGCGCTCGTCGTCGCGGTCAGCAAGCGGGGACGGAACGAGCTGGTGCTGTTTCGGCTCCGCCAGGGCCGGCGGCCGAAGCGAAAGACGCTGATCTCGACGCGTACGGCGGCGATCGCCGGGCCTTCGGTCGCGGCGAAGAAAATCGCCTACGTGCTGACCACCGCGAAGCGCCAGAGCGTGCGCATCAAGGGCTTCGGCAAAGGCAAGGGCCGCTCGCGGTACCGTCGCCGCCAGGGCCCGCCGACGCTCTGGACCACGGCGATCGATCGCGACCGGGTTCTGGTCACGGTCGTCAAACGCGGCGGCCGCTCGAAGATCATCAGCCTGCACCGCTGAGGGACTCGAAGCCTTTCGGTGCGGCCACGACCCCGGGAGGCACGTCGGGCTTGCCGACCGCCCGCCACAGCGCTCCGGTGGCGCGCAGGAGCCGGTAGGAGCCCGCGGCGGTGGGGCTCAGGTAGGCGATGTCGCTCTCGATCGAGGGCTCCGGGCGATCGGCGAACCGGGTCAAGATCGAGGCCGTCAGCCGCACGGCGAGCCGACTGTCCACAGCTGAGGATTCGATCCCATCGAGCACGGTCTGATCCCAGACCGGGAAACCGCGCTTGTCGGCGAAGCCGATCGCGTTGCCGAGCCGCTCGGAGCAGCCGCCCCGGCCCGTCGGGCGAAGCTCCTTCAGCACCCCCGGCTCGATCAGCCGGCAGAGGGCCTCGCCGTCTCGAGCGTTGATCGCCGCGATGTAGTCGCGGTAGGTGCGAGTCGCGCGCCGTACAGCGAGGCGCCTGGCCCGATCCTCGGCGCCGGCACCCGACTGAGCTGGACCGGCGGCGTTCTGCCCTTCATCGCCTGGCTCGACGGGAGTCTGTTCGGCCCCAGGTGGGCTGGAGTCGGGCTGTTCCGAAGGCTTCGATTGCGCCGGCGGTGCCTCGTCATCCCCGCAGCCACCGAAGCCGAAGATCAACACGCCCGCTGCCGCGCCCGCGACTGCAATCAGGCGCCGGCGATGCATACCTGTCCCTACCGGCGTTCGAACTTCCAGATCAACTCCTCAAAGCGGCGAGCGGATGTACGCAACCGTTCCTGACGGGCATAGGCCTGTCTACAGCGACCGCATGCAGATCACTATGCCGTCGCGTTGGGCGGCATGGCTGCGGCGATGAACCTGATCCTCATCCTTACCGTCCTCCCTCGTGGAACGCCTGCGTCAGCCATGCCGTGATCTCGGGGCGGTCCCCGCAGCGGCGAGAACCGCCTCACGACCGAAGAACCTATCGGATAACAGCGGGCTTGGGCCAGGGGCTTCGCTTGCGCCCCACCCCCTCCGGCCGTAGGCTCCGCCCCAACCAACTCGGGAGGAGCACCCAATGCGCAGGATCAACCAGGCGGGGCCCTCGCCAGCACTGCTCGTCGCCGTGATCGCCCTGGTGGCGGCACTCGGCGGAGGGGCGGTCGCTGGGGTGGCGGTCACGTCGCTCGGCAAGAAGGACAAGAAGCAGGTCACCAAGATCGCCAAGAAGCAGGCGAACAAGCAGATCAACAAGAAGGCGTCGGGGCTGGCCGTGAAGAGCGCGGAAACGTCGCTCACCGCCCAGAACGCCGTAAGCGCGGAGAACGCCGACAAGCTCGACGGTAAAGACGCTAGCCAGCTACAGACAAGCTCCGGCTTTGGGCAGCGAACTGATGATCTGCCGCTAACGATTGCCTTTGATCCCGTCGTGACGACGAACGTGACGACGAGCGCTGCTCGGATCGTGGCCACAGCCTCGGTCGAAGCCAGGTCGGTAGACGGGGGCAACAACGACATCATGGTCTGCAGAATTGACATCGCCGGTACCGAAAGCACCGCTTACTCGCACGAGATCCCCGACACCCTGGGCGACACATCGACGTTCGCGCTCACCTTCGCCCAGAACGTCTCGGAGGGGACGCACACGGTGACCCTGGAGTGCCAGGAGTTCGCGGGCGAAGTGACGGTCCAAGA
>JAQBGG010000034.1:0-7381 GCA_032122625.1 Acidobacteriota bacterium
CCGTCTGCCCTGAGGCTGTGCTCCCTTTCAGATTCCGGCTAGCTTCGTGCGCGCTCGAGGATCTCCAGGACCGCCACCGCATCCCACGGATCCACCGGCAGCGGCCCCTCACCGCCGATCGCCGCGACGAGCCGCTCGTAGAAGCGCGGCCAGGCGCCGGGCTGCGAGCGAACCCGCTCGCTGTCCTCGCCGCGGATCAGCAACCCCCGGCGCTCGACGGGCTCGACGCCCCAGCCGTCCGCCGCGTCGGGGCGAAGGCCGTTGCGAAGCGCGTCCTCCTGGCCGTCGAGGTCTTCCACCACGTACGCCGCCTCGCTCCCGAGGGCCCGCAGCCGCGGTCCCGGCGCCGCGGTCACCAGGGACGCCCAGAGGTGGCTTCGAACGCCGCCGGCGTGCTCGAGCGCCAGGAAGGCATCGTCGTCCGCGGAGCCGCCACGGCGATGCAGGACCTCGCCGTGGACGTGGCGGACCGGGCCGAACAGGGTCAGGGCCTGGTCGACCAGGTGGGTGCCGAGGTCGAGCAGCACGCCGCCGCCCTCGGCCGGCGTTGCCGTGTCCCGCCATGCCTCGCTCCTGAGCTCGGGCCGCCAGCGCTCGAAGCGCGACTCGAAACGCAGCACCTCGCCGAGCCGGCCATCGCCGATCAGCCGCCGCAGGGTGAGCTGGTCGGAATCCCAGCGGCGGTTGTGAAACACGGTCAGCGGTACCCCGACGCACTCGGCATGCTCGACCAACCCGGCCGCGGCGCCCGCCGTCGGCGCCAACGGCTTGTCGACAACGACTGGGATACCGAGGTCGACGGCGCGCGTGGCGAGCTCCACGTGGGTGTCGTTCGGGCTCGCGACGACAACGAGATCATGCGCGCCGGCGCGCTCGAATACGGCCTCCGGCGTGGCCTCGATCCGGACACCGGGATAGGCGCGGCTTGCGGCGGCGGCTCGGGCGCGGTCACCGGTGACCACAGTCGAGAGCTCGAGCCCCTCCGCGGCGGCGATCAACGGTGCGTGGAAGACCGAGCCGGCGAGCCCGTAGCCGATCAGGGCGGCTCTCAGCGGCATCGGCTCATCGACTGCCTACCGCGAACAGGAGTGAGCCAGGCGCCAGGCGCCAGGCGCCTCGGCGGCGTTCAGCCAGACTGCTCGCGTCGCCGACGGGTCACCGCATCGATCGTCACCGCGCCGAGCAGGACGGCGCCGGTGATCATGAACTTCACGTCGGAGTCGAGCGCCAATAGGTCCATGCCGTTCGAGATCGATCCGATCACCACTGCACCCAGGAGCGCCGACCAGATATATCCGCGCCCACCGAACAGACTCGTGCCGGCGATCACCGGGCCGGCGATCGCCAGCAGCAGCACGTCGCCGGAGCCCGACTGCTGGTTGACGGCGAGCAGCCGCGAAGCGGCCAGGATCCCCCCCGCCGCCGCGAGCATCGAGGCCATAGTGAAGACGCTGAGCTTGATCCGGGTGACGTTGATGCCCGCCCGTCGCGCGGCCTCGACGTTGCCGCCGACGGCGAAGATGTGGCGCCCGTAGCGGGTCCGCTCGGTGATGAAGGTGAAAAGAACCAGCAGGGCGACGACG
The DNA here is from genome assembly GCA_032122625.1 of Acidobacteriota bacterium. Taxonomy (GTDB): domain Bacteria; phylum Actinomycetota; class Thermoleophilia; order Solirubrobacterales; family 70-9; genus CAXMST01. The sequence continues at coordinate 1,584 of JAQBGG010000034.1, forward strand.
ATCAGCCCCGCGAGCGGGACCCCGCGGTCGGCGTTGAGGATCGCGACCGCCGCGATCACAGCCGCCGCGACGAGCCCGAGTTTCAGCGCGGTCCCCGCGATCGCCGACACCCCGAGCCCCGCCGCTTGGCGCCGTCGTCGCGCGTGGATCTCGACGCCGGCAAAGATGACGACTCCGCCGATCCCCAGCGCCCAGCCGATCGCCGGATCGAAGAACGTGCTCGTCAGGTCGGTGATGATGCTCGGCGGCAGGTTGACCGAACCGGTGTCTCCGAGCACCCAGAGCAGCGCGCCCTGCCAGGCGAGCAAGCCGGCCAGCGTGACCACGAACGATGGCACCCCGAACTGGGTGACGATGAAGCCGTTGAACAACCCGATCGCGGCCCCGACGCCGAGCGCGGCGACGATCGCGAGGGCCGGCGGCCAGCCCTGCTGGACGCTGAGCACCGCCATCGCCCCGGCCGCGAGGCCACTGACGGCGCCGACGGAGAGGTCGATCTCGCCGAGCAGCAGGACGAGCACCACGCCGATCGAGATCGTCGCTATCGCCGCGATCTGCAGGGTCAGGTTGGAGAGGTTGACGGCGCTCAGGAAGCGGTCGTTGGCGATCTGGAAGATCGTCCAGATAACAGCGATCCCGAGCAGCACCCGGACCGAGGCGAGGTCGCCACGGCCGAGGGCCGAGAGGGCGCGCCGGACTGAGAATCCCTCGACCGTCTCCGCCGGAGCGGTGCCGATGGTCGTGTCCGGCTCGCTCACAGTTGGGTGTCCTCGGTAGCGCGCTCCTGTTCGTCGGCCCCGGTTATCGACGCGACGATCCGCTCGCGCGACGTATCCTCGGCCTCGAAGGTCGCTGCCAGCCGTCCGAGCCGCAGGACTACGATCCTATCCGCGACCTCGAACACATTTGCGAGATTGTGGCTGATCACGATCACGCCGAGACCGCGGTCGCGGAGTCGCTTGATCAGCTTCAGGATCTGGGCGGTCTGCACGATGCCCAGCGCGGCTGTCGGCTCATCGAGCATCACCAGTTCCGGGTCGCCCAGCAATGAGCGGGCAATCGCCACGGCCTGGCGCTGGCCGCCCGAGAGCATCGCGACCTCGGTGCGCACGCTTCGCAGCGTCGTCACCCCGAGCGAGGAGAGAAGCTCGACCGCCTTCTTCTCCATCGCCGTCTCGTCGAGGACGGTCACTCCGGGAATAGTGCCGGCGATCTCCTCCTGGCCGAGGAACAGGTTGGCGACGACATCGAGGTTCTCGGCCAGCGCCAGGTCCTGGTAGACCGTCGCGATCCCGAGGCTGGTCGCATCGTGGGGCGTGCGCAGCCGAGCCGGCCGGCCGTCCCACGTCGCGTCGCCGGAGTCAGGGGGCTGGGCGCCCGATACCGCCTTGATCAGCGTCGACTTGCCGGCGCCGTTGTCTCCCACCAGCGCGACGACCTCGCCCCTGGAGACATCGAAGTCGACGTCCGTGAGGGCCGCCACGGGCCCAAAGCTCTTCGTAAAGCCCTTCAGCGCGAGGAGAGGCTGCGATCCCGAATCCGTGCCGGACGGCTGCGCCGTGCTCTGGCTCTGATCCATCGCTGCTCTCTCCTCGCGCCTGGGCTAACTAATCCACCTACTGGATCCCTGCGTCCTTGCAGTCCTGCGCGTACTGCTTGGTGCAGATGTCCTTAGCGGTCCAGTAGCCGTCGGCCACGACGGTGTCGGCGACGTTGTCAGCGAACACCGGAACGGTGTCCGTGATCGCCGTCGGCACCTCCTCGGTCCCGTTGTCCTCCGTGCCGTTGATGACGTCGGAGTCCGCCGGGTCCTCACCGTTGACGACAGCCACCGCGAGCGTCGCGGCATTGTCGGCGAGCGGCTTGATCGGTTTGTAGACGGTCATGTACTGCTCTCCGGCGAGGATCCGCTGGATCGCCGCCAGCTCCGCGTCCTGGCCGGTGACCGGGATCGTGGCGGGATCGATTCCAGCTCCCTTGAGAGCCGCGATCGCGCCGCCGGCCGTACCGTCATTGGCGGCGAGGACGCCGGAGAAGCCGTCCTTGCCGACCGCCGTGATCCCCTGGTCCATCTCTTTCTGGGCGTTCTCGGGCAGCCAATCCGGCGTGTCGTACTCCTGGGCCACATCGATGCCATCGGACTTGAACACCGCGGTTGCGCCCTCCTTGAACAACTTCGCGTTGTTGTCCTTCGGATCGCCGTTGATCTGGATGATCGGGCCCTTCGGATTGCCGCCGTCGGCGAGCGCCTGGGCGAGCGCCTCGCCCTGTTGCTTGCCGACCTCGGAGCTGTTGAACTCGGTGTAGGCGGCCAGATCCGCGTCGAGGATCAGACGGTCATAGCTGATCACCGGGATCTCGGCCTGCTGCGCCCGACTGACCATCCCGGACGCCGAGGTCGAATCGACCGGATCGAGGACGATCACGTCGACGCCCTCGGTGACCGCGGCCTCAAGCTGAGACTGCTGCTTGGTCGCATCCTGGTCTGCGTTCTGGTAGAGGACCTCGCAGTCCGGGCAGAGCTCTGCAACCTTCTGCTCGAACAGCGGCTTGTCCTGAGTCTCGTAGCGCGCCGTCTGCGTCTCCGGCAGCAGGAAGGAGATCTTCCCGGCGCTGCCAGAACTGCCGCTGGTGCTGGTGCTGTCGTCGTCGCCGCAAGCGCCGAGGGCGACGGCGGCAACGAGCCCGGTGATTGTCAAAAGCAATATTCGCAGTCGCGTCGTCATCTTCATCAGTGGCTCTCTCTCCTCAGTCGGCCGTTCGTCAAGTACTCGCAGCATTCTGCATGATTTTGTCGTCTCGCGCGTGGCGCCGCGCCAGCCCACGACTCCCGATAGCTCGGTGGCCTTTGTGCAGCAGATCGCCGATAGGTCATCCGCAGGCAAATGGGGATCGCCACCCTGTGGCACGGTCGGGGCCGATAGGCTCACTGCCTTGGCGATGAAGATCCCCTTCTCAGGACGCGTCCTGCTGCTCCGGCGATTCAGGTCAAGGGGGCGGACCGAGCCCGATCAGCTCGTCGCCCCGATCGGGCCTCGGCTCGTCCTCCGCGGTGAGGATCCGTAGTTCCACGCCGGGGGTGTGGACGAACATTGCGATCCGCCCTTCACCCACATCGACCAGGCCCTCGGAGCCCACCTTGCTGACTTCGACCTCTGCCCCCTGCTCAAGGCGCGCCGCCAGCTCATCATGGGTCGCCGACTCGTCGAACCACCCCGCCGATCGGCGAAGACCGTGAACCAGACCTAGAAAGTCGAGTGACATGAGCTCAGAGGCAGCCGCCCACTCGCATGCGCCGACCGTTAGCCGCTCGCGGCTGCCCGACCCCGGTGAGCCAATCCCCGCTCTGGCGGCACCGACGGTCGCGCTGTTCGTCGCTGCTGCGCTGCTGTTCGGCGGCTCAACCGCCCTGGCGCTGTCAGGAGCCATCCCCTACCTGGTCGCGATCGCGATCAACACGATTTCGAACATCGCGCTCGGCTGCTAGCTCACCAACTCGAGTTGGCTCGGCCGCCAGGTCTTGTCGATCCACGGCTCCTGGGGCCCATAGGCACGCAGGAGGATGAACCAGCTCTTGCCCGGGATCGTTTGGATCCAGTTCTTCTCCATGCCCTCTGGTGATTCCGGTGCAAAGATGACGTCGATGGAACCGTCGTGGTTCTGCTTCTGATCGGCGCTCAAGCTGTTGATGCCGGCAAACATCTGATCGGTCTACAGGCACCTCGGCCGACGCGGAGAATACGATTGCCCCGTGGACCCGCAGCTCATCGATGTGGATGCGCCGACCGAGGTGCGCGAGTTCGTCAGGGGGCGCTTTGAGCTCTACCGCGTCGGGCCGATGACGCTCGGCCGGGCGACCTACCAACCGGGCTGGGTCTGGTCCGAGCACGTCGGCGCCGAGGCCGGCGATGCCCTCTGCCAGGTCGAACACGTCGGCATGGTGCTGAGCGGCGAGGCGGTGGCGGCGATGGACGACGGCACTGAGTACCGGCTGAGGCCGGGCCAGTTCTTCTATATCCCGCCCGGCCACGACAGCTGGGTCGTCGGCGACGAGCCCTACGTCTCCCTTCACTTCCTCGGCAGCGAGGACTACGGCACCTAGCTCGCGATACCCGGGCCGACTCGTCGCCCACTGCGACATACGGGGTAGTCAAGGGGGTGCGGCCGCCGCCGCCCCGGCCGACTGATCAGACCACATGGTCGGCTCTGCCCACGTCCAGGCCCGGCGTCCGGCGGACGCCGGACGCCGTGTGACTTGGCTTCGCCTAGGCGGCCTTCACCTCACGCTCGGCCGAGTGCATGCTCCAGCCCAGCCCGAGCATGCCGAGCCCGTTGAGGATGAAGGCGATCCCGGCGAGGATGGCCAGCGTCGTGTAGCCGATATCCGGATTGGCAATGATCACGATGCCGGCGATCGCCTGGATGGCGCCGACGGCGAGGTTCCAACCGCGGTGCTCGCTCTCCTCGAATGCGACGACGAAGCGGACCACGCCGACCGCGATCAGCCAGAGGCCGATCAGCAGCGCGACCGCGACTACTCCCCCGACCGGATGGCGGATGAGCAGGACGCCGATGATCGCGGTTACCACGCCGACCAGGGCGATCGTTCCGCGATTCCGGGTGCCGTGCATCAGCGAGGCTCCCAACTCGATAATGCCGTCGATGAGCAGGAAGATCCCGGCGATCACCGCCAGCGTCTCGATGCTGTTGTCGGGCTGGGCAAGGAACGCTATCCCCACCGCGACGCTGAGGAGGCCGATCAGCAGGATCAGCCACCAGCCGCTCGTCGTCGCCGGTACTTCTTCCGTCGATCCCACACTGCTTTCCATATCCACTCCTTACCCGTTGTCGCACGGAGCCGGATTGCTCCTTGCGCCCACAAATCCAGTTGGTCCTGTCAAGGAGTTCTAGCGCTCAGCGGTTCCCCTTGGTCGCTGGTTGCGACCGCGAGCTAGGCCTCGGCCCTAAGCGCCGCCATCCGCTCTCGCCGCGGCTTCATGATCTCGGCCATGATCCCCTTCGGCGCCGCGGTGACCGGGACGGCGAGGATCGCGCCGACCACACCGAGCAGAGTCCCGCCGACCAGCACGCTGGCGATCGTCGCAAAGCCGGAGAGGTTGACCGCGGCCGAGTAGACGGCCGGCTCCTGGCGGAGGGCTCGAGCGCGATAGTGGCGGTACCACGGCAGCGCCCGACCGGGAGCGGTGCGGCTGGGTACGCTCGGCGCGTGCAGGGAACGCTCACCGTCTTGTTCACCGATGCCGTGGCGTCAACCGAGGCGCTCGCTCGGCTCGGTGATGAGCAGTTCGAGACGGTGCAGCAGGCCCATCTCGACTTGCTCCGGGCGCCGGTAGCGGAGCAGGAGGGCCGGGAGGTCAAGAGCCTTGGCGACGGCCTGATGGTCGCCTTCAGCGGAGCTGCAGACGCGCTCGCCTGCGCGGTCGCAATGCAGCAGGCGGTTGATGCCGCTGATCGCCGCGGCGAAGAGGGCCTGCCTTTACGCGTCGGCGTCTCGGCCGGTGACGTGACCGTGGCCGACGACGGTGACGTACACGGGACCGCCGTGGTCGAGGCGGCGCGGTTGTGTGCGGCGGCGACCGGCGGGCAGGTACTTGGCACCGAGACCGTGCGCGTGCTGGCGGGCTCGCGGGGCGGCCACGCGTTCACGGCGCTGGGGCCGGTGGAGCTGAAGGGACTCGCGGATCCCGTGCCGGTGGTCGAGGTCGGGTGGGCGCCGCTCGCCGAGGGTGATCGGCTGGCTCCGGTACCGCTGCCTCCGCGACTGGCCTTCGAGTCGG
>JAQBGG010000035.1:0-35924 GCA_032122625.1 Acidobacteriota bacterium
CGCGAGCAGATCCTCGGGCGTTGCGCCGCCGGCCTCGGCGACGTCGATCAGCTCGGGCACGAAGTGGGTCTCCGGCGGCATCGTCAGCTCCGGATGGGCGTCGAGCATCATCCGCAACAGGGTTGTGCCGGAGCGATTGACGCCGACCACGAACGCTGCGGGCATGGGTAATGCTCCGCGCTGTGCCGCGCGGCGGTGGCTGGACCGTCGCCAGATGCTCTTTGGGCTTGAGGGCGCCATCGGGCAGGAACGTCTCTCGCTGCGGCTAACGAGATCATCGCGAACCGCTGCGCGGGCAAGACCGCGGCGCCCGGGAGGTAGGCAGAAGCGACCACCACGGACGCGGGGCGTCTCATTGTAGGCGCCTTGCAGATGCCCCGCAAACGGCCGCTCAGCTGATGGCAGATCCCGGCCTGCGTGCAGAACCGGCCCGCGGCCGAGTTGAAATCCACCCCGGATATCGGTGGGGATTTCAAGCTCGGCGTCGGCAGCGTCTCAGGGTGCTGCCAGGAGCTCGCGGAATCCGGCGACGGTGCGGGCCCACCTCAGTTCCTCGCGGCGGGCCGCCGCTCCCGCGGCGAGCCGGGCTCGCAGGCCGGGCTCGGCCAGCTGCTCGATGGCGTCCGTGAGCGCCTCGGGGTCGGGCCGCTTGGCAGGGATCCCCGAGCGAGCGGTGCCGTCGGGGTGGGAGGGGACGAGCAGGCCGTTGAGGCCGTCGCTGATGACCTCGTTCATCGGCGGATCGTCGTTGCTGATCACCGGCTGGCCGAAGGCCATCGCCTCATAGAGAGGCAGGCCGAGTCCCTCCCAGCGGGAGGGCGTGATGCAGACGTCGCAGGCGGCGATCGAGCGCAGGTGCGGCTCCCACTCCTCGTCCCCGAGGCGCAGCTCGATCCGCTTGTCCTTGCGGACCCTGCGGCTGAGCTTGCCGAGGCGGTCGCGCTCGACCTGCGCCTTGACCACGAGTCGGATGTCATCTCGCTTGGTCCTGGCGAAAGCCTCGACGACCGGCTCCAGCGGTTTGCGATGCCCGAGATAACCGCCGGGGAAGACGAAGCGGGTGATGCCGTCCTCGGCACGCTCGACCGGGATCTCGAGCAGCTCGGGATGGATGCCCCATGGCACGCGGGGCGTCTCCAGCCCCCAGGCGAGGTATCGCCCTTGCTCGGCTTCCGTGACCGAGTAGATGCGATCGTAGGCCTGCCGGGCCGGGGCCAGGTGCTCCTCGGTGAAGTGCTCCCAGACGAAGCGACCGATCACCCGGACGCCGCGCTCGCGGAGCCCCGCCAGCTCGGCGAACTGGTAGTTCTGGTCGCAGAGGATCGTCTCGATCCCGTTCACCTCGACCCAGGCCACGTACTCGTCGAGCGGCACCTCGAAGGCCGAGCCCTCGGTGACTCCCGGCTGATCCCAGATTCCGGTCCGCTCCAGCGCCCCGGGCCGCGGCCCCCCCTCGCGCCGCGGCCGCGCGAGTACGAAGCTTTCGTGGCCGAGCTCGTCAATCGCCGAGCGCACGTAGCGGCCGACGATCGGCTGGCCCCGGTTGAACCACTTCGTGACTATGCCCACTCGCATACAGGGCACCTCCTCGGGCTGCGCCCTGCGGGGGTGCCCGAGACGGTGTGGGCATGGTCACTGCGTGAATACCCGCGGCGCACGTCCTCCGCTTCGCGTCCGGGCGTGCGCCGGTTTGCCTCGGGTCGGTTCACTCCGCTTCCGGCTGGCGACTCTTGTTCTTCCCGCCCCTACGGTTGCCGCCGTGGAGGCTCATCGTGCGCTCCTTGCGGGGCAGGATCCGAGCGTGCTCGAGGTGGCCCGTCGGTATCGCCTGGACGCAGATGCGCGAGTAATGCTCGTGACGCTCCTCCTCCCAGACGGTGCTGACCCCCTCGAAGCCGGCGGTGGCGAGCATCTGCTCGAGACAGAGCTTGTTCGGGGTCCACCAGTTCGAGGGGTTGTTGGTGCCCTCGCCCTGACCGTGAAAGATCATCATCGGCTTCTCGGGCTCCAGGCGCGTGATCCCGGTCTCGATCACGAGCAGCTCGCGGACTACCTTGCGCAGCCGGAAGAGCAGGCTCATCACGTTCTCAACGTGGTAGAGGACCCCCGAGCAGAGGACCACGTCGAACTCGCCCAGTTCGAGCCACTTCTCGCTGAAGATGTCCATCTGCAGGAAGTCGAAGCCGTAGCGCTCGACGTTGGCGGCGAGATCCTCGGAGGTGCAGAGGTCGATGCCGACCGTCTGCGAGGCGCCGCGCCGCACCGCCTCGGCACAATGCATGCCCTCCCAGCAACCGACGTCGAGGAAGCTCTTGCCCTGGAGCTCGACCGGGAGGCGGAACTGCTCCCAGCGCGAGCCCTTGCCCGCCGCCTGCAGCTCCTCGCCGACGCCCTCTATATCCGTGCTCGCATCGCTTGGCATCCGGGGCGGGAGGCTAGCTAGCCCGCCGCATCCGCGAGCAGCGCCATCGCCGCGTTGCGGCCGTTCAGTCCGATCACCGAGCCGCCGGGGTGGGTTGCGGCCCCACACAGATAGAGGCCCTCGATCGGCGTCCGGTGGTCGAAGCGCCGGTCCCACATCTGCTCGGGTAGCGCCTGGCCCTGGAAGATGTGGCCGCCGGTGAGCCCGATCCGCTCCTCGATGTCGGGGGGGCCGAGCACCTCGCGGAACTCGACGCATTCATGGATGTCGGGAGCAGAGGCGGCGATCGCATCGAGAATCGCGTCCCCGATCTCCTCCCGGCGTGAGTCCCAGTCGCCCTCCGCCAGTCCGTAGGGCGCGTACTGGGCGAAGACGCTGAGCGTCTGCTTGCCCTCCGGTGCGACCGTCGGGTCGTAGGCGGTCTGCGAGTAGATTTCGCAGAAGCCGATCCGAACCTCACCGCGCAGGCTGGCCTCGTACGCCGCCTGGCCCTCGTCCATTCCGACCGCGACGGTGACCATCGCCCGCTGCGGGTCGAAGCCCTCGGCGGCGGCGCTCCAGCGCGGCCCGCGGCTCAATCCCGCGTTCAGCTTGACCACCGGCGAGTCGACCTTCCAATCGGTGATCCTTTGGGCGAAGCTGACCGGCACGGCGTCGGCATCGAGCATCGAAGCGAGCCGCTTGGGGTCGGCGTTGCAGACGACAGCGCGGGCGTGGAGCAGCTCGCCGCTCTCCAGCTCGACTCCCTCGCCGGGGCGGATCCGGGCCACCGGCACCCCGGCCGCCAGCGTCGCGCCCGAGGCCCGGGCGGCATCGGCAATCGCGAAGGAGATCCCGCCCATGCCGCCCTCGACGTAGCCCCAGGAGCTGGGCTCACCATCGAGGTTGCCCATGCTGTGCAGGAGCTTGACCATCGTCGTGCCGGGGGTCCGCGGCCCGGCCGACGTGCCAATCACGCCCTGACCCCAGAGCGCCCGGTGCAGGCGCGGATCGGAGACGTGGCGCTCGAGCAGCCCGGCGACCGAATCCTCGAAGACGAGGCTGATCAGCTCATCCTCGCCGAGGATCTCCTCGATCCGCTTTCGCGAAGGAGAGGAACCGGCCCAGGTGTCGCCCTCGGGCCCCGAACCCTCCCGCAGGAGCTTGCGGGCCCGGGCGTAGAGCTCGTAGTAACGCTCGAGGCCGGCGATGTCGGCGGCCTCGAAGCCGTTGGCCTCGAGGTGCGCCCGGTTGGTCGCCGGGTCGCGGAACTCGGCGTAGGAAGTCCCGTCGGCGAAGCCGCACCACAGATGCGGGTCGGCCGGGAAGACCCGGTAGCCGAGCCCGCGCAGGCCGAGCTCATCGATCACCCGGTGGTCGAGTAGGCCGACGACATAGGCGCAGGGGCTGATCACATAGCGCTGATCCTCGAACGGGCGCTCCAGGGTGCAGGCGCCGCCGAGTTGCTCCCGGCGCTCGAGCACCAGCACCGCCTGCTCCGCCCGGGCCAGATAGGCGGCTGAGGTGAGCCCGTTGTGACCACCGCCGACGACGATCACGTCCCAATCGCGCGCCGCGAGCTCAGCGACCGGGGCCGGCAGTCCGACCCTGCCCATCAGATCTCCGACACTGGACGCCTCGCCGCTCATCTCACGAGAGTAACTTCCCCAGCGCCGCCACCGTCTGCTTCCAGTTGCGCTGCTCACGAAGCTCGGCAACCCCGGCGCGCATCCGCTCGAGCTCCCGGCGATCGCCGAGGCGCTCGATTGCGGCGGTCAGCTCGCCGGGGTCGGGATCCCAGGCCGTGATCCCTGACCGCGCCTCGCCCTGTGGGGTCGAGGCGACGAGAATGCCGCTGAGCCCGTCGAGGACCATCTCCGACATCGGCGGCTTGTCGTTGGTGATCACGGGCAGGCCGAACGCCGTCGCCTCGTATAGGGGCAACCCGAGGCCCTCCCACCGGGACGGGGCGAGGCAGACATCGCAGGCGGCAAAGCGCGCCCGGTGGGCGTTCTCGGGCTCGTCCTCCAGCGCCAGCTCGATCCGGGGATCTTCGACGGCCGCCTCAGCCAGGAACTCGTCCTTGCGTGGAACCTGGCCGCTGATGATCAGCCGCAGGTGCTCGCCCTGCGCCCGACGGAACGCCTTGACGATCTTGCGGATCGGCTTGCGGCGACCGAGGATCCCGCCGGGAAAATAGAAGCGGACTAATCCGGCCACGTCCTCGGGGATATATCCGGCCACGTCCTCGGCTGCGCCTCCGGGCGTGCCGGGTTTGATCAATCCGGCCACGTCGCCGTCCTTGGCCCAGTCCAGTAGCTCTGGGTGGATTCCCCAGGGGACGTAGGGGCTCTCGATGCCCATCCCCGCGTAGCGCTCGCGCTCGCAGAGGGTCATCGAGTAGATCGTCTCGAAGGCGGTCTTTGCGCCGTGCGCGTGTTCGGGGCCGAAGTACTCCCAGACGAAGCGGCCGATCGTGCGCAGGCCCTGCTCGCGCAGGTGGTTGATTTCGTCGAACTGGTAGTTTTCGTCGCAGAGGATCAGATCGATCGAGCTGGCTCGGACCCAGTCTTCGTACTCGCTCAGGGGCACATGGTGGTCGCTGGCCTTGGTGATCCCGGGTTGATCCCAAACTGCGTCGGTGTCGCCGCCGGTGGCACTCGCGGCCTTCTGCGCCCGGGGCCCGGAGCCCGGGCGGGCGAGGACGAAGCTCTCGTGACCGAGGTCGTCCAACGCCGAGCGCAGCTGCCGCGCAACGACCGCCTGTCCGGAGGCGATCCACTTCGAGACGATCCCGACCTTCAAACTGCGACCCCGGCCCGCGGACTCACCGCTTCACCGCCAGCGTCAGGCCGTCGGCGACTCCGATCATCGCGATCCCGACCCGGTCGTCGACGCGGACCTTGGCGTTGAGCCGGGCGATAGCCTCGGCGCTCTCGTTGCCCGCGGCGTCGAGCACCCGCCCGTCCTGCAGGACGTTGTCGAGGATGATCAAGCCGCCCGGCCGCAGCAGCTCGAGGCAGCTCTCGTAGTAGCCGTCGTAGCCGGTCTTGTCGGCGTCGATAAACGCCAGATCGAACGGTTCGGAGCTTTCAGGGCCCTTGGCCGCGGTGAGCTCCGCGAGCGTCTCCGAGGCCGGCCCGACCCGCAGGTCGATCCGGTCGGCCACCGAGGCGAGGGCGAAGTTCTCGGCGGCGGTCTGCGCCCGCTCCGGGTCGAGCTCGCAGGCGATCAGCCGGCCGCCGGTCGGCAGCCCTCGAGCGATGCATATCGCCGAATAGCCTGTGAAGGTGCCGACCTCGATCGCGCGCTTGGGGCCGAGAATCCGGGTGAGTAGCGCCATCAGCGCGCCCTGGTCGGGCGCGATCTGCATCACCGAAATCTCCCCGAGCGCCGCCGTCTCCTCGCGCACCTGCGCGAGGACGGCGTCCTCGCGCGCACCATTCTCGACGATGTAGTCGTGCAGTTCGTCGGTCAGTGCCGTGAACTTGCTCAGGGCGCTACCTCGCCGCGGTCCCGACCTCGTAGCCGAGCTCGGAGAGCAGTTCCCCGGCGGCGGCATCGAAGGCGGCGACGTCCTCGGGGCTCATCTTTTCCTTCCAGCGGTACATCGCGCTGGGGTCCGGCGGCTTCTGCGTCATCGCGTGGGCCTGCATCCGCTCATCGCCGGGGCGCACCGGCTTGCCGTCGATCGACGGGAGGTCACGGGCCATCTCCGCCATCCGATCGGCGGCGCCCTCGTAGTAGCGGAGCATCACCGGGTCCCAGTCGAGCTCGATGAACTCGGCGATCTGGCGCAGGTTGGCCTCGGTGTCGGTAACCAGGTCCTCGTAGCGCAGCTCCAGGTAGTGATCGAGCCTGCGGCCCTGCTTTTGGGCGCGGCGGATGCGGCGCTGCCATCCCTCCGCCACCTGCTGGGCGGAGGCTGGCTCGCCGTCGCCGAGAGTGCGCTTCCAGCGCGAGAGGGCGACATCGCGACCATCGCGGATCACGTGGATGAAGCGCGTCTCGGGCAGCGCCTTTTCGATCCGCTTCATCTTGCGGACGTAGCCGGGCGTCTTCTCGCCCCAGCGAGGCTTTCCCTGACGCTCGGTGTAGATCGCGTAGAAGGCACGCAGGGCATCGCCGGAGTTGAAGTCATCCAGCGCCTCGAAGCGCTCGAGCACCTCGGCGGGCTCGATGTGCAGATCCCCCCACTGGCGAACAGACTGCATCACCTCAACAGCTGCGGCCGGCCTCGCACCGTCGTCGATGGCGTCGATCAGGTCGGGGACGAAGTGGGTCTCGGGCGGGATCGCCAACGCCGGATGGGCGTCAAGCATCAACCGCAGCATCGTCGTCCCGGAGCGTCCGACCCCGACGATCACGGGCGCCGGAGGACGCGGGTCGCGGCGCTTGCGAGTCAGGGCAGCCATGGGGTCGCCAAGGGTCGCACGATTGCCGATCTCACGTCTGGCAATCCACCCCGGCTGCCTCGGGGATGACGCAGAACGCGGGCTTGCGGGTCGTCCGATCGGCGGCGACAACCCCGAAGCCTTCCTCGAACGCGAACGGCGGATCCGCCTGATCGAAGAATCGATGGATCGCGATCACCGGCACCCCATCAGCTTCAAGCTCAGCGACGATCGTCGCCAGTCCCGAGGCCTGTTCCTCTGGCGAGACGGCGCTACGGCCGGCCGTGGTCAGGCCGACCTCCGTGACCCAGAGGGAGACTCCTGGGGCGGCCCGCTCGGCCGCGTCTCGGGCTTCCTCGTAGAGGCGAATCGTTTCCGCAGTCGGATCGGAAGCTGACTGCAGCAGGCTGTAAGGGTGGACCCCGATCGCGTCGACGTCTGGCCTGTCGGGGCCGCTCATCACATCCTCGATGAACTCCAGGAACGGGATCTTCTGCGGGTCCGCGATCGCCTGCTCCTCGGTCGTCGGCGATGGCCCCGCCATCACCACGGGAACATCGGAGCCGCTCTCGTGTACGGCCTCGGCGGTCTCCGTCAGCAGCGCCCGGTAGGTGGCGGCGTCCGGGTCGGTCCGCCAGAAGTTGGGGATATTGGGCTCGTTCCAGACCTCGATCCCGACCGCGTCCGGGTAGCGCTCAGCCACCTCAGTGACGAAGGCCGCGTATTCGTCGAAGTGCTCGGGCCTCGGGGCCAGCGATGGCCGCCCTGGGCCGCTGCAGGCCAGATCAGTCGCCCAGCAGGGGGCGCTGGTCACGACCCAGAGCACGTTGAGCCCGAGAGCATCGAGCTCCTCGGCGATCGCGTCGGGGGCGTCGAAGTTGGTCTCGCCGGGAAGCTGCTCGGCCCTTGCCCAGGTGAGGGCGACGCGGACGAAGTCGGCGTCCGACTCGGCCAGAAGCTCGTTTCCGGGGCTATCGGGGAGGAAGGCCTCGTTGAAGCCGAGCAGGGGCCCGCCGCCGCTTTCGGTGTCGCTCTCACCGCCGCCGCAGGCGGCCGGGATGGACGCCGCGAGCACGAGGCACAGCGCCGCCCAGCGCTTCATCCGAGCAGTGCGGCGACGCTGGCAACCGCTCCCTCCCAACTCAGCGCCTGGCGTCGCCGCTCGGCTCCCCGCTCGAGCTCGGCCCGCAGTTCTGGGTCAGCGAGCCGCTCGATCGCCGCGGTCAGGGCCGCCACGTCGACGGTCTTCGCCGGGATTCCCGAGTTGGCATCGCCGTCGTGATGGGAGGGAACGAGGAGGCCGTTCTCACCGTCGCCGACCAGCTCGTTCATCGGTGGATCGTCGTTTGTGATGATCGGCTGCCCGAAGGCGACCGCCTCGTAGAGATGGAGTCCGAGCCCCTCCCAGCGGGCCGGCGCCATGCAGACGTCGGCGTCGGCGCACATCTGCAGATGCTCCTCGCTCGGCAGGTCCTCCAGCACCAACTCGATCCGTGAGTCCTTCCTTGCCGCATTCTGGAGGAACTTCATCCGCCGCTCGATCTGCGCCTTGACGATCAGGCGCAGATCCGGGTTCTGGGTCGCCGAAAACGCCTCGATGATCTCCTTGAACGGCTTGCGCTTGCCGAGCAGACCCGCGTGGTAGTGGAAATAGACAGGGCGCGGCACGTCCTCGGCCGCGCCTCCGGGCGTGCCGGCGGCGTCGGCGGGCGGGTCTGGGCTGCCCGGGCGGCGGCCATCGCGGTGGGGGGTGACCCGCTCGTACTCGGGGTGGATTCCCCAACGCAGGAACGGGGTCTCGATCCCCATCGACGCGTAGCGCCGTTGCTCGGCGGCGGTCATCGAGTAGATCGTCTCGTAGGCGTCTGTCGCACCGGCGACATGCTCCTCGCTGAAGCGCTCCCAGACGAAGCGGCCGATCGTCCGTACGCCGCTCGCTCGCAGCCCGGCGATCGCATCGAACTCGTAGTTCTGGTCGAAGAAGCAGGCGTCGAGGCCGTGCTCGGTGGCCCAGCCGACCAGCTCGGCCTCCGGGATGAAGAAGTCCGAGGCGGGCGTCACACCCTGCTGCGCCCAGACGTCGTCCTCGCGCGCCTCCTGCGGCATCGGAAAGCTCTCCTTGGTCGGCCGGCCGAGCACGAAGGTCTCGTGCCCGAGCTCGTCCAGAGCGGAGCGCAGCTGGCGGGCAACGACGCCCTGCCCGCGGTTGAACCAGAAGGCACAGATACCGACTCGCATCAAGGCCGCATGCTGGCAGAGCCGCGAGCGCCGCCGCGGTCAATCAGGATCGCGACGGCCAATCCGACGCACATCTCCTTCATTTCGATCATGCTCAGCGAGCGGTCGGAGAGCACCCGACGGCGATCTTCAGCAAGCTGACGCTCATCGCCACGCCCGAGGATCACCGCCGGGTCCTGGCCGTCCGAACCGTTCTCAGCGCTCAGTAGCTCGCGCGGTATTCCCGCGTGCCATTAGTAAGGTGTAGTCTCATTCCGCTGTTGAATCTCTGGAATAAGGAGTCGGTATAAGACCAGTCGCTGGGATGCAGTCGCGGTTCACCCTGAGCCTGGGCGGGGCTTTGGCCGCCGTCGCACTCTTTGCGTTGGCGGGTCCCACAGCCGCCGGCGCCACCACCTGCGGCGACAACGGCACGACAAAGGTCTTTGACAACGGAGGTAACTACTTCGACTTCACCGACGCCGGCGCCACGGCTGACCGCAACCAGCCGTTTGCCACCCTCCACGACAGCGGCAACAACGGACCCGCCGGTACGCCTCCAGGCCCGCGCGGCAACTCCGACAGCTACGACGATTGGGGGGCTCTGTTCATCAACGGTGACGCCACCTCGGACATGTACTTTTCGGCCAACAACAACTCCTGCGCGGATGAGGAAGGCGGCGCCGAGCACGTCTACCCGGTCGTCACGCTGCACGGCCTGCAGGTCCAGAGAAAGATCTACGTGGCCCCGGCCGCCGCACCCAGCGCGCTGCCCGGTGCCAGGATCCTCAACCTGATCAGCAACCCCGGGACGGCGGCGGTCACGACCTCGATTCAGGTGGGCGACACTCAGTCCACCGACAACGATGGCGACCTCGGCTCCGACGACGACACCGCCGTACGCTCGAGCTCGTCCGGCGACGGCGCCGCGACCCCGGCGGATCGCTGGTTCGTGACCAGCGATCACAGCAACACGGCTGGGACCGAGAACTCCGATCCGGCGCTCGCCCACCTGATCGACGGCATCGGTGGCATTGATACCGCCGACTTCGTCACGCTGACTGGCACTGATGTTTCGCAGCCCGAGGACAACCTCGCGTACCGCTGGGACGACGTCACGATCGCCGCCGGTGAGACGGTCGCCTACATGTCGTTCGAGGTCCAGCGCGATCTCGCGACCGGCAGCGCCACCCAGGCGGTTGACGCCGACGCGGCGGCGAAGGTCGATGCAGAGAGCTACGACGCGGCCGATCCGTCGCAGGTCACAGCGGGGATGTCGGCGAGCGAGATCGCCGCGCTCCGCAACTGGAACGACCTCGAGCTGCTCGCCGGGCTGGACGCCTCCCGCAAGCAGAAGGTGGCGAAGAAGTTCAAGGTCACCGGGACCTGTGCCGAGGAGGACTGCAGCCTGAGCTTGAAGGGCAAGGTCAAGGTCGGCAAGAAGAGCTACAAGCTGGCGCCGAAGACGGCTGCGCTGGACGGCGGCATGGCCACCAAGGTCTCGCTCAAGCTGAAGTCGAAGAACTCGCTGAAGAAGCTCAAGAAGCAGCTCCTGAAGAGCAAGAAGGCCGCGAGGAAGGCAAAGCTGACCGTGAGCGGCACCGCGGCCGACCTGACCGAGACGGCGACGGTGAAGGTCTCGGCAAGCTCGAAGCTGAAGCGGCCGAAGAAGAGGTAGGGCCGCCGCGGCCTCGGCCGCTCAGGCCGCCGCCGCGACCCGTGCCGCGGACTCGAACAGCCGCAGGCCGTCGGTCGAGCCGGTCAGCGGATCGACCGCGTGCTCGGGGTGAGGCATCAGGCCGACGACGTTGCCCGCCTCGTTGCGGACGCCGGCGATCTCGTGCAGCGAGCCGTTCGGGTTCTGGCCGGGGGCGTAGCGGAGGATCACCTGGCCGTCGTGCTCGACCCGCTCGAGCTGATCTGACGGGGCGAAGTAGCGCCCGGTCGTGTGCTTGACCGGGATCGAGAGCCGCTCGCCGACTGTGCAGGCCGACGTCCAGGCCGCCGAGTCGTCCTCGACGACGAGATCGACCTGCCGGCAGAGAAACTTGAGATCCTCGTTCGGGAGCAGCGCCCCGGGCAGCAGCCCGGCCTCGCACAGCACCTGGAAGCCGTTGCAGATCCCGAGCACCGGCCCCCCCTCCGCGGCGAACCCGATCACGCTCTCCATCACGGGGGCGAAGCGGGCGATTGCCCCGCATCGCAGGTAGTCGCCGTAGGAGAAGCCGCCGGGGACGACAACTGCGTCGACACCCTTGAGATCGGGATCCCGATGCCAGAGCAGCTCCGCCTCCCCGACCCGCTCGCAGGCAAGCAGTGCGTCGGTCTCGTCGCAGGACCCCGGGAAGCGAATCACCCCGAAACGCGTCACAAGGCCGCCCTCACACCTCTTCCTCGTCGCCACCATGGGAGAGCTGCGACCCCTCGCCCTCGAGTTCGATCTCGTAGTCCTCGATCAAGGGGTTGGCGAGCAGCTTCTCGCATAGCTCGGAGAGCCGATCTGGATCGTCGGTCCGCAGCTCGACCATGCGGCCTACGCGTACGTCCTCGACACCCTCGAAACCCAGTGTCGGCAGCGCCCGCTCCACGGCCTTGCCCTGCGGGTCGACGACGCCGGTCTTCGGGCGGATCAGGACTCGCGCAAGCACGGCCCGGACCCTAGACGATGGCGTGGCGGTCGTTCAGTCCCGCGCGCGGCTCATCCGTGACCGGGCACGTCCCATCAACCCGGTCAGCCGCGAAGGCGCACGAGCCTCGGCAGCCGCGTCAGCCAGCACCGGATAGCCCGCGTTCTCGAGCGCGTCGCGCATCCCCAGCCGGGCGAACGCCTCAATCCAGCGCGGATCGTTGGCGGCGTAGGGAACCTCCGGCGGGCGCACTGCGCCACGCGCCCACTCCGCCACGGCCGACGGCGTCGGCCGCTCGGCCGCGCGATAGACACGGCTGATGCCGCCGACCGGGTCGGCGCGAAGCTCCTCGTTGCGGAGCAGCACGTATCGGTCGCCGAACAGGCGGCGACCGTCGCGCCAGGCGCTGTCGAACGTGTGCTTCCAGACAAGCAGGATCCGGATGAAGTTGGCGGGCCTGCGGATGTGGGCGTACTCAGGCTGGTCGAGCAGCTTCGCCGAAAGCTGCCGGCTCGACCAGAGCTTGCGCTTGCGTCGCTCCTCGAAGAAGGCGGCCGGGTTGTCGTACTCCTCGGCCCGCTTGCGATCCTTGCCCATCATCATCGAAGCCGCGACAGCACGCGGATCGCGCACGACGTGGACGAAGACGGCGTTGGGCGCCAGGGCGGCGATCGCCTCGAGCTTGTCTGAGATCCGCGTGAACTTGACCATCACGTCCTCGGGCCGGTCGAGCAGGTGCCCGAGGAAGCCGGTGCAGTGCTCGGGCAGGCCGGGCCCAATCTCGAGCTCGGGCTCCCGCGGTCCTCCCCAGTTGAACTCCGCGATGTCGAGATCGGGGTAGTGCTCGGCCGCAAAGGCGGCCCGCAGGGCTCGCGTCTCCGCGAAGGGGTCGCTCTCGCGAGCCCCGCTGCCGCCGCCGGGGGTCTCGGTGTCCTCTCGGAAAGGCTCGTAGAAGCACTTCAGCTGCGGGTCCTCGAGCATCGCGTCGTAGAGGATGGTGGTCCCCGAGCGCCGCATCCCCTGGATCAGAATTGTCATCCAGAGGCAGGTTAGAGAGCCCGCGCCGGGCTAGCTTGGCGGCAGGTCCTCGGGCAGCGGTACCTCCTGCGGCGGGGCACCCTCGGTCGCGTCCCAACTCGTAAACGCCTCGCCGTCGCGCCCCTGATGCTCCCCGGCTCCGCCGATCGCCACGAATACGACGGGCGCAGCGGATCGGTTGATCAGCTGCCGCCGCACCTCGGGGCCGACGCGCATCAGTTCACCTTCGCCCAGCCGTTCCTCCTCGCCCTCGATCGAGATCGTGACCTCGCCCTCGAGCACCAGGTAGACCTCCTCCTGCCGCTCGTGCCGGTGGATCCGCCCGCGCTGCCGCGGCTGCAGGACCATCTGGTTGAGCCCGAAACAACTGACGCCGAGTCGCTTGCGGAGGCCGACGAAGCGCTCCGTCGAGTCCGGCTCGATGCGCGCTCGACCGACGCCCCCCTCGGACGCCATCAGCCGAGCGTCCGCCCGGTGATCCGCTCGTAGGCCTCGCGATACTTGGCCGAGGTGTTGGCGATCACCTCCGGCGGTAGCTCCGGCGCGGGCGGGGAATGGTCCCAGCCCGACTGATCGAGCCAGTCGCGGACGTACTGCTTGTCGAAGCTCGCCTGACCGCGGCCGGTCGCGTACTCGTCGGCGGGCCAGAAGCGGGAGGAATCCGGAGTCAGCACCTCGTCGCCGAGAACGATCTCGGCCCCGGGGCTCGAGCCGAACTCGAACTTCGTGTCGGCGAGAATGATTCCCCGTTCGCGCGCATGCGCGGCGGCGTACTCATAGAGCTCGATCGAGATCCGTCGCAGCTCCTCGGCCAGAGGTCGCGAGCCGACCAGCTCCGCGGCCCGATCGAAGTCGACGTTCTCGTCGTGGTCGCCGATCTCGGCTTTGGTCGCCGGGGTGAAGATCGGCTCGGGCAGCTTCTCGGACTCCTGCAGGCCCTCGGGCAACTCGATCCCACAAACTGAGCCGTCGGCCTTGTATTCCTTCCAGCCGGAGCCGGTGATGTAGCCGCGGACTACGCACTCGATCGGGTACATCGCGAGGCGCCTGACCCGCAGCCCGCGCCCCGCCACCTCAGCCGGCACCTGCTCGTCGATCAGGTGATTTGGGACGATCTCCCCCGTGTTCTCGAACCAGAAGATCGACATCTGGGTCAGGACCCGGCCCTTGTCCGGAATCGGGTCCGGCAGGATCACGTCGTAGGCGCTGATCCGGTCGGAAGCGACCATGATCAGCTCCTCGCCTGAGTGGTAGATCTCGCGGACTTTGCCGCTGGAATGGAGCTCGAGCTCGCGAAGTGTCGCTGTCATGCAGCGAACCTAGCAACGGCCAGGGCAATCAGGGATAGGCGGTCCGCCGATTCTTCCGCAACGAGCGACTTTCATTGGTCGGATGGAACGCTTCAGACCAGTCTCCAGAACGCCACGAACTCGCCCCGATCGAGGGGTTACGTTCCTCGGACCTATTCCGGGTTTCGTGACCCCTCCAGGCCCGCCGGCTTCCCGCGTTAGGCGGCGACCAGCGTTTCCTCGTCGCTGTAGACCTCGCCGGCCTCGGCCTTGGCGACCAAGGAGGCGGGCGGCTGAAACCGCTCGCCGTAGGTCTCAGCCAGCTCGCGGCAGCGAGCGACGAAGCCCTTGAGGCCACCTTCGTAGCCGTTCATGTATTGGACCACGCCGCCTGTCCAGGCGGGGAAGCCGATGCCCATGATCGAGCCGATGTTGGCGTCGGCGATCGACTCGATCACTCCCTCGTCAAGACACTTGACCGTCTCGATCGACTCCGCGAACAGCATCCGCTCCTTCATGTCCTCGAAGGGAACGTCGGTGTTGTCGCCCCCGAAGGCGTCCCCGAGGCCGTCCCAGAGGCCCGTGCGGGAGCCGTCCTCGTAGGTGTAGAAGCCGGCGCCCGCGAGCTTGCCGCCGCGGTCGAACTCGTCGATCATCCGATCGACGACGCCCTCGGAGGGGTGCTCGGGCCACTCGCCGCCCTCGGCGAGGATCGCGGCCTTGGTCTCCCCCCGGATCTTCTTCATCAGGTTCAGGTTGAGCTCATCTGAGAGCTGCAGCAGCGGCGCCGGGTAACCGGCCTGCGAGGAGGCCTGCTCGATCGAGGGGGCGGGTATACCCTCGGCCAGCATCGCCAGGCCCTCGCCAATGAAGGTGCCGATCACGCGACTTGTGAAGAAGCCACGGCTGTCGTTGACGACGATCGGGGTCTTCTTGATCTGCCGGGCGACATCGAGCGCTCGGTAGAGGGTCTCGTCGGAGGTCGCCTCGCCCTTGATGATCTCGAGCAGCGGCATCTTCTCCACGGGGCTGAAGAAGTGCAGGCCGATGAAGTCGGCAGGGCGGCTGACGTCCTCGGCGAGCATCGTGATCGGCAGCGTCGAGGTGTTGGAGCCGAGCAGGGCCCCCTCGGCGAGGTGCGGCTCGACCTCGGCGAAGACCTCGGCCTTGACCTTGGGATCCTCGAAGACCGCCTCGATCACGAGGTCGGCCCCGGCCGCATCGGCGGCATCGGCGCTCGGCGTGATCCGCCCGAGCAGCGCCTCGGCGCTCTCGGCCGTTTCCTTGCCGCGCTCGAGGCCCTTTGCGACGAGCTTCTCCGAGTAGTCCTTGCCCTTCTCGGCAGCCTCTTGGCTGATGTCCTTGAGCACGACGTCGATCCCGGCCTTGGCGCAGACGTAGGCGATCGAAGCGCCCATCATCCCGGCGCCGAGGACGGCGACCTTATGCGGCTTGAACGGCTCGATGCCGGCGGGCCGGTTGCGATCGCCACTGACCTTCTGGAGGTCGAAGAAGAACGCCTGGATCATGTTCTTGGAGACCTGGCCGCAGACCAGGTCCACGAAGTAGCGGCCCTCGATTTCGATCGCGTTGTCGAAGTCCGTCTGTGCGCCCTCGACGGCGGCGGCCATGATGTGGTGCGGGGCGGGGAAGTTCGCCCCCTTGAGCTGCTTGCGGAGGTTCGCGGGAAACATCGGCAGGTTCTGCGCGAGGCTGGGGCTCGAGGGTGTGCCGCCCGGCATCTTGTAGCCCTCGCTGTCCCAGGGCTGCTTGGCCTCCGGGTTGGCGGCGATCCAGGCCTTCGCGGCCCCGATCAACTCCTCCGGGGAGTCGACGAGCTGGTCGACGATCCCGATCTCCTTCGCCTGCTCGGGGCTGTAGCGCTTGCCCTCCATCAGGACCTTCATCAGGGCGTCGACGATGCCGAGCAGGCGGACGCTGCGAACGACGCCACCGCCCCCGGGTAGAAGCCCGAGCTGAACCTCGGGCACGCCGAGCTGGATCTTCGGGTCGTTGACGACGATCCGGTGGTGGCAGGCGAGACAGATCTCGAGCCCGCCGCCGAGAGCGGCGCCGTTGACGGCGGCGACCACCGGCACGCCGAGGGTCTCCAGCCTGCGCAGCTGCGCCTTGATCGTGCGGACGCCCTCGGCGACCTGAGCCGCGTCGTCGGGCGTCGCCTCGATCAGATCGTTGAGATCGCCGCCGGCGAAGAACGTCTTCTTTGCCGAGCTGATGATCACGCCCTTGACCTCGCCCGCCTCGACCTCGGATGCGAGCCGCTCGACCGTGGCGCCCATCGATGCCGCGTAGTCGGCATTCATCGTGTTGGCGGACTGGTTCGGATCGTCGAGCGTGAGGACGACGATCCCGTCCTCGCCACGCTCATAGTTGATCGTGCTGGTTTCGCTCATCGCTTTTGGGCCTCGTTTCGTCGGGTGGGGAAGGAGTTGGGAGGGCTGGGGTGTGCGGGCGCTAAACGCGCTCGATCACAGTCGCAATGCCCATCCCGCCGCCGACGCATAGCGTCGCCAGTCCGTAGCGGCCGTCGGTGCGCTCCAGTTCGTCGATCAGGCTGCCGAGAATCATCCCCCCGGTCGCGCCGAGCGGATGGCCCATCGCGATCGCGCCGCCGTTGACGTTGACCTTCTCCATGTCGAGGTCCATGTCGCGGACGAAGCGCAATACGACGGCAGCGAAGGCCTCGTTGATCTCGACCAGATCGAGGTCCTCGGCGGTCAGCCCGGCCTTCTCCAGCGCCTTGCGGCTCGCCGGCGCCGGGCCGGTCAGCATGATCGTCGGGTCGGCCCCCGAGACCGCGGTGGCGAGGATCTTCGCGCGCGGGTCCATGCCCATCTGCGAGCCGGCCTCCTCGCTGCCGATCACCAGCAGCGAGGCGCCGTCGACGATCCCCGACGAGTTGCCGGGGGTGTGGACGTGATTGATCTTCTCGATCCAGTGGTACTTCTGCAGGGCCACGGCGTCGAAGCCGCCCGCCTCGCCCATCAGCTCGAAGGAGGGCTTCAGGTTGCCAAGCGTCTCGACGGTCGTACCGGGCCGGATGAACTCGTCCTGATCGAGCACCACCTGGTCATTGATGTCGGTGACCGGAATCACCGAGTTCGAGAAGCGGCCTTCCTCGCGCGCGGCGGCGGCCCGCTCCTGGGAGCGGGCGGCGTAGGTGTCGACGTCGTCCCGTGAGAACTCCTCGACGGTGGCGATCAGGTCGGCCCCGACACCCTGCGGAATGAACGAAGTGTCGTAGTTGGTCTCGGGGTCCATCGCCCAGGCGCCGCCGTCGGCACCCATCGGCACGCGTGACATCGACTCGACGCCACCGGTGAAGACCATGTCCTCCCAGCCCGAGGCGACCTTCTGGGCGCCGATGTTGACCGCCTCCAGCCCGGAGGCGCAGAAGCGGTTGAGCTGGACGCCGGCGACTGTGTCGGGGAGGCCCGCCTTGATCGCCGCGGTCTTGGCGATATCGGCGCCCTGATCGCCAATCGGGGTGACGCAGCCGAGCACTACGTCGTCAACGCGGTTGGGATCGAGGTTGACGTTGCGGGCGAGCGTCTCGTGCATCAGGCCGACGACGAGATCGACGGGCTTGGTCGAGTGCAGCGATCCGTTCACCTTGCCCTTGCCTCGGGGGGTGCGGACGGCGTCGTAGACGAGTGCTTCGGGCATCGGAGAGCTCCTTGGTGAGAGAGGACCGCGGCTTGGCGCGGACGGGACAGGGATTATTGCCGAATTCGGGTCCCGACTGGCTACTTGGCCAGTGTTTCGAGCCGCTCGAAGACCTCGCCGGCGTTGCGCAGATAGGCGCTCGGGTCGAAGACGGCGTCGAGGTCGATCTCCGGCACCTCGGTATCGGCGGCGATCGCATCGGCGAGCAGCTCGCGAAACGGGGTCCGCGTATCCCATGCCTGCTGGGCGTTGGCCTGGACGAGCATGTAGGCGTCATCGCGGGTCACGCCGGCGTCAAGCAGTGCCGTCAGCGCCCGCTGGCTGTAGACCGCTCCGTAGGTGAGCTCGAGGTTCTCCCGCATCCGCTCGGTGTGGACGACCATCTCCGCCGCCACCCGCCGGCCGAGGTCCTGCATGTAGTCGAGGCCGATCGTCGCGTCGGGAAGGATCACCCGCTCGGCGCCGGAGTGGGAGATGTCCCGCTCGTGCCATAGCGCCACGTTCTCGAGGCCGGCCTGCGCGTAGCCGCGCATCACCCGCGCCAGGCCTGTGATCCGCTCGGTGGTGATCGGGTTGCGCTTGTGAGGCATCGCCGAGGAGCCCTTCTGGCCGGCCTTGAACGGCTCCTCGACCTCGCGGACCTCGGTCTTCTGCAGGTTGCGGACCTCAGTCGCGAATCGCTCCAGGCCGGCGGCGGCGAGGGCGATCGCGCTCAGCACCTCGGCGTGGCGGTCGCGGGGCACGACCTGGGTTGAGGCGTCCTCGCGATGGAGGCCCAGCGCTTCCATCACCCGGGCCTCGATCGAGGGCGGAAGCGAGGCGTAGGTTCCGACCGCCCCGGAGAGCTTGCCGACGGCGGCCTGCTCAAATGCGCGGCGCAGGCGCTCGACGTTGCGGTCCGCTTCGAAGGCGAATCCAGCCAGGCGCAGGCCGAAGCTGGTCGGCTCGGCGTGGATCCCGTGGGTGCGGCCGACCGAGACCGTGTCGCGATGCTCGAGCGCGCGGCCGATCAGCGCGTCGCGGTAGTCGCGGGCACCGGTCAAGACCACCGTGCCCGCCTCGACCAGCTGGGTAGCGAGCGCCGTGTCGAGCACGTCGGAGGAGGTCAAGCCATAGTGGATCCAGCGCCCGGGCTCCCCGACCGATTGCTGGACCACATCGACGAAGGCGGCGACGTCATGGTCGGTCGTCCGCTCGCGTTCCTCTACCGCCTCGACGGTGAACGAGGCGCGCTCACGGCAGGCGCGGGCGTCGTCGGTCGGCACGACTCCCTCGGCGGCAAGGGCGTCGAGGGCCGCCAGCTCAACCTCGAGCCAGCCCTCGAGCTTGCGGCGCTGGGTCCAGATCGACCCGATCGCCTCGCGTGTGTAGCGCTCGATCACCTGATCTCTAGCCGTTGATGATCCGGGCGGCGAGCAGTCCGGCGTTCTTGGCGCCGTCGATGCCGACAGCCGCTACCGGGACCCCGGGCGGCATCTGCGCGATCGAGAGCAGCGCGTCGATCCCGCCCAGCGTGCCGGCGGAGATCGGCACGCCGATCACCGGTAGCTCGGTGTGGGCGGCGGCGACGCCGGGAAGTGCGGCGCTGAGCCCGGCCCCGGCGATGATCACGCGCAGGCCGCGGGTCTTCGCCATCTTGCAGTACTCGACGACCGTGTCGGGGGTGCGATGGGCGCTCATCACCCTTACCTCGTAGTTGATCCCGGCCTCGTCGAGGACGGCGCCGGCTTTCATCATCGTTTCCTTGTCGTTGGCCGAGCCCATGATGATCCCGACCAGCGGCTGCTCGACATCGATGTTCTCGAGCTCGCCCTCGGGCATCGTCTCGGTTCCTGTCTCGGACTCGTTCATCTGTGGGTCACCCTCCTAGGCGATCGACGGCTCGCTGCGCGATGTCCCCGCGCAGCTGGCGCCCGTCGAAGTTGATCTTCTGCGCCGCATCGTACGCGCGCTCCCGGGCGGCGGCGGGGCCGTCGCCGAGCGCCGTCACACCCAATACGCGGCCTCCGTTGGTGATGAAGTTGCCGTCGCGCATCGCGGTGCCGGCGTGAACCACCTCGGCCCCCGCCGCCTGCGCCTCCGCGAGGCCGCTGATCAGGTCGCCCTTCGAGGAGCTCTGCGGGTAGCCGGCCGAGGCCAGCACCACGGTCACCGCCCACTCCGGGCAGAACTCGGCCTTGACACCGGCGAGCCCGCCAGGCTCGCGCGCCGCCAGGCAGAGCTCGACGAGATCGGAGCGCAGCCGGGGCAGCACCGCCTGGGTCTCAGGGTCACCGAAGCGGACATTGAACTCGAGCACCTTCGGCCCGGCGGCCGTGATCATCATTCCGGCGTAGAGCACGCCGTGAAAAGGAGTGCCGCGGCGCGCCATCAGATCGACGATCGGGCGGTGCGCGACGTCAACGATTCGCTCGAGCTCCTCATCGGTGATCCCGGGGACCGGTGAGTAGCTGCCCATGCCGCCGGTGTTCGGGCCCTCGTCGCCGTCGAAGATCCGTTTGTAGTCCTGGGCGGGGGCGAGCGGCACGACGTTCTCGCCGTCGCACAGTGCGAGCAGCGAAAGCTCCTCTCCGTCGAGGTACTCCTCGAGCACGACGGTGGTCTCACCGAAGCGCTGCTCGGTGAAGAAGACGTCGATCGCCTCACGCGCCTCTTGTTCGGTGGCGGCGATGATCACGCCCTTGCCCGCCGCCAGGCCGTCGGCCTTGAGCACCGCCGGGAAGGTCGTACCACCGATCTGCTCGAGCGCCTCCGCGCGACTTTGCAGCACGGCATGGGAGGCGGTCGGCACGCCGGCCTCCTTCATCGCCTCCTTCGCGTAGAGCTTCGAGCCCTCGAGGCGGGCCGCCTCGCCGCTCGGGCCGAACGCGGCGATGCCGGCCGCCTCGAGCGCGTCCACGACGCCGGCGACCAACGGAGCCTCGGGACCGACGACGACCAGGTCGACGGCCTCCTCCCGGGCGGCGGCGACGAGCGCCTCGACCCCGCCGCCGGAGTCGAGGAGGCGGGCATCGGCGGCGATCCCCGCGTTGCCGGGGGTGCAGATCAGCTCCGGGGAGCGCTCCGAGCGGGCAAGCGCTCGGACGATCGCGTGCTCGCGGCCGCCCCCTCCGACGACGAGGACCTTCATCTGCTTCTCACTCGGGCTGTCTACAGGCCCGAGGCGAACTCCTCGGCGGGGATCGCCGTCAGAGTCCTGTTCACGCTGGTCCCGCGCGAGCCCAGTTCGACCGAGGCGCGGGCCATCGTTTCCGCGTCAGGGGCCTCGATCACGGTGATGAAGTCGTACTCGCCGAGCGTCGCCCACTGCTGCAGGACCTTGAGCCCGATTTGTTCCATCTCAGAGTTGACCTCGCCGATCCGGGCGGGGTTGTTCTTGATCGTCTTGACACCGTCCGGCGTCAGGTTGGTCAAGAGAATGAAGTGCGCCATCTAACTCTCCTCCTCAGAAGTTGGCCGTAGTTACTCCCCCATTCTTATTTCACTTCGACCTCGAATGCGCAACCGGGCTTCTGCGGAGAGCTCAGGTGAGTCTCGCGGCCCCCGCTACCGTCGGCTTCACGATCGGCGCCAGTCCTTCCATCTCAGCCCGCTGAACATCTTCGAGGACGAGCTCGGAGCGCTCGATCGCAGCGACCGTGTCGCGGTTGCAATGACAGCCGTGCCCGATTGCGAACCAGGGACCGTGGAGGACATCCTGGGCCCGCGCCAGCCCGGGCGTCTCGGCCCGCACGTGCTCGAAGAACAGCAGCCTGCCGCCGGGCCGCAGGACCCGTGCCACCTCGGTCAGGCTCGCGGCCTGGTCCTCGACGGTGCAGAGCATCAACGTGCAGACGACCGTGTCGAAGCTGTCGCTGTCAAAGGGCAGGTTCTCGGCCGGCGCCTCGATCACGTCGGCCTCTCGGCCGGATCCCGCCAACTTGGCGCGCAGCTTCTCGGCCATCGGGCCGAAGGGCTCAGTCAGGACGAGTTCGGTGACGGCGTCGCTGTAGTGAGGGAGGTTGAGGCCGGTTCCGGCACCCAGCTCGAGCGTGCGCCCACTTGCATCGCCCACCACCTGCGCCCGGCGGGCGCCCAGCTCTCCCCGCTCGGCGCGGGCGAGCATGCGGTCGTATGAGGCCGCGAACAGGCGCCCATAGCTGGCGTCGTAGGCGCGACGGATCAGCGACCTGCCGGGCATCTCAGTCGTCCCCGTTGAGATCTACCGCAGTGCCGGCCCGCCAGGCGGCCGCCAGCTCCCCGACGTCGACCGGCGCCGCATCGAACTCCTGCACCTGGCGCGCGTAGGCGCTGAGGCCGCGACGCGCCCGAGGTCCCGTACCGCCGGCGAGGAACCAGCGCCGCTCCTCTGCAAGTCCGGCAGGTAGGGGTGCTGTGGCGCCGAAGTAGACCGAGTGCTTGGCGCCCGCGATCGACTCGGGGGCCCGACGGGCCATCCGCTCGGCGACCGCCCGCGCCTCCTCCATCAGCGCCGCGGCTGGGACGGCTCGGTTGACGAGCCCAGCTTCGACCGCCGCCTCGGCCCCGAGGCTCTCGCCCTCGAGGATCATCTCCAGCGCTCGGGCGGGGCCCACCGCGTGAGCCATACGCTGGGTGCCGCCGGCCCCCGGCTGGATTCCCAGCAACACCTCCGGAAGTCCGATCTCGCCCGCTCCGATTGCCATCACGCGGATGTCGCAGGCCAGGGCCAGCTCACAACCACCACCCATCGCGGTGCCACCGATCGCGGCGATCAGGACCTTGTCGAGCCGGTTCATCCGTAGGAACAGCTCATGGATCTCGCGCAGCGCCAGCACTCCGGCGGCCGGCGTCCGACGCAGCGCCTCGCCAACCCTCGGGATCCGATCAAGCCCACCCGCCGCGGCCAATGTCGCCCCGGCGAGGCGGGGTCCAACCTCCTGGCCGAGCCCCTCGACCCCGGCGAGAATCTCCGCCACGTCGTAGTGGGTGATGAACTTGCCTTCGACACCGCCGGTGACGATCACCGCCCCGATCGAGTCGTCGCCCTCGAGCCCGGTGATCACCCGCTCCAAGCCGATGACCATCTCGCGGTTCATGAAGTTGTGCGGCGGGTTGACGAGGCGGATCGTCATCACCCGGCCGTTGCGCTCGATCTGGACTGGGGCGGGTGTGGTGCTGGTCATTCGGCGGGCGCTCCTTTGGTTGCTGGGCTCGCGAGCAGGGCCGCGATCGACCTCTGACGGTAGTCGAAGATCCTGGCCAGGTCGCGCCGCACAATCAAGCGCTCAGCGAGGTTGCCCAGTGGCCCAAAGCGGTGGCCGTAGCGAACCACGTCGATCATCCGGGTACGTCCGTCGTCGAGCGGCTCGAACGTATGAGTGTGGTGCCAGAGTGCGTAGGGCCCCTTGAGCTGGAGGTCGACGAAGCCTCTCGGCGGGTCCCAGGCCTCGATCCGCGTCAGCCACCGGACCGGGATGCCGTGCACACGCAGCCTGTAGTGGAGCAGTGTTCCCGCTGCCATCTCTGTCGGCGCCGGCGTGATCATCTCGAACCCGAGCCATGGTGGCGTGATCGCCTCGAGGTTCTCAGCCCGGGAGAAGAACTGGAAGGCGTCATCGATGCCGACCTCGAGGGTCTGCTCGCGACGAAGTTCGTGCTCCCTCATCGTTGCTCAGCGCTCACGGTCTCGAGCAGGGCTCCGAGGTCGGAGACGGTCTGCTCCCAGCTCAGCTCGTTACGCCGCTCGAGCGCGCCGGCCTGCAGCTGTGCCCGCAGGCCGGGATCGCGCAGTCGCTCGATCGCGGCGGTCAGCGCCGCGACGTCGGGCCGGTAAGCCGTGATCCCGGAGCGGGCCTTTCCGTCCTCGATCCCGGGCACGAGCAGTCCGTTGTGGCCGTCGATGACGATCTCGTTCATCGGTGGGTTGTCGTTGGTGACGATCGGGATTCCGAGCGCGGTCGCCTCGTAGAGGTGCAGGCCGAGACCCTCCCAGCGGCTCGGCGCGATGATCGCCTGGGCGGACGCGAAGAGCTGCATGTACTCGGTGGTCGGCAGATCGTCGGTGATGATCTCGATCCGCCTGTCCCGTCGCCCGATCCGCCCGCCGCGAGCAAGCCGCCTGACCCGGGTCAGGCGGCGCTCGACCTGTGCCTTGAGGATCAGTCGCAGCTCGTCGCCCTCGGCGGCGCGGAAGGCGGCGATCACCTCATCGATGGGCTTCCGCTTGCTCATGAAGCCGCCGGGGAAAAGCAGGTCCACGGTCTCCCCTGTGGCGGTCTCGGTCTTTCCTGCGCTGCCGACGAGGAGGCCGGGGTGGCATCCCCAGCGGATACGGGGGCTCTCGATGCCCATCCCGGCGTAGCGCTCGCGCTCGCAGGCGGTCATCGAGTAGACCGCATCGAAGGCCCGTGTTGCCGGCTCGACATGCTCGGTCGCGAAGTGCTCCCAGACGAAGCGGCCGGCGGTCCGCAGGCCCGCCTCGCGCAGCCTGGCGATCTCCTCGAACTGGTAGTTCTGGTCGAAGAACACGATCTCGAGCGAGTTGGCTGCGACCCATGCTTCGTACTCGTCGATCGGGATCAGGTAGTCGGAGCCTGCCGTGATCCCCCCCTGGGCCCAGACGTCCGCCGTTTCGATCTTGGCCGGCCGGATATTCGTCTTCCGGGTCGGGCGGGCAAGCACGAAGGTTTCGTGCCCGAGCGCGTCCAGCGCCGAGCGCAGTTGCCGCGCCACGACGCCCTGACCTCGGTTGAACCAATAGGCGACGATCCCGATCCGCACGCCTTGAAGGCTGACATGCCCAGGCCCGGAGGGCGGTCGGAGAGCATATGAGGGAACGCTAACCTCTTGTCGATGGGTGCGGGAAGCAGCAAGGGTGCCGCCCTGAGGCGCCTGATTATCGGATGCGTGGCCGCGGCAGCCGCGACCTCAGCCGTGTGCGGGCAGGCCGCGGCCGCGGGTCCGGGCCCAATCCGCGCGGCCGAGTTCAAGCGCCTGACCGATCAGTTTCTGCGTACCGCTCCGACCGCAGGGACCGCCCGGGCCCAGCGACGCGGAGGCGGCGTTGGCATCGGCCCAACGGGGGGCAAGGGCACAGATACGGCGCTGCTTCCCGACCAACTTGCCGTCGCCCTCTACGGCGCCCCGCAGCTGACCTCCACCGCCGTCGGCAAGCGCTCGCCCTCGGGTGCCGCGCGCAAGCTCCGCCGCCAGGCGCGCGTCTACAGCCGCACCTCAGCGCTCCCCGTGGCGCTCTCGATCAACCTGATCGGGGTGGTGGCCACAGCCTCCGCTGGAGGAGACCGCAAGTACCGTGCCCGCCAGGATCCCGATGTGATCCGCACCTACCTGAAGGCCGCGCGCTCGGTCGGGGCGCGGTTGACGCTCGACATCCAGCCCGGCCGCTCGCCGCTGATCCGCGAGCTGAGGGCCCTGCGGAAATGGATCGAGCTGCCCGACGTCGACATCGGCGTCGACCCCGAATGGAATGTCGGCCCCAAGGGCGTGCCCGGCCGCGACGAGGGCTCGATCGGCTTTCGCGACCTGAACCGCGCCTCCAAATGGATCGAGGGAGTCGTCGAGCAGGGAGATCTGCCGTCGAAGGCGATGATCGTCCATCAGTTTCGCGCTGGGAGCATCAAGGGCCGTAAACGGATCCGTCAGCGTCAGGGCACCGACGTCCTGCTCAACTTCGACGGGATCGGCTCCCGCGCCGCGAAGAAGTCCGGCTACTCGAACCTCGCCACCAACCGGGCCCTGTTCAACGGCTTCTCACTTTTCTACGACCGCGACCGCCGGCTGATGACCCCGCGGGCCGTGCTCGGGTTGAAGCCGACGGTCAGCTACGCGATGTACCAGTAGGGCACTGCGAGGGCGCTGCGCTCGTGCGGGTTGAGTGAACTAGGGTCCCCTCGATGGGGCGGATCGTTCTCTTCGGGGCCACCGGTTATACCGGCAGGTTGACCGCCGCGGCCTTGGCCGAGCGTGGCGCCAAGCCGCTGCTCGCCGGCCGCAGCCAGGGGTCGCTCAGCTCACTCGCCGACGGGCTCGGAGGCGGCTTCGAGACCGCTGTTGCCGACGTCGGCGAGCCGCAGGCGGTGCGGGAGCTGCTCGGGTCCGGCGACGTGATGCTGAGCACCGTCGGGCCGTTCACCAGCTGGGGCGACCCGGCCGTGCAGGCGGCGATCGACGCCGGAGCGCCCTACATCGACTCGACCGGCGAGCCGGCCTTCATCCGCCGCGTCTTCGAACGCTTCGGCCCGCCGGCCGCCGCCGCGGGCGCGCCGCTGCTGACGGCGATGGGTTATGACTGGGTCCCGGGCAACCTCGCTGCCGCACTCGCGCTGACCGAGGCGGGCGATGCAGCGACCAAGGTTGAGATCGGTTACTTCGTGACCGGCGGCGGGGGCGGCGCCAGTGGTGGGACGGCGGCCTCGATCGCCGGCGTGATACTCGAGCCCGGCTTCGCCTACCGCGGTGGCCGCCTGATCACGGAGGCGAACGGCACGCGGGTCCGCGGCTACGAGGTCCGCGGCGACAATCGTCCCGCCCTCTCGGTCTCATCGTCCGAACACTTCTCGATCCCGGCCCAGTTCCCATCCGTAGGCGACGTCGAGCCATTCCTCGGCGGCTTCGGCTCTGCGACGCGCGTGATGCAGGCAGGCTCATACGCGATCGCAGGGCTAACTCGCATCCCCGGCGCCAAGAGCGGCCTTTCGCAGATCATCCGCCGCTTGGCCAAGGGCTCGACCGGAGGCCCCTCCGAGGGGGCGCGAGCTTCGAGCGGGACCCACGTCGTCGCGATCGCCCGCGATGCCGCCGACAGGCCGCTGGCCGAGGTCCGGCTCGAAGGTGTCAACGCCTACACCTTCACCGCCGAGATCCTCGCCTGGGCATCGATCACGGCCCTCGCCGGAGGCATCGAAGGCGTCGGCGCCCTCGGGCCCGCCCAGGCTTTCGGCATCGAGGGCCTGCAGGCCGGCGTCGCGGACGCTGGTATCAGCAGGATCTGAGCCGGGGCCCTGGCCCAGGGTCTCGGGGCGCCTTCTTCGCCGGAGCCGCTACAAGGTGCTCGTGGACTCTTGGTTCCCGAAGCCGTGGATGCTGCCCTTGCTCGTTGCCGGGCTTGTCCTACCGGCCTTCGCCGCCTTCGCGCTGATCGGTCCCCAGCTCGGGGTGGCCGTCGGCGCCCTTTCGATCGCCGCGCTGATCGTGATCGCTGCGCGCAGCACCCATCAGGGGCCGATCGAGGTCGCGACCGGTGGTAGCGCGCCGATCCTGACGCTGGCGCTGGCTCCAATCGAGGAGACGGCCGTGGCCAGCCGGATCGCCACCCTCGCCGAGGCGGGGAGCGGGGACTACTCCGAGGGCTACGCTGTCCTGGTCCTGGCCCCCGCCACCCCGACGAGGTTGCAGCGTTGGCTCTCCGACCAGGATCCGGGCCGCTATGCGGCGCAGGAGCGCCTGGCGGTCTCGATCGCGACTCTGGCCGCGGCCGGCTGTCATGCCGAGGGCCGAGTCGTCGATGAGAGTCCGCTGCAGGCCGTCGAGGACATCGCCGCCCAGAACGGCGCCAGCCGGGTTGTCTTCGTCACCCACCCCGGCCGCGATCAAGAGGTCGTCGAGCAGGTGCGTCGCCGACTCGACCGGCCGGTCGATCGGGTCGACGTCGGCGGCTCCTGAAGGCCTGGTTCGGAGCTCGGCGAGCAGGCCGTGAGTTAGGCGGCAACCGTTGTCGCGCCGGCCCGCTCGAAGCTCAGCTCTCCGGCGACGGCGTCAACCCGCACCCGATCGCCGTCAACGAACTCTCCCTCGAGCAAACGCAGCGCCAGCTTGTCGATCAGCTGTCGCTGGATCACGCGCTTCAGCGGTCGGGCACCGTAGGTCGGGTCGTAGCCGAGGTTGCCGAGCAGCGTCCGCGCGTCTTCGCTGAGCTCGATCTCGATGCCCCTCTCGCGCACCCGCGCGGCGAGCAGATCGACCTGCAGTTCGACGATGTGGGAGATCTCGTCGCGGCCGAGCCGGTGGAAGATCACCCTCTCGTCGATCCGGTTGAGGAACTCCGGCTTGAAGGTGTTGACCAGCACTGCGTCGATCTTCTCCCGGATCTGCTCGTCGATACGCTCCCCGGCGATCTCCTGTGAGCCGACGTTCGAGGTCATGATCAGGACGGCGTTCTTGAAGTCCACGGTGCGACCCTGGCCGTCGGTCAGCCGGCCTTCGTCCATGATCTGCAGCAGCGTGTTGAAGACGTCGGGGTGCGCCTTCTCGATCTCGTCGAGGAGGATCACCGCGTAAGGCCGACGGCGAACCGCCTCGGTCAGCTGCCCGCCCTCGTCGTAGCCGACGTAGCCGGGGGGAGCGCCGATCAGCCGCGAGACCGAGTGCTTTTCCATGTACTCGGACATGTCGACCCGGACGATTGCCTGCTCGGAATCGAACATGAACTCGGCCAGCGCTCTGGCCAGTTCCGTCTTGCCGACTCCGGTCGGGCCGAGGAAGAGAAAGCTGCCGATCGGGCGGTTCGGATCGGCGAGTCCTGCGCGGGAGCGGCGCAGGGCGTTGGCGACCGCTTCGACCGCCTCGTCCTGGCCGACGATGCGCTCGTGCAGGCGGGCCTCCATCTGGATCAGCTTCTCGACCTCACCCTCGATCAGGCGGGAGACGGGGATCCCGGTCCACTTGGCAACGACCTGAGCCACGTCCTCCTCGGTCACCTCCTCGGTCAGCATCGCACTGCCTTCCGCGTGCAGTTCGCCAAGGCGAACCTGCTGGTCGGCGACCGTCTGCTCGAGCTCGGGGATACGGCCATAGCGCAACTCAGCCGCCTTCTCGAGGTCGGCGTTGCGCTCGGCCCGCTCGGCCTCACGGTGCGCCGATTCGAGGTCCGCCTTGGCCTGCTTGATCGCTTCGATGGCGCCCTTCTCGGTCTGCCAGCGGGCCTTCAACTCTGAGGCGGACTCCTTCAGCTCTGCCAGCTCGCTCTCGAGGGCCCCCAGTCGCGCCTTCGAGGCGTCGTCGGACTCCTTCGAGAGCGCTTGGCGCTCGATCTCGAGCTGTTGGATCCGCCGGTCGACCTCGTCGATCTCGACCGGCGAGGACTCAATCTCCATCTTCAAGCGTGAGGCGGCCTCGTCGATCAGGTCGATTGCCTTATCGGGCAGGAAGCGGTCGGCGATGTAGCGCTGCGAGAGGGTCGCGGCGGCGACGATCGCCGGATCGGAGATCCGCACCCCGTGGTGGACCTCGTAGCGCTCCTTGAGCCCGCGAAGGATCGCAATCGTGTCGGTCTCGCTGGGCTCGCCGACATTGACCGGCTGGAAGCGCCGCTCCAGAGCGGCGTCCTTCTCGATGTGCTTGCGATACTCGTCGAGCGTCGTCGCCCCTACTGCCCGCAGCTCGCCACGGGCGAGCATCGGCTTCAGCAGATTGGCGGCATCGACCGCGCCCTCGGCGGCGCCGGCGCCGACGATCGTGTGCAGCTCATCGATGAACAGCACGATCTGCCCGCCGGCCTCCTTGACCTCGGCGAGCACGGCCTTGAGCCGCTCCTCGAACTCTCCGCGGTACTTGGAGCCCGCCAGCAGGGCGCCCACGTCGAGCGCGATCACCCTGCGGTCGCGCAGCGATTCGGGAACGTCGCCGGCCACGATCCGCTGGGCGAGGCCCTCGACGATCGCGGTCTTGCCGACCCCGGGCTCGCCGATCAGTACCGGGTTGTTCTTCGTCCGGCGGGAGAGCACCTGGATCACCCGGCGGATCTCCTCGTCGCGGCCGATCACCGGATCGAGCTTGTCCGCCTCGGCGTCAGCTGTCAGATCCTGGCCGAACTTCTCCAGCGCCTGCATCGTCTCCTCTGGGTTCGGCGAGGTGACCCGGTGCGGGCCGCGAACTTCGGCGATCGCCTCCGCCAGCGGCTCGCGGTCGGGGAGTAGGTCGGCGAGGCCGGACGACTTGTCGGCCAAGGCCAGCAGGAGGTGCTCGGTCGAGATGTACTCGTCGCCGAGCGCAGCCATCTCCTTCTCGGCCCGCTGCAGCACCTTGATGAAGCCGCCTGAGGGGCGAGCCTCAGGTTCCTCGGCGCCGCTGATGCTGGGCAGAGCCGCGACGGCCTCTTCGGCCCGCGAGCGAACCGAGGCGACGTCGGTCGAAAGCTTGTTGAGAACGGGGACGACGAGACCGTCCTGCTGCTCCAAGAGCGCCAGGAGCAGGTGGGCGGGGGCGACTTCGGTGTTGCGATGCTGCGAGGCAAGGCCTTGCGCGGCGGCAACGCCCTCTTGGGACTTGACTGTGAATCGGTCAGCTTGCATCTCTGCGCAGTCTACGTGGTTGTCAGCCTGAAGTCAAGAAATCTAAGTGGTAAAGACTGAGATCCTGGGGGGATTATCCCCTTGATCCTTAGGTCCGGGAGCGTTCCCGACGGGGCGCCGTGCTGCCCGATCGCCGTCTGCTCCACAATAGGGATCGGGACGCCGAGTGGATCAGCGTCGATTTGGTCCGGCAAGGGCCGTAGAGATGAGCGTGATGAACGAGAGCGGCGAACAGCAAGCTGAGCCTCAGGAGGTTGGGGCGGAGCCGACGCCCGCCGCCCGCCGCCGCGCGGCCGAGTTCCGGCGCCGCACGGCCCGCGCCTTTGATACGCGCACGGAGGCCTGGCAGGAGGCCGGGCTGATCAGCGAGATCGATCGGGCCGAAGCGCGCAAGGCGCTGGGCGAGGCGATCGTGCTGGTGATCCTGCTCGCCGGGGTCCTCGTCGTCTTCGCCAATCGGGCCGACCTCTTCCCGGGGGCCGGCAAGCCCGTCCGCTACGTGACCGCCGCCCTGCTCGTTCTGATCGGCTGGGGTTTGGCCCGGACCGTGGCCAAGGCCGCCGCCCCCTCGCTCATGAAGCGGATGGACCCGGCGACGGCGGGTACCGTCGGCTTCCTCTTCCGGTTGTTCACGATCGCCTTCGTGATCTTCGCCTCGCTGGCGATTGCCGGGGTCAAGCCGGAGACGCTGGCCGTCGGCGGAGCGTTCACCGCGGTGGTCCTCGGTCTCGCCGCACAGCAGACCCTCGGCAACGTGATCGCCGGCGCCACCCTGCTCAGCGCGCGGCCGTTCCGCGTTGCCGACCGGGTCCGCGTGCAGGGCTCGGGGATCAGCGTCGAGGGCACGGTGGCGACGCTTGGTCTGTTCCATACGACGCTGATCAACGGCGCCGACCGGATCCTGATTCCCAACAGCGTCCTGATGAGCGTTGCCGTGATGCCGCTGAACGAGCCCGAGCCGGTCGAGGTCACCGCCCGCTTCGACTCCTCGCAGGTGACGCCCTCGAGCCTCCAGGCCGAGCTGGAGGAGCGCGTCACGGTCGCCCTGATCCGGGCGCCCGGGGTCGAGCTTGAGGAGATCGGGGCCGACGGCATCTCCACCTTCACGATCCTCGCAACCCCCGAGAGCAGCCGGGACGGTGCCCAGCTGGCCGCAGACGTCCTCGCTGCGATCAGCGCCATCGGCGGCGAGGGCGACACCGACCCCCGCGGCGAGCCGGCAACGCAAACCAAGGCTGAGCTGTGAAGCCCGGCTATAGCCGGCTGAGGATCCAGGCGCCGGCAATCGCGGCCGCGACCCCGAGCGGGGCGTTGCGGATCGCCACCCTCCTGGCCTCGCCGGTTCCTCTGAAGCCGGCGCCGAAGGCGATTGCATCGCCGACGTCGACGAGGGCACCGATCAGGGTCGCCTCGCGCAGGCGGTCGCGGTCACCTGCGGCGGCGAGCGCGTGCATCCCGAGGGCCAGATCTCTGCCGCCGGCCATTCGGGCGAACGCAACCGCCGAGGATCCGGGCTCGTCGATGCCGACGAGTGGCAGCGCCCGCCGGGTGAAGCCAAAGGCGGCGATCCCGATTCCCAGCCGCGCGCCGGCGATCGCGAGCGCCGCCGATCGCGCGAGCGGATCGATATCCGAACTCTGCTGGGCCACCCGCTGAGCGTACTCGCTGGTCGCGGGCAGATCGACGCTCAGCGCCGCCGCTTGACCTCGATGCGGACCGTTCCACCACTCTGGGAGACGCCGGCGCGCTCAGCAGCAGCCTTCCGCACCGCTTGCGACTCGTAGGCGCCGTAGGGGACGAGTTCGGCGCCCAGCGAGCGCCTCACCCGGTCGACCTCCTCGCTCATCCGCAGCTCGAGCTCTTCGGCCCGCCGGCGCATCGCCTGCAGCTGCTCGCGCATCCGCTCGAGCTTCGTCTCGAGCTCGAGCACAGTCTCGACCCCGGCCAGGTTGAGTCCCTGCTCGGCGGTCATGGCCTGGATCCGTCTCAGCCGCTCGACATCCTCCTGCGAGTACAGGCGGGTGTTCTTCGGCGAGCGCTTCGGGGAGATCAGGCCGCGGCTCTCATACATCCTCAGCGTCTGTGGGTGCATCTCCGCCAGTTCGGCCGCGACGGAGATCATGAAGACGCCACGCTCGCGGTCGATATCGCCGCTGATCCGGGTCACGGTTCTCCGCACCTGGGGTCCTTCGCGGCTGTCGGAGCGCTGATTCACACCGCCCCCACCTTGCCGGACTCATCGGATCGATCGGTCCGCTCGCGGTCGGCCCGCTGCCGTGCCTCGCGGAGGATCCCGGCCCGCGGGTCGTGGTCGTTGAGGGCTGTCGCCAGCTGCTCGACGGCCTTGCGCTGCTCCGGGCTGAGATCGGTCGGCACGTCGATCGCCATCCGGTAGCGGATGTCGCTGCGCCGGCCGCCTCCGGGTTTCGGTGGACCCTCACCTCGCAGGCGCTGGATGCTGCCGTGCTTGGTGCCGGCGGGGATCCGGATCCGCTTCGTTGCCAGCAGCGTCGGCACCTCGATGTTGCCGCCGCTGATCGCCTCGGCGATCGTGATCGGGACCTCAACCTCGAGGCTACCGTCCGGACGCCGGGTGAAGACCGGCGATGGCGCCACGTGAGTTGTGACGAAGAGGTCGCCGGAGGGGCCACCGAGTGGCCCGTCCTCGCCCTTTCCGGCGAGCCTGATCCGCGTACCTTCGCGGACCCCGGCGGGTACGTTCACCCGGTAGCGCTTGCGTTGGCGGGTGACGCCGCTCCCGGCACAATCGGGGCACGGGCTCTCGACGATCTCCCCTCTCCCGCCACACTGTGGGCAGGGCTGGGAGATCGAGAAGAAGCCCTGGCTCTGGGCATCGAGGCCGCGGCCCTCGCATCGGGGGCAGGTTTCCGGCTTCGTCCCCGGTGCGGCACCGGTGCCGTTGCAGGTCTGGCAGCGGGCCTGCTTGGGAACAGTGACGAGGACCTGGGTTCCCTCCATCGCCTGCTCGAAGCTGAGCTTGATCTCGGTCTCGAGATCCCGCCCTTGCGGCGCCTGAGGCCCGTCGCCACGGTTGAAGAGTGAGCTGAAGATGTCACCGATGTCGCCAACCCCGAAGCCGCCGGCCGCGGGTCCGGCGGCGCCGCGACCGAAGCCACCGAACATTCCGCCGGCGTCGTACTGCTTGCGCTTCTCAGGGTCCTTGAGGGTGTCGTAGGCGCCCTGCACCTCCTTGAACCGCTCCTCGGCAGCCGGGTCATCCGGATTGCGGTCCGGGTGGTATTCGCGGACGAGCTTGCGGTAGGCGCGCTTCAGATCCTCGTCGGAGGCCTGCTTGTCGACGCCGAGGACTTCGTATAGATCTCGCTGTGCCATCGTCGCGTTACCTAGCTGCTGACCACGACCCGGGCGGGCCGCAGCACCTGCTCGCCGATCCGGTAGCCCTTCTCGAGCACCTCGATTACCGAGCCCTTCTCGGCCCCGTTGCCCTCGCCCGTGGCAATCGCCTCGTGCAGGGCTGGATCAAAGGCGTCGCCGAGCGGGTCGAAGGCCTCGA
Source organism: Acidobacteriota bacterium (assembly GCA_032122625.1). Classification (GTDB taxonomy): domain Bacteria; phylum Actinomycetota; class Thermoleophilia; order Solirubrobacterales; family 70-9; genus CAXMST01. The sequence continues at coordinate 33,458 of JAQBGG010000035.1, forward strand.
CCCCGCCGCGGCGCAGTCCCTCGCAAAGCTCGCGGTAGACGATCGCAACCCCCTCTGCGAGTGCTGTCTGGGCGGTTACCTCCTGGCTCGCCGGCTCGCCCTCGGGCGTCCCGCCCTCGGGATCGACGCCGGCGGCGAGCAGGGCCCGCTCGAGGTTGTCGAGCGCTCCGATCAGATCGCGGGCGACCGCTGCTCGGCCTCGCTGCTCGGCCCCCGCCGTCTCACCGCTGACGCGGCGCCGGTAATTCTCGAGCTCGGCTCGGGTCCGCTGCGCCAGGTCGAGGTACTCGTCCCGCTCGCGCAGCGCCTCCTGCAGCTCGCTCTCGCCGGCCTCCTCAGCCGCCTCCTCGTCGCCGGCGTCGGCAACGGGTGCCTCCACGGCCTCCGACTCCACGGCCTCCGACTCCACGGTCTCCGACTCCACGTCGAGGGCCTCCTGCTCCACTTCGGCGGCGCTGACACCGCTGACGGGGCCGGCGCCGGACGCCTTGTCCGGCGCCGCGCCGGGCTGCTGATCGACTCTCTCGCTCATTCGTCGTCTCCGCTCGAGCTCGAGGCTCAGGCCTCGTCCTCGACGACCTCGGCATCGACGACGTCCTCCTCGGCAGCGTCACCGTTGCTCGAGGGCGCTGCGCCGTCCTCCGGCGCCGACTGCTCGGCGGTCGCAGCGTAGATCGCCTCGCTTACCTTTTGGAAGGCGGTCTCGGCAGCGGTCGTCTTCGCCTGGATCTCGGTCACGTCGGTTGAATCAGCGGCCCCCTTCAGCGCCTCGATCGCCTCCTTGATCTCGGTGCGCTCGGCCTCGCCGACCTTGTCGCCGTGCTCCTCGAGCTCCTTCTCGAATTGGTAGGCGCGAGCCTCGGCGACGTTGCGGGCCTCGGCCAGCTCCTTCGCCTTACGGTCCTCGTCGGCGTGGCTCTCGGCGTCCTTGACCATCTGCTCGACCTCCTCGTCGGCGAGCCCCGAGCCACCCTTGATCTCGATCTTCTGCTCCTTGGAGGTGCCGAGGTCCTTGGCCGCAACGTTGAGAATGCCGTTCGAGTCGATGTCGAAGGAGACCTCGATCTGTGGCATTCCGCGGGGAGCTGAGGGAATCCCGGTGAGCTGGAACTTGCCCAGCGACTTGTTGCCGCCGGCCATCTCGCGCTCGCCCTGCAGCACGTGGACCTCGACCTGGGTCTGATTGTCGTCGGCGGTCGAGAAGATCTCCGATTTCTTCGTCGGGATCGTCGTGTTGCGCTCGATCAGCTTGGTCATCACCCCGCCCTTGGTCTCGATCCCGAGGGTCAGCGGGGTGACGTCCAGCAGCAGCACGTCCTTGACGTCTCCCGCCAGCACGCCGGCCTGGATCGCTGCGCCGACAGCGACGACCTCATCGGGGTTGACGCCCTTATGTGGGTCCTTGCCGGTCAGCTCCTTGACCTTCTCCTGCACGGAGGGCATACGGGTCATGCCGCCGACCATCACGACGTGATCGATCTCGGTGTCGGCATCCCCCAGCGCCTGCTTGACCGGGCTGACGACGCGCTCCAGCAAATCAGAGGTCAGCTCCGCCAGCTTCGCGCGGCTGAGCTTCATCTCCAGGTGCTTGGGCTGCCCCTCGACGGCGGTGATGAACGGCAGGTTGATCTGTGTGTCCTGGGCCGATGAGAGCTCGATCTTTGCCTTCTCCGCGGCCTCGTAGAGACGCTGCAATGAGTTCTTGTCGGCAGCCAGGTCGATCCCCTGATCGCGTTTGAATTCGGCAACCAGCCACTCGACGATCGCCTTGTCCCAGTTGTCGCCGCCGAGATGGTTGTCGCCGGCGGTCGACTTGACCTCGAAGACGCCGTCGCCGATCTCGAGCACGGAGACGTCGAAGGTGCCGCCGCCGAGGTCGAAGACGAGAATCGAATGGTCGCCGCCCTCCTTGTCGAGGCCGTAGGCGAGCGAGGCTGCGGTCGGCTCGTTGATGATCCGCTTGACCTCGAGCCCGGCGATCTTGCCGGCGTCCTTGGTCGCCTGTCGCTGATCGTCGTTGAAGTAGGCGGGGACGGTGATCACCGCCGAGTCGACTGCCTCGCCGAGCTTGGCCTCCGCGTCGGCCTTGATCTTCTGCAGGATCATCGCCGAGATCTCAGGCGGGCTGAACTGCTTGTCGTCGACCTTGACCCGCACGTCGCCGTTCGGTCCCTCTTCGACGTGGTAGGGGACGATCGTCTCCTCCTCCTTGACCTCGGCCTCCTTGCGGCCCATGAAGCGCTTGATCGAAAAGATCGTCCGCTCAGGGTTCATCACCGACTGCCGCTTGGCGACTGTGCCGACGAGCCGATCGTCGTCTGTGAAGGCGACGACCGAGGGAGTCGTGCGACCACCCTCGGCGTTCTCGAGGACCGTCGGCTCACCACCCTCCATCACCGCGAAGCAGGAGTTGGTCGTGCCGAGGTCGATTCCGATTGTCTTTCCCATGTCAGTTCCTTTCAGTGCC
>JAQBGG010000036.1:0-13140 GCA_032122625.1 Acidobacteriota bacterium
CAGCTGCCGGCAACGATCGACGCCGGCACGCCCTGGCTGCGCCAGACCGGCAAGCTCGTGCAGCCGGGCGAGCTCGGCGGCATCGCGCAGGACCTGAAGCTCGCGCAGCCCTCGCTGGCGGCCGCGACCAATGACCTCGCGGGCCTGCTGCCGCAGCTGCAGGCCACCAGTCGCTGCGTAACGCAGGTGCTCGATCCGACCGGCGACATCGTCATCAGCGACGATTTCGCGACCGGTTCCCCGAACTACTACGACTTCTTCTACGCTGCGGCCAGCCAGGCGGGGGCCGGCGCCAACTTCGACGGTAACGGTCAGCTTCTCCGTGTCCAGTTCGGCGGCGGCCCGAGCTTCGTTTCGACTCCCGTCAGCGGGGCAACGGGCGTCAACACCCCGCTCTGGGGCTACACGATCCAGCCGCCGACGGGCACCCAGCCGGTCCGTCCCGCGCAGGATCCGCCGATCCGCACCGATGTGCTCTGCGAGAAGAACGCCGTTCCCGATCTGAATGGGCCCGCCGCCGCCGTCGGCGCGCCCTCGCCGGAGGGATGATGAGGCAGGCAATCGGCCGATACCTGAAGGACTTCATCGCGGTGATAATCCTCGCCGTGGTCGGGCTGCTGACCCTGTTCGTGATCCTCTCCCAGCAGGCATCCGCGCTTCCGCCCTGGTTCCCGATCCTCGGTGAGGACCGGTTTGAGCTCAAGGCCCAGCTACAGACGGCGCAGGCCGTCACGCCGGGGCAGGGGCAGACGGTGAACATGGCCGGGGTCAAGATCGGCGACATCACCTCCGTCGAGCTCGTCGATGGTGTCGCCGAGCTGACCATGCAAGTTGATCACGAGGACGCCAAGCTGATCCATCCCGACGCATCGATCTTGATGCGGCCGAGGACCGGCCTCCAGGACATGACCGTCGAGCTCGACGGCGGCACCGGCACCGAGCCGGTCCCCGAGGGCACGACGATAGCGCTCGCTTCGACGAAGCCGAACGTCAACCTCGACCAGATTCTCGCCTCGCTCGACGGTGATACCCAGGCCTATCTGCGCCTGCTGCTCGCCGGGGGCGCCGAGGGCTTGGGTGACGGCCGCGACAAGGAGCTCTCGGCGGTGCTGCGGCGCCTGGAGCCGACGACGCGGGATCTCGCCAAGGTCAACGGGGCAATCGCCAAGCGGCGGGCGAACCTGCGGCGCGTGATCACCAACTTCGGCAAGATCTCCGAGCGGCTTGCCGCCAACGACGTGCAGCTGGCCGACTTCGTCGACTCTCAGAACGCGGTGCTCTCCGCGTTCGCCGATCAGGAGCAGAACATCCGCGCCACCCTGCGCGGCCTGCCGGGCGCCCTGACGGAGACGCGCAAGGCGCTGGACGCCGGCGAGACGCTCTCCGACGAGCTCGAGCCGGCCCTCCGGCGTCTGCTGCCCGCGGCGCGGGCGTTCGACCCGGCGCTCGAGGCGCTGCAGCCCTTCTTCTCGTCGACCACCGGCCCGATCCGTGATCAGATCCGCCCCTTCACCGGCGAGGTCAAGGGCGTGGTCAAGGACGTGCGCCAGGCTTCGGGCCCGCTCGCCTCCAGCGCCAAGGACCTGAAGGGAACCTTCACCGAGCTGACGTCGTTGCTCAACGGGCTCGCCTACGACCCGCCGGGCTCGTCCGAGAGCTACCTGTTCTACCTCTCCTGGCTCAACCACAACTCCAACAGCATCTTGCTGACCGAGGATTCCGGCGGCCCGATCGTCCGCTCGATCGCGATGTATAGCTGCCAGGTCTCCCAGCTCGCCGACAACGCCTTGCTCGACAAGCCCGGCCTCGCCACCGCCCGGATCCTGACCCGCCTACCCGAGAGCTCGGAGATCTGCTGATGGAGACTCGCCCGCCGACAATCGGAAGAGTGGCGATCGCGGTCGGCTTCGCGATCTCCTGCTTCGCCCTGCTGCTCTTCCTCTGGGTTACCTTCGGCGGCGCCATCCCGCTGAAGTCAAAGAGCTACCGGATCACGATCCCGTTCGATGAGGCGACCCAACTCGCGGTCGAGTCGGACGTGCGGATTTCGGGCGTCTCGGTCGGCAAGGTGAAGTCGATCGAGCTCAACGACGAGGGTCTCGCAGACGCCGAGGTCCAGATCGATCCGAAGTTTGCGCCGATCCCGACCAACACCCGCTCGATCCTTCGCCAGAAGACGCTGCTGGGTGAGACCTACGTCGAGCTCACCCCCGGCGACTCCGAGGACCCGGCGCTGCCCGAGGACGGCACCCTGCCCGCAGCCCAGGTCTCGCAGGCGGTCCAGCTGGACGAGATCTTCCGCGCCTTCGACGCGCCGACCCGTGAGGCTTTCCGCACCTGGATGCAAGACGCCTCCCTGGCTTTGCGCGGCCGTGGGGCCGATCTCAACGCGGCGATCGGCAACCTGACCCCGTTCGCAGAATCCGCCGACGACCTGGTGCGCGTGCTGGACAGCCAGGATCAAGCGGTGCAGGGACTGGTCCGCGATGGCGGCGAGACCTTCGACGCGCTCAGCGAGCGACCGGGTCAGCTCAGCGGCCTGATCACCAACACCAACACGGTCTTCAGCACGCTTGCCGAGCGCGATGCCGACCTGATCGCGGCCTTCCAGGCCCTGCCCACGTTCCTTGACGAGTCGAAGCTGACGCTGGAGCGACTGGACACGTTCGCCGGCGACACCGATGCCTTGATCACCCAGTTGCGGCCGGTGGCGCGAGAGCTGAGCGGCACCCTCGAGCAGACCGCTGACCTGGCGCCGCATCTGGAGCGTTTCTTCGACGGGCTCCTCACCGTCAACAAGCGGGCGAAGTCCGGGTTCAGCTCCCTGCGCACGGTGATCGACGATCAGCTGCCGCCGCCGCTCGCGCGCATCGACTCATACCTGACCGAACTGATCCCGATCGTCCAGACCCTGAACCGTTACCGGGGCGAGACCACGGCCGCCCTGGGCAACCTGTCCGCGGCGACCAACGCCGCCAACATCGATGCCACCGGCACGAAGCGCACGAAATACCTGCGGACCACCCAGGTGTTTGCCCCGGAGTCGCTGGCCTCGCTGCCGTCGCGATACACGGGCAACCGAAGCAACGCCTACGTCAAGGCGGGCGCCTACACGAAGCTCGCCAAGGCCCTCGACTCCTTCCTGACTGCCCAGTGCACCTCCGGGCTCTCGGGGATCACGCTGACGCCGGGCGCCCCCGGGGACCTGCCCCCCGTGGTCCCGACAGAAGGCAGCCCAAGCTTCTTCGAAGCGATCCAGGACTACGCCTACGGCGGAGCGCCGAACACGAACAGCAACAACATTCCGGCTCCGCGCTGCGATCTGCAGCCAGGCTCGAAGTCAATCGGCGGACCGCCCTCGGAGTCGACGACTTACCCCCATACTCGGGCTCAGGCGCCCTGATCGCCGATCCCGCAACTTTCTACGCGCGAAGGGGTTTACACAGGTACAAGCCCTGAATGATTCCGATAACGAGATGGGCTGCCGAGTGGGCGCCTTTCCTTGCTGTCGGGTGTATGGTCCCCGACCGGGGACACCGAAATCGAAGGAGACATGGAGATGAAGAGATATCTGGCTCTCGCATTGGCGGGAGCAATTGGGTTGAGTGCAGTGTCGCTGGCCGTGGCCGATGACAGCGTGCAGACCGAGGTTGGGAAGGTCAAGCCGACCAAGCTTTCGAAGAAGAAGCACCAGAACATCAAGCTGATCAACACGATCACGACCTTCGACAAGCCGGGAACCCTCCAGCCGCCGAAGGGCGTGCGGACGGTCGTCGACTGGCCGAAGCAGTTGAAGTTCAACCTCGGCGCGGTCCCGGTCTGCAAGACCGACGCCTCGGGCCTGGGGCTGACTGCGACGACCGAGGAAGCGATCGCCGCATGTGGCAAGAAGTCCGTGGTCTCCGATCCGAAGGGCAGCACGGCAGTGATAACTGTTCAACTCCCCGTCGGGTTCACGACGATCGACGTCCTGGTGACCGCGTTCAACGAGAACAACAAGCAGCTGCTTCTCTACGCAAAGCCGATCGGTGACGCCTCGGGAATCCCCGCCAGCATCCTCGTCGGCAAGCTGAAGAAGTCGAAGGCGGGCAAGAAGTACGGCAAGGCGCTCGACGTGACGATCCCGCCGCTTGCAGCCGGCGCGATCAGCTTCTTCGAGGTTACGGTCAAGAAGAGCAAGTACATCCAGGCCAGGTGCAAGCCGAAGAAGATGACGTTCCAGGCGACGACCTTCTTCGCCGACGCCCCGAAGTCTTCGGACACGCACACGATCAAGTGCAAGCCGAAGAAGAAGTAGGTACGCGGATTCACTCCCTTTGCTGAGGGAGACGAGGGAAGGGCGGCCTCCGGGCCGCCCTTTCTTTTTCCGCTCGGTGCGTTTTCTGGGTGAAGGGTTTGCAGGGACAAGCAGGACTACAGAAGGAGATGCGATGAATATCTCAATGCGGAAATACCTCGCCGTCGCGCTCGCCGGCGTGATCGCGTTCGGAGTGGTTTCGATCGCAACTGCCGGCGAGAGCGTGCAGACGGAGGTAGGGAAGGTCAAGCCGAAGAAGCTGCCGAAGAAGGGCAGGAAGAACGTCAAGTTGAAGAACACGATCACGACCTTCAACGCGCCCGGCGAGATGCAGCCGAAGAGCGCCAAACGGACGATCCTCGACCTTCCGAAGCAGATCAAGGTGAAACGGAAGTCGGTCAAGTTCTGCAAAACGAACGCCTCCGGACTCGGGCTCGCGGCGACGACCTCCGACGCCAAGAAGGCGTGTGGGCGGAAGTCCCAGGTCTCCAAGAACAGGGGCAGCTCGGCCGTAGTCACAGTCGCCGGCGTCGGTGAGATCGACGTCGAGGTCACCGCGTTCAACGAGAATGGCAAGAAGCTGCTGCTTTTCAGCAAGCCGATCGGTGACGCGGCGGGAATCCCCGCCAGCATCCTCGTTGGCAAGCTGAAGAGGTCGAAGTCGGGCAAGAAGTACAAGAAGGCGCTCGATGTCACCATCCCACCGCTTGCGGCGGGAGCGATCAGCTTCTTCGAGGTGACGATCAAGAAGGGCAAGTTCCTGCAAGCCAAGTGCAGGCCGAAGAAGATGCACTTTCGGGCGAAGACCGTCTTCACCGATGGTACGAAGACTGTCGACAAGGATAAGTTCAAGTGCAAGCAGAAGAAGTAGGTACGCGAATTCACTCCCTTCGCTGAGGGAGACGAGGGAAAGGGCGGCCTCCGGGCCGCCCTTGCTTTGCCCGCCGGCTCCTCCGGGAGCTCAGCTCTCGCTGAGCCAGGTGGCGATCCGGCGGCCGATCAGCTCGCCCTGATCCTCCTGCAGGAAATGGGAGGCATCGGCGATCACCTCGGGCTCCGGCCAGCCGGTCCGGGCGGCGATCGCGCGGCCCACGTCGAGCGTCAGGACCGGGTCGGAGTCCGCCCACAGCATCAGCACGGGCCGATCTGAGGCGATCATCGCCTCGAGCGTGCGCTGCCCCGCAGCGGCGCCCGGCGCATCGGGGGTGGTCGGGAGGAACAGCGGAAAGGCCCGCGCCCCCTGCTTCGCCGCCGGCTCCGGGAACGGTGCGTCGTAGGCGGCGAGTACCTCCTCGGAGGGCTTCGTCTTGCAGGCGCCGCCGACGAGGAAGGAGATCGGCAGATCCTCAGTCCGCGCGACGAAGTCGCGGAACGCCTTCCAGGCGTCCGACATCGGCTGGTGTCCGGTGAACAGACCGGTGTCCATGACGACGATCCGGCCGCAGAGCTCAGGGCGCTCGGCGGCGATCCGCATCCCGATTGGCCCGCCCCAGTCCTGGACGACGAAGGTGGCTCCGCGCACCTCGAGCTCGTCGAGCAGGGCGATCATCGACGCGGTGTGGTTGTCGTAGCTGTACCAGTCGAAGTCGGTCGGTTTGTCGGAGCGCCCGAAGCCGGCGTAGTCGGGAGCGATGCAGCGGTGGCCTGCCGCGAGCAAGGGTGGCATTACCTTCCGATAGAGAAACGACCAGGTGGGCTCGCCGTGGAACAGCACCACCGGCTCCCCCGCACCCTCGTCGATCCGCGCCAACCTGATCCCGTCCCAATCGAAGTACTCCGGCTCCCAGGGGAAGTCCGGCAGGTCGGCAAAACGCTCGTCGGGGGTCCGGTGGACCTCGGTCATCAGCGGCTCCTGTCTCGTTGGCTTGCGGGCTCCACTCGAGGCCTCGGGGACTCGGCGAGCCTAATGCTCAGGCGAACAGCTTGCGGAAGCGGAGCAGGTTGCGTGGTCCGCCGTGGACCTTGAGCTTGCGCTGAACCAGGGCCCGCGGCGGGCTGACCACGCCCTTGCCGACGTTGACGAAGTCGAACCAGTCGGATTCGAGCGTCACGTCCGCCGCCGGTTCTACCCCTCGCTCGGCCCGGGTCGAGCCGTTGTCGACGGTCACGTGCCAGGGCTCGGCATCGTTGAACTTCCACTGGACCCGGAACGGCGTCCCGTTGACCCCGCTCGTGTCAACCGAGCGAGCGAGCGCGTTGAAGAACAACTCCTGTACCTCGGGTGAGGACTCGACCTTCGAGGCGGGCAGCGGCTCGCCGACCACGCCCGCGCGGACGAGGCGCAGCGTCTGGGCGACGCGCTCGCGGGCCGGCAGCGAGTAGTCCATCGGGACCACGCCGGGAGGCATCTCCTCCATCGGGTAGCCGATCGCCCTCCACTTCTGCTCGAGCGCCTGCATACCCCACTCGGCGATGTCCTCGAGCTCGAACCCGAAGCAGCGGGTGTACTCGAGATCCCAGCCCGGCGGGATGAACACGGACGAGGTCCAAGGCATCACCTCGGTCAGCAGCTCGTCGACGGCGGACTTGCACTCGTCACTCTCGCGCAGCAGCTCGCTGAGGATCTTGACGCCGAAGCCGATGTGTCGCTGCTCGTCGCGGGAGACGTTCTTCATCCCCTCGCTGAACCCCGGCATCGAGCCGGCCTTGACGAAGTAGTCCTCGATGAAGTGCTGGCCGGGTTGTGCCAGCGTCGCCTCGACCACGAGGTGGTAGAGCGTGATCGCCTGGGCGAACTTCGGCAACGAGCGGTCACGCCGCAGCTCGTTCGCCATCCGGTCGAGCCGGTCGAACACCTGCCGGTAGCCCCAGCCCAGATGCTGCTCGGTGGAGGCGAGCGTCGAGGCGATGGAATCTCCCGCCTCGATCACCTCCTTGAAGAATCGGTGGAAGAAGATCGCGTGCCGAGCCTCGTCGACCTGTTGGGTGGCGAGGAAGTACTTCTGCTCCTCCTTCGGCGCGGCGTCGATGTAGGGGGAGAGGTTGTCGGTGACCGAGTCCTCGCCGTAGAAGAACATCGAGTAGACCCACATCGCCGACTTGCGCTGCATCTCGGTCAGCGCCGCCCAGCCCTCCCTGTCCTCGCTGAAGTCGAGGGCCGTCGCCGACCAGTTGTTCTGCTCCCAGCGCCGGTACAGGTCCTCGTAGGTGATTCTGTCGGTCAGATTCTGTTCGGCGACTGACATCTCGCGGACTCTCCTTCTGGGATTACGGCTTTGGGCTCAAGAAAGAATATGTCAGGACTGGCTGCCTGGCCAGTCTGTGTGTGACTGATCTCACAGATCGGAGCCCGGGGCCGGAGCTGATCTAGAAGACGACAGCCTGGCGCGCGCCCTCGCCGGAGGCCAAGCGCTCGAAGCCCTCGTTGACCTCTTCGAGCGTCAGGGTGCCGGTCAACAGGTTGTCGACCGGAAGCTTGCCCGCGGCGCGCAGGGCGACAAAGCGGGGGATGTCCTCGGCCGGCACGCAGGAGCCGAGGTAGGAGCCGCGCAGCGTCCGCTCCTCGGCGACGAGGCTGACGGCCGGGATCTCCAGCATCTGTTCCGGATCGGGAAGGCCGACTGTGACCGTCTGCCCGCCACGCCGGGTGGCGGCGTACGCCTCGGCAAGGACGGCGGCGTTGCCGACCGTCTCAATCACGACCTCGGCGCCCCCACCGGTTGCCTCGCGGACCGCATCGACGGCGCCCGGGCCGGCGGCGATGGTCTCCGAGGCGCCCAGCGCCTCGGCCAGATACAGCTTCTCGGCGACGACGTCGACACCGACGACGCGCTCGGCTCCGGCGAGTACGGCACCCAGAACGGCCGCCAGTCCGACGCCCCCGAGCCCGAAGACGGCGACGGTGTCACCGGGCTTGATCCCGGCGCTGTGGGTGGCGGCGCCGACCCCGGTGAGCACGGCGCACCCGAACAGTGCCGCCACCTCGTGGGGAAGGTCGGGAGGGACCTTGACGGCGGATCGCTGGGAGACGACGATGTGCTCGCTGAAGGCGCTCACCCCGAGGTGGTGATTGATCGGCTGCCCGGAGGCGTCGCTGAGGCGGATCGCGCCGGAGAGCAGGGTTCCCTTTGCGTTCGCCGCCGCACCCGGCTCACAGAGCGCGGCCCGGCCGCTACGACAGGGGCCACACGAGCCACAGGCGGGTACGAAGGCGAGCACCACGTGGTCGCCGACCCCCAGGCTCTCCACGCCCGTCCCGAGGCCGACGACCCGGCCCGCGGCCTCGTGCCCGAGTGCCATCGGCATCACCCGGGGCCTCGAACCATCGATCACCGAGAGGTCGGAGTGGCAGAGGCCCGCGGCCCCGACCTCGACCAGCACCTCGCCGGGCCCCGGCTCCTCGAGTTCCAGTTCGACGATCTCCAGCGGCCGCGACTCGGTATAGGGCCGCGGGGCGCCCATCTCACGCAGCACCGCCGCGCGCGTTTTCATCGGCTTCCTTCGCCGATCACGAGTTGTTCCAGAGCAGCCCGGATCCCCTCCGGGATCGGGACCGGCTCCCGGCTCTGGGGATCGACGAAGACGTGCACGAACCAGCCGCTGGCGCCGGCCTGCTCCTCGCCCGCTTTGAAGATGCCGATCTCGTAGCGGACGCTGGAGTTGCCGAGCTTGCCCACCCGCAGCCCGGCCTCGATCGTCTCCGGAAACGAGAGCGCCTCCAGGTAGTTGCAGTGTGATTCCGCGCAGACGCCGATCGCGCCGCCGCCGCCGTGGATGTCGAGCCCGCCCTTGCTGATCAGCCACTCGTTGATGACCGTGTCGAAGAAGGCGTAGTACTCAACGTTGTTGACGTGCCCATAGACGTCGTTGTCGCCCCAGCGGGTCGTGATCTCGAGAAAGTGGGGGTAATCGGCGCGGCCCGGTGGCGTCTCGCTCACGCCCCCAACCTACCGCCGACGCCGATCGCCCGTAGGTCCGCCTCGAGCCCATTCGGATCCGTGTCGAGCTGCTCGGATGTGACCCGAGCCGGCTTCCAGCCCGTGGCCAGCAGCCGGCGATCACGAAGCCGATCCGACTCGAACTGAGCCTCACGCATGTGTGCCGCTCTACCGTCCAGCTCCACGGCGACACGGAGCCGGCGCCAGAGGCAGTCCACCTCAACGAAGCGCGGCCCCAATCGCAGCGGTGCGTTCAGCTCCGGCCGCTCGAGTCCTCGCTCGTCGAGGAAGCTGAGGAACCGGTCCTCCAATGGGCTGCGGGTGATCCCCATCTCGGGAGCCCCTGAGCCGAGGATCGCCCGGAGGGCGGCGAGACCGCGACGGCCTGGATAGCGGGCGATCAGCGCGGGGAGGGAGGGGGAGTCGGCATAGCGACGGTACTCAGCCTCGGCCAGCGCTCGCTCGAGTCGGTGGCCGTCGAGCACGGCGGCGAGATCGAGCAGGTTCCGAGCGACGGTAGTGATTGGAATCCCGTCGCGGACGGTGACCTCATCGGGAGGTAGTCGACTGACGTGCTGGGTGACGCCGGAGCGCCGGCGCCCCTTACCCGCCGTCGTGATCACGGGCAGCGAGGGGAAGGGGGTAAGCAGCTGCCAATGGATCGCCGCCGGCTCGTGGCTGAGCACCGCGCCCGGGCCCCCGGAAAGCACCCCGGCCATCCACCGCCCCTCCCGAGTCAGGTGCTCATGCCCGACGGCGTAGACGCCGCGGTGCACTGGGCGTAGGTGGCCGTCGCGAAACAGGCGCTTGATCATCCCTCGCGAGATCCCCACCCTGATCAGCTGCGCGCGCGACACCACCCCGTGCTGCCGCCCTGCCAGATCCCCAATCCTCCGTCGAAGTTGAAATTCGGGTCGCATGCCGACCCCTTTTTCAACCTCGGCACCCATCCACCCAGATTGCCCCACCCCAGCGCGCCCATTGGGCCCCAAACGCCACGACTCAGCGCCAACTTCCTCCCCTCACTGCAACGCCCATCTGCGGCGGACGCCACCACCCGGGGCGCCACCGGCAGGCGCGGGCCGAACGCAAGCCCAACTGGCTTCCCAACCGGGAGCCCAAGCCCAAGGCCGGCCTCTAGACCCGCCTCGGGCTCTCCCAGGGTTCCTCGAGGCGGGCCAGCAGCGCCTCGGCCAGACCCTCGACCGGGACCCGGCTCTGCTCGAGCGAGTCGCGGTCGCGGAGGGTCACCGTGTCGTCCTCCGCGGTCTGCCCGTCGACCGTGACGCACCAGGGAGTGCCGATCTCGTCGTGGCGGCGGTAGCGCTTGCCGATCGCGCCCTTGGCGTCGTACTCGGCGCCAATCCGGTGCTTGAGCGAGTCGTAGATCTCCCGCGCCCGGTCGTCCATGCCCTCCTTGTTGACCAGGGGGAGGACCGCGACCTTGACCGGGGCCAGTCTCGGGTGCAGGCTGAGCACGGTCCGCTGGCGTCCCTCGATCTCCTCGGTCCAGTAGGCGTCGACCATGAAGGCGAGGGTCGCGCGATCAACGCCGGCCGCGGGCTCGATCACGTGCGGGACGTAGCGCTCGCCGCTCTGCTGATCGAAGTACTCGAGCTTCTCGCCGCTGAACTCGGCGTGCTGGGTGAGGTCGAAGTCGCCGCGGTTGGCGATCCCCTCGAGCTCCGAGAAGCCCATCGGGAACAGGTACTCGATGTCTGAGGTGGCCGAGGAGTAGTGGCTCAGCTCGTCCGCTTCGTGCGGGCGCAGGATCAGGTTCTCGGGCCGGATGCCGAGGTCGGTGTACCAGCGCATCCGCTGCTCCATCCAGTGCTCGTGCCACTGCTCGGCCTCGTCCGGGGGGCAGAAGAACTCCATCTCCATCTGCTCGAACTCGCGGGTGCGGAAGATGAAGTTGCCGGTCGTGATCTCGTTGCGGAAACTCTTACCGATCTGGGCGATTCCGAACGGCGGCTTCTGACGGGAGAACTGCAGAACGTTCTTGAAGTTGATGAAGATCCCCTGCGCCGTTTCGGGGCGCAGGAAGGCCTCCGAGCCGGTCTCGGCGACGGGCCCGACCTGGGTCTTGAACATCAGGTTGAACTCGCGGGCTTCGGTTAGCTCGCAATCGGGGCCCTCACCCGGGAGCTTCGAGGGCTTCTTGCCGCACTCGCCGATGTCGAGCTTGTCTTCGCGGAAGCGCTTCTTGCAGGTCTTGCAGTCGACCATCGGGTCGCTGAATCCGGCGACGTGGCCTGAGGCCTCCCAGACGCGGGGGTGCTGGATGATCGCCGAGTCGAGTGCGACGATGTCATCGCGTTCGGTCAGCATCGCCCGCCACCAGGCGTTCTTGACGTTGTTGCGCAGCAACACCCCGTAGTGGCCGTAGTCGTATGTGGAGCCGACCCCTCCGTAGATCTCCGAGGAGGGGAAAATGAAGCCGCGGCGCTTGCAGAGCCCGACGATTTCCTCGAGCGTGACCTCGCTCCGTTTCTCTTCTGTTGTCTCGTCCATGCGGCAGCCACCTTAACGAGCCTGGCCGCCACGCCCCCACCCGGCGCGGCTATGCTGCGAGAGCGATCCGGTGGCCGTCCAGCCCGATCGGCTCGAGAACCAGGTGCCTGAAGGATCGCGCCGCAGGGGTCGACGAGGCAGTGAAGGGAGTCTGGGATGGGTTCTGTCGTCTACGGCGCTTTTCGCGCAGGCCGCCACCTCGCGATCTGGGTTGTCTGGCAGGCGACCGGCACGAACCTGCTCTCTCGTAAGTCCTGAGCGCCGGCCGAGCCGGCGGCGCTCGCTGGGAGACCTGCCCGTGGCGCCACCGGCCCGGGCTGGCATAATCGCCCGCCCGATGCCGATCTACGAGTACCGTTGCGAGAACGGACATACCTTCGAGGCCTTCCAGTCGATGAGCGACGACTCTCTCGACAGCTGCGAGGTCTGCGAAGCCTCCGCCGCTCGAGTGCTGAGCGCCCCGGCGGTGCACTTCAAGGGCTCGGGCTTCTACACCACCGACTATGCCCGAAAGGGAGCTAAGAAGCCCGGCTCCGACGGTGGCTCCTCCGACACCTCCTCCAAGGACTCAAAGGACTCAAAAGACTCGAAGGGCGACAGCAAGTCCTCTGACTCGAGCTCGAGGTCCTCGGAGAAGGCCGGCACGGGCTCGACCTCAAAGAGCTCGGATTAGTCCCAGCCGGAGCCCGATCGGCTGACTCAGCCGGCGGGTGAGCAGGCGGGGTCCCGCGGACCGCCCTCGCCGAGGAACTTCTTCACGGCCTTCTCGCAGTTCTCGAGCGGGATGAACAGGCTGCCGCCCGCGGCGGGCCCGGATGGCTTCAAGATCCGCGTCCCTGAGTCGCCGCCGATCGCCGACGCAAGCGCCAGTTGGGGCAACATGAAGCCGCCCATGTCGGAGACCATCGCCTTCGGCGCGTTCCAGCCGATCAGCGGTCCGCGGATGAAGTTGATCGGCGCTCGCCAGGGGCTCGTCAGGCGGTTCTTGATGCCCTTGAGGATCAGTTGCTGGCGCAGGGCTCTGTCGGTGTCGTCCTCGGACGGCTCCCAAAGGTTATCCCGCGTCCGCGCCAGCGCCAGCGCCTGCTCGCCGTCGAGCGAGTTCTCGCCGCGATCGAGCTTCAGCGTGATGCCGCCGTTCGAGGAGCCGCCGGAGATTTTCGACTTGACTCGACTCGGCAGATTCACGGTGACGCCGCCGATCGCGTCGATGAAGTCGGCGAAGCCGGCGAAGTCGAGGATGATCACGTGGTCGATGTCGACTCCGAGGAACTGCTCGACCGTCTGGATCTGCAACGCCGCGCCGCCGAAAGCGTAGCCGGCATTGATCTTCTGCGAGCTCTGGCCCGGGATCGCGGCGAAGCTGTCACGCGGAATCGACAGCTTCTCGAACTTGCCCCCGCCGGCCCGCACCAGCATCAGCGTGTCGGCCCGGAACGGCTGGCACTCCGG
>JAQBGG010000037.1:0-8810 GCA_032122625.1 Acidobacteriota bacterium
TTGTGGAAGCGGACGTGGGTGAAGAACTCACGGGTTCCGGCCTCGCCGAAGGCGCCGAACGTGAGGCTGTCGGCCGCCTCCGGTCCGGCGCAGACCTCGACCAGGTCCTGATCGACCGAGACGGTGCAGGAAGCTACCCACGGGGTGCCCGCGACGAGCCGCTCCCAGCGATCCTCGATCGGCACGACCTTGCCCTCCTCGATCCCCCGATGCGGCTGGTCGTGCATGCAGTCGAGGCATTGAACGACCGCCTCCTGGACCTCCTCGACGCGCTCCGCCGGGGCACCGCTGTCGGGGTCGATCCGCAGGATCGCGTCGTAATGGACCTGGGCCTCGAGCCGCTGCGACCAGCAGCGGTAGCAACGCAGCCAGGCGCTGCGTTCGATCGGAGCCGGCTCGTTCATCGCCACCCATTGTGGCGGCTCTCAGCGCTCGGCGCGCCGGGTGGCTCGTTGGCCGGCATCTGAAAGCCGGGCCCGCTCAGGCCGGCTGACGCTCGCCCGCCCGCTCAATGACCAGGGCGGCGATGTCGCCCATAATCCGGTTCAGATCGAAGTCCTTGGGGGTGTAGATGCGGGCGATGCCGCGCTCGCGCAGCGTCCGCTCATCGGCGGGCGGGATGATTCCGCCGACGATCACGGGCACCTGCACGCCGGCCTCGGCGAGCAGATCTGCAACGCGGGGGACCAGTTCCAGGTGTGACCCCGAGAGGATCGAGAGGCCGACGACGTCGACATCCTCCTGCAGCGCCGAGGCGGCAACCTCCTCCGGGGTAAGCCGGATGCCCTGGTAGACGACCTCCATGCCAACGTCCCTGGCCCGCACAGCGATCTGCTCGGCGCCGTTGGAATGGCCGTCAAGCCCCGGCTTGGCCACGAGGATCTTGATCCGGTGGCCGATCGCCTCGGAGGCGGCATCGACCGCCTTCCGAGCCTCGGACAGGAGCTCGGCGTTACCGCCGGTGGCCGAGCCATCGACGCCGGTCGGTCCCCGATAGGCGCCGAAGACCTCGCGCAGAGCCTGTGCCCACTCGCCGGTCGTCGCGCCGGCCTTGGCGGCCGCGATCGTCGGCTCCATCAGATTGGCGGACCCGTCCGCCGCCGCGGCGGCGAGGTCGGCGAGCGCCCGATCGACGGCCCCTGCGTCGCGCCCGGACTTCCACTGCTCGAGCGCCTCGATGCGCTCGCGCTCGACCTCGGGGTCGGGGGTGAGGATGCCGCCGTCAATGCCGACGGTGAGAGGCGATTCCTCGGTCTCGGTCTGGAAGTTCTGGCCGACGACCTTCATCTCGCCTTGCTCAATTCGGGCGACGCGCTCGCGATGCGATTCGACAAGACGGGCCTTCATGTAGGGAACGGACTCGACCGCGCCGCCCTGCTCGCTGACGACCGCCATCTCCTCGCGCGCGCCCTCGATCAGTTCCTCGACGAGTCCGTCCATCACCTTCGAGCCCTCGAAGATGTCGGGGTAGTCGAGCAGGTCGGTCTCGTTGGCGAGGATCTGCTGGATCCGCAACGACCACTGCTGATCCCAGGGACGGGGGAGCCCCAGTGCCTCGTTCCAGGCCGGCAGTTGGATTGCCCGCGCACGAGCGTTGCGACCCATCGTCACGGCGAGGGCTTCGAGCACGATCCGGGGCACGTTGTTCTCCGGCTGGGCTTCCGTGAGGCCGAGCGAGTTGACCTGCACGCCGTAGCGCAGGCGGAGGAACTTCTCCTCGGTCACGCCGTAGCGCTCGCGGCCGATTTGCTCCCAGAGCGTGCCCATCGCTCGCAGCTTCGCGTGTTCCTCGATAAAGCGGATGCCGGCGTTGACGAAGAAGCTGATCCGGCCGAAAACCTTGGGGAAGTCACCGGCGGAGACCTGGCCTCGCTCCTTGACCGCGTCGAGCACGGCGATCGCGTTGGAGAGCGCGTAGGCGATTTCCTGGACCGGCGTCGCCCCCGCCTCCTGCAGGTGATAGCTGCAGATGTTGATCGGGTTCCAGTTCGGGATCTCGCTCACCGTGAAGGCGACCATGTCGGCGATCAGCCGCATCGAGGGACCCGGAGGGAAGGCGTAGGTGCCGCGTGAGAGGTACTCCTTGATGATGTCGTTCTGGGTCGTGCCGCTGAGCGCGGCGCGGTCGATGCCCTGCTCATCGGCAACGGCGATGTAGAGGCCGAGCAGCCAGGCGGCGGTCGCGTTGATCGTCATCGAGGTGTTCATCTCGCCCAGCGGGATGCCGTCGAGCAGCGTCTCCATGTCTCCGCGGTGGACGACGGAGACACCGACCTTGCCGACTTCACCCCGGGCCAGCTCGGCGTCCGGGTCGTAGCCGGTCTGGGTAGGCAGATCAAAGGCAATCGAGAGCCCGGTCTGCCCCTTCGCGAGGTTCTTTCTGTACAGCTCGTTCGACCGGCGGGCGTCAGAGTGGCCGGAATAGGTGCGCATCACCCACGGGCGATCACGCTGCTCGAGACGGTGTTCGCTCATTGCTGGATTGTATTCCGCTGGGGCTGATTGATCTCCGATGCGAGATGCTTGCGCCCAATGGCGAAGCTGATCGACACCCGGCACATGGGCCTTGACCGCGTGATCGGTGCCTGGGAGCGCGACGGGGTCGTGATCGACCCGGGCCCCGCATCGACGGTGGGAACGCTGATCGAGGGCCTCGATGGGATCGAGGTTCGGGCCATCCTGCTGACCCACATCCACCTCGATCATGCCGGTGCCACCGGGACGCTGTGTCGCCACTACCCCGGCGCGCGGGTCTACGTACACGTGATCGGGGCCCCGCACCTGATCGACCCCTCACGGCTGTGGCAGAGCGCCGCTCGGCTCTACGGGGCCGAGCGGATGACGCAGCTCTGGGGTGAGATGCTTCCGGTGGATCGCGAGCGCCTGACGGTGCTCGAGGGGGGAGAGGTCGTCGAGGGCATGGAGGTGCTTCCGTCCCCCGGCCATGCCGCCCACCACGTCGTCTACCTCGATCGCGACGACGGCAGCGCCTACGTCGGCGACGTCGCCGGGGTGCGGATTCCACCCGCCGATCTGACCGTGATGCCGACGCCGCCGCCGGAGATCGACGCTGACGCCTGGCTGGATTCGCTCGCCGCCCTGCGAGAACGACGGCCCGAGCGCCTCCGGCTCACGCACTTCGGGGAAATCGCGGATGCCGAGGCGCAACTGGACGCCGCCCGCGAGTCGCTCTTGCGCACCGTCGAGTGGGCCCGAGCCGACGACCGGGAGCGGTTCCTCGAGAATCTCGGCGAGTTGATCGACGGCCAGCCCGCCGAGCCCGCGGAGCGGATGCGGGCCGCGATGTCTCCCGACCAGGTTTGGCTCGGACTCGAGCGCTACTGGCGAAAACGACGCGAGCGCGAGTCCTTGGGATCAACCGGCTAGAGGCTCACTTCAGCGATACAAGGTGAGGAAGAACCCAGCCGGCTTCGAGCCGGTGAAGTCCGGTAAGCGCGTGTCGACAAACAGCTGCGTCCCGGCCGGGCAGCTCGGGTTGCCGCCCAATCCGATCAGCGCAAACGTGTCAATCGATCCGGCGTTCCAGTCGACCGTCGCATTGCCCCCCCGCGGCACGAAGGGGAGGTTGCCGAAGCAGTAGTAGCCGGTGATCGGGCCGGCATTGATCACGTTCGCCTGGGTCACCCCCTTCGAGGTGGCGGCGTTCACGGTGCCGTCGGCGGCGACCTGCGCGAACGCGGTCGGATTGGCGCTGTCGGCGGTCCGGGAGTTCGCCACCGAAAGCCCTGGTGCCCGCGCCGTGATCTGAGCGTTGGCCTGTCTCTTCGAGATCGACTTGACCTTCGATTTCGTGACCCCCTTCTTGCTGAACACCTGTGGTCCGGCGACGGCCGCCCCGGTCAGCGCCAACAACAGAGCGATCGATGCCAGAACCAATGCGGGAGACGGCTTCAACCGAGGCCTGTTCATAGGCCAAGTCTACTTCAGGCATTCACCAGCCTGTGTGTGGGGCCCACCTCCCGATCGAGCCGAGTCCGCCGTGACCTGGGCCAGGTCTGCCTCGAAGCTCGGGACCGACGGGCCGCTACTTTGCCGCCGAGCCGGTGTTCTTGGGAGCGGTCGTAGCCATGCGAAGACCCGCGATCAGCGTGTCGCTGACCGTTTCGACAGCTACCCTGCTGACCGATGAAGCGCTTGATTTCAACCACAGTCGCAGTACTGATCGTCGCCCTCGCCGGGGTGGCGCTCGCCAACGTGCTCGTCTATCAGAACAACTTCAGCAAGAAGAAGAACTTCAAGCAGATCGAGCGGCTGCAGGGCGGTAGCAAGTGCAAGAGCTTTTGGAAGGGCAAGAAGGCCCTCGGGACCAGGGTCAACACGGGCTCGAAGGAATGCCTCTTCTCGACGCCGGTCGAGGGCGACTCCAAGCAGCCCGACCTCACCCTGCAGGCCGTCGGCAAGGTCCTCAAGCAGACGAACAAGAAGGTTCGCTCCAAGGTCTACGTCGGGCTCGCGACACGCGCCAATCGCAAGTCCGCCTATGAGGTGAGAATCTTCCCCAAGGGCAGGACCTTCGAACTGCTCAAGAACGGTGATGAGGTAGCCGCCGGCAAGAACACGGCGATCAAGGAGCTCGACAAGCGCAACCAGATCCGTCTTTCCGTCGACAAGGGAACCGTTATCGCCAAGGTCAACGGCAAGCGGCTGGCCAAGTTCGAGGACAAGTCACCGGAAGAGGTCGTCGGCCGCAAGACCGCGATCGGCTTCGGCAGCGTCGCCAGGTCAAACAAGGACGGCTTTGGCCTGATCGACAGCATCAAGGTCTTCGTCCCCGACCCCTAGTCACGGCTCCGGATGCCCGCTCGATCCTCTCTGGGTCGTCGTTGATCTAGCCTTACCGCCCGGGCGCCGCCGATGCGGCCCCCGACGGAATGGCCTCAAGCACGATCGAAAAGCCGCGTACCCACGGGCCTGGCTCGGGGCTGGGCGGCAACTGGCTGGTGATCGTCCGCAACGACAGCCACAACACCTTCGAGCACGTCGCCCGTACTCTCTCCCGCTGCATCCCCGGCATTGACTACAGCAAGGGGATGGCATTCGCCAACCAGATCCACGGCAGCGGCCAGGCGATCGTTTGGTCCGGGCAGAGGGAGCCGGCCGAGCACTACTGGGAGCAGTTGGCTTCAGCGGGCTTGACGATGGCCCCGCTCGAGGAAGCCTGAGCAGACGCGATCCCACGACCGCGTAGGTGCGACCGTGGGATCCAGGCGTCTAGAGCTGCAGCAGGCGGCTGCCGCCGCCGGGGGGCGAGCCGGCGATCGCGCCGCGGGCGCGGGCGATCCGCGGCCGGCGAGGCCGGTGCCGGCGCCGGGAGGCCGAGTGGCGCCGGGAGGCCGAGTGGCTCTCGTCACGGAGCTGCCGGGCCCGGAGGTCGAGCAGCTTCACCGCTTGCTCGGTGGCGACGAACGGGTCAGCCAGGGCCCGCCCGTCCGGGTGGGAGACGGTGACAGCGGCGATCAGGGCGCCGTCCAACTCGGCGCCGAGAAGCTCACCGACGGGGATCGCCGCGCTGTCGCGCTGGGCCAGGTGGCTCAGCGCGGGCTCGTCCCCCTCGTTGAGCATGCGGATCGTCAGATCGTGATTTGAGGTGGTGGATTGCATCTTGCCCTCCCTTCGGGCGTCTCGGGTGTTTCGGGCAGCGGGTGAGAATCACTATGGCCGACCCAGAGGATTAGCGCAATATGAATAGCCAGACCATCTGATAAGGTGGGCTTATGCTCGATCTGAAGCGACTACGGGTGCTGAGAGCGGTTGCCGAACACGGCTCCTTCTCGGCTGCGGCGGAGGCACTCTTCGTATCCCAGTCGGCCGTCAGCCAGCAGGTGACGGCCCTCGAGGCGGAGACCGGCACGCAGCTGCTGCTGCGATTGCGCGGCGGCCCGGTGCTCACCGACGCCGGCAGCCTCCTCGTCTGTCACGCAGACGCCGCGATTGCCCGGCTCGATCAGGCGGAGCGTGAGCTCGCCGAGCTATCCGGCCTCGCCACCGGAGAACTGCGCCTGGTCAGCTTCCCCAGCGCCAGCGCCACCGTCGTCACAGCCGCCGCCTCGGTCTTTCGCGACCAGCACCCGGAGATCCGCCTGAGCTTGACCGAGGGCGATCCCGAGGACGCGATCCCGCAGCTCAAGCGCGGCGCGCACGACCTCGCGGTCCTCTACGACTTTGAACTGCACCCGTTCGAGCCGGATCGAGATCTCGAGCTGCGCCCGCTCCTTACCGAGGAGATGCACGTTGCCTTGCCCGCCGACCACCGGCTGGCCGACAGCGACGGCATCAGGCTCGAGGAGCTCGCCGAGGAGCCCTGGCTCTGCGGAACCACCAACGGTTCCTGCCGGGAGTTGACGGTCCGCAGTGCGCAGCGGGTCGGATTCGAGCCCGACGTGACCTTCGAGAGCAACGACTACCACGTGCTCCAGAGCCTCGTCGCTGCCGGGATGGGCGTCACCTTGCTTCCCGACCTCGCCCTCGTGGCGCCGAACCCGGGCGTCCGCGTGATCGAGGTGCTTCCCGAGCCACCGGTCCGCAGGGTCTGGGCGGCGACGCTGACGGCCGGGTCGCGGAGCCGCGCGACGGAGGCGATGCTCGACGTGCTCGAGCGGGTCAGCGCCGAGTTCGCCCCGAAACCGCCGGCCGTCCCCGTCTGAGCGACACCGCAAGCGGCGACGGCGCTGTTAGCCGCGGCTGTTCGATTCCATCTCTGCCGGGCTGACGCCTGGCGGTGACCAGCCGGGTCCGCGGAACAGCACCCCGAGCTTGACCCGCGCCCCCTCGGCCCGGCGCATGTCGTGCCACATCGCCACGTACTCGTGGAAGGCGGCCCGGACCGGGTTGAACGTGTGGATGTTCCTCGTCAGCCCGTACCGGACCCGTTCGCCCTCAGGCTCGTAGGTTCCAAACAACTTGTCCCAGATGATCAGGATCCCGGCGTAGTTGCGATCGAGATAGACCTCGTTGGCGCCGTGATGGACGCGGTGGTGGGAGGGCGTGTTGAGGATCGCCTCCAGCGGGCGCGGCAGCTTGCGGATCCGCTCGGTGTGGATCCAGAACTGGTAGATCAGCGACCAGGCCTGGGCTAGCAGCACCATCCAGACCTCGAAGCCGACGGCCGGCATCCACAACCAGAAGGGAAAGTAGGTCATCGGCACCCAGGTCTGACGCAGCGCGGTGGAGAGGTTGTAGTACTGGGAGGAGTGATGGACGACGTGGCTGGCCCAGAAGGCGCGGCTCTCGTGGCTGACCCGGTGGAACCAGTAGTAGGAGAAGTCGTCGGCGAAGAAGAGCAGCACCCAGACCCACCAATCGCCGGAATCGAGCCGCAGCGGCGTGAGCTCGTAGACGAGCGCGAAGAGGGCGACGACGACGAACTTCCAACCGGCGTTGATGATCACGTTGCCGGTCCCGAGGATCAGGCTGGTCCGCGTGTCCCGGCTGCTGTAGCCGATCAACTCGTCGTCTTGCGTGTCGCGGAACGAGAGCGCCTCGGCGATCAGCAAGAGGACGAAGAAGGGGATCGCGTAGTAGAGAACCTCGGCCATCGCCGTCGAAATCTAGATCACCGACCCATGCGGCGGGGCCGCCCCGCCGATTATCTGTGTCGTCTGCTCCCGAGACCGGCGGGGCGGCCACGGACCAACAACGGTTGGTCGATCCAGTTCGCTCGCCTGGCGGCGTCGCCTCGGCGCAGGCCCGGCCCGTCATAGAAGATCGAGCGAACGCTGCGGAAGTCGCCGGCCGGCCCGCGCAACGGGTCGGTGTTGGCGATCGGCCCGTGCACGCGGGTACCGCTCGAACCCCAGGCGAGACCGTCCCCGGTGCACTGCAGCTGATCAGGGTCGGTTGGAGTCGCCTCGTCCAGGTAGTAGGAGCTGAGCGGCAGGCCCTCGATGTCGGTCTCGAGCCGGCCGACACTGGTCACGGCCCCGTGCGGCCCGTACGCCTGCTCCCACTCCGGGGCCGCTTCCGGGATCGGGTCGGGGCTGCCGTCGATCGGTACCGCGGCGCTCGTCGAGGAGCGGTAGTACATCCGCTCGGGCGTCGGCGCGTAGTCGAAGAACTCCATCACGCCCGGTATCTGGTGCACCCGGAGGAAGGTCGTGGTGTCCTCGCGGCGATCGTAGAAGATGTGTTCGCGCTGCGTCATCGGGCCGCTGTTGGCACCGACGTAGGAGCGGATTGCCCGCACGGGGCCGTCGATGTTGGCGACGAAAGCGCCCTCGCCGTCCGTGAAGGTGTCGGTCGAGCGGCCACAGAACCCGGGCCCGAACTGAGCCTTGCGCCGGTCGAGCAGATCCGCCGTCTCGGTCCCGGGCCGGCGGATCTCGATCACGTCGTTGATCCAACGATCCGTGAACCGGAGCCGGTAGGAGCCTGTCTCGACGACCGAGCTCTCGGGGTTGGGCCCGTCTCTGAACTGGTAGCTCGCCGGGTACCCCCCGGAGAGCAGGCGGAATCTGTACTCAACGAGGTTCTTTCCGGCGGAGGGGTCGCGCTTGGTGGCGGCCGCGTCGAGCAGGTAGGCCCAGCGGCGAGCCCCGCTGCGCGGGTCGGTGATCCGCAGCTCCACGGCATCGCGGCGACGCAGCCGCCTCGGCAGCTTTCGCCAATGACCGAGCCCGCGTCGCGCCCCGGCGTGGCGGGCCATCAGCGCGATCTCGTCGTCGTCATCGAGGCTTGGGATCGGATCGGCTCCCGTCAGCGTCGAGGGGTCGGCATAGGTATTGATCTCGATCCCCTCGCGGGTGCCGTTGTAGACGTCGCCGAGATTGACATCGCGGCGCTCATCGACCTGG
>JAQBGG010000038.1:0-39855 GCA_032122625.1 Acidobacteriota bacterium
TCACCGCGACGATCGCCGCTCCGAGGATCATCAGGTAGGCCCGTACCTCGGCAAGCTGCGGCATCAGGTCCTGACCCTTGATCGCCCGCCAGTAGAAGGCGAAGTTGACGCCCGCGAGGATCATTACGAAGAGCGCGACCATTTCGATCCCGATCGAGTCGAAGCCGGCGATCGAGTCCGGGTTGGTCGAGAAGCCGCCGGTCGCCACCGTGGTCATCGTGTGGTTGAGGCCGTCGAAGGCGTTCATCCCGGTGGCCACATAGGCGGTGAATGCGATCGCGGTCAGCACCCCGTAGATGCCGGCGAGGATCTTCGCGGTGTCGATGATCCGGGGGGTGAGGCGATCCGCGGTGACGCCGGAGACCTCGGCGTAGAAGGCGCGCTGGATTCCTGTGCCGGAGACCGGGGCGATCGCGACGACGAGCACGACGATCCCTATCCCGCCGAGATACTGCATCAGGCTGCGCCACCAGAAGACAGCGTCCGGCTGGTTGAAGTCCTCGAGCAGCGTCGCTCCCGTTGTCGTGAAGCCGCTCATTGCCTCGAAGAACGCGTCGATCGGATTGCTGAACGTGCCCGTCAGCAGAAACGGGATTGCGCCGGCAACCGCGGCCGAGAGCCAGGCCAGCGTGACCGCGGTGAACCCGAGGTAGGGCCGCAGCGCCGCGGCGCGACGCTCACGACCGGAGGAGAGGTAGACGAGGCCGATGCCGAGTGCGAGCACCACCAACCCGGTCAGAGCGAAGATCGCGACGTCCTCACCGTCACCGGCGATCGCCAGCAGCGCGACGAGGATCATGCCGAGCCCGGCTGCCGCCAGGGTGCCGCCGACGACGAGGGCGATCAGCGCCCCACCGGCGCCGATCTTGGGTGCCGGGACGGCGCTCAAGAGCTGGCCGTGAAGGCCGGCTCAAGGTCTGCGAGCGTCCCGTCGACGCCGAGCATCAGCACTCGGTCGCCGGCGTTGATCTCGGTCCCGACGCGGGGGATCAGGACCTCGCTGCCGCGCAGGATCGCCCCGATGCGGCAGCCATGAAGGACGCCGCCTGTCCGGCCGATCTGGCGACCGACGATCAGCGAACCCTCCTCCACCTCGAGTTCGAGCGCCTCGAAGCCGGTGCGCAGGAAGTGCATCGCCCGCAGGGCGCGCGTGTGGACGAAGCGCAGGATCGCCTCGGCTGCGATCAGCCTGGGGGAGAACGCCGCATCGATTTCGAGCGCGTCGACGAGCGGCACGAACTCCTCCCTCGAGACCACCGACATGCAGAGGTCGGCGCCGAGCCGCTTCGCGTTCAGGGCGGCGAGCAGGTTGGCGCGATCGTCGCCGGCCGAGGCGATGAAAGCATCCGCCTCCCCGACCCCGCTCTGTAGCAGCGCGTCGCGAGAGACTCCCTCCTCGTGCAGCACCAGCGTGCCGCCCAGTAGCTCGGCGACGCGCCGTGCCCGATCGGCCTCGCGCTCGAGGATCGTGACGCGGATCGGGGTGGGCTCGAGGATCGACGCCAACCGGGTGCCGATCCTGCCGCCACCGAAGATGATGCAGCGCCGTACCTCGCGTGCCTTGCCCGCGAGACGGGCGACGGTCTGGGCGAGGTGTTCGCGCGCGGCGACGACGATCAGGTGATCGCCGGCCGCCAGCACGTCGTCTCCCTCGGCGAGCTTGGCGTTGCCGGCCCTGCTCCAGCCGACGATGTAGGCCGGCTCCAACCGCTCCCGCTTCGAGAGTGAGACCCCGATCAGCGGTGACTCCTCGCCGACGATCACCTCGGCCAGACCGAGCCGGCCGTCGCCGAAGTACTCAACCGAGACCGCGCCGGGCAGCAGCACAGCCTCGGCGATGTCGTGGGCGGTCGCGTGGTCGGGGTCGATGACGAAATCGATGCCGAACGGGCCGCGGTGGGTCTCGTCCACGTCCTCCTCGACCGCGAAGTCAGGGTCGCGGACCCGTGCGATCGTCGTCATCTTCGGGTTCAGCTGCTTGGCGCCCATCGCCGCGATCAGGTTCACCTCGTCGATCTGGGTCACCGCGGCGAACAGGTCGATGCCCTCGACCCCGATCTCCCGAAGAACGCGCGGGCTGGCGCCGTTTCCCTCGACCACCAGCGCGTCGAGTTCACCCTCCAGGATCGAACAACGTTCCGAGGCGTTATCGATCACCGTCACCTCGTGGCCGTCCGACCCGAGGGTACGAGCGAGGTTAACGCCGACCTCGCCGGCTCCGACAACGATTACTCGCATAGGCGGATTCTTGCGCGTGTGGCGGCTGGGACGGGGGACGCGGCCGCGGCCGCAAGATGGCTATCCTGCCGTGCCCTATGGCTTCGGACCGCCCCACACTGAAAGTTGCCGAGCGTTCGTCGTTCGGTTCGCGCACCTCGCGGCGTCTACGGCGCGAGGGCAGGGTCCCCGGCGTCGTCTACACGGCCGGCAAGCCGGCGCGCCCGTTTACCGCCGATGCGCACACGATCGCCCTCTTTCTCGGCGAGGGTCACACGCTCTTCGACCTCGAGATCGAGGGGGGAAGTGGCTCGGTGCCCGTCGTCGTCAAGGAGGAGCAGCGTCACCCCGTGCGCGGCGAACTCGTCCACATCGACTGCCACGAGGTCGACCTCGACCAGGAGATTCAGGCGGATGTCTCGATCGAGCTCGAGGGGGTCGAGGACGCTCCGGGCGTCAAGGAGGGCGGCATTCTCGAGCACGTCACCCGCGACGTCACGGTTGAGGCGCTGCCGGCCGCGATCCCGGAGAAGCTGACCATCGATGTCTCCGCGATGGTGATCGGCGACACGATCCAGCTTTCCATCATCACTCCCCCCGCCGGCGTCAAGCTGATGGCCGAGCACCCCGACGAGGTCACTCTCGCCACCCTCAACCCGCCCAGGGTCGAGGAGGAGCCGGAGCCCGACGTGGAGGTCGAGACCGAGCTGATCGGCGAGGAAGGCGAAGCCGCCGAGGAGGGTGGCGAAGCCGCCGAGGATGGTGGCGAGGACTCCGGCGACTCCGGCGACGGCGCGGACGAGGGTTAGTCCTCGTGCGGCCCTTCGGCCGCCGCAAGGCGGACGGTGGCGCGCAGACCGCTTCCGTGGACTCCCTGATCGTTGGCCTCGGTAACCCGGGCGACCGCTACGCCGGCACCCGTCACAACATTGGTTTCGAGGTCGCCGACGCGCTCTCCAGCCGCTGGCAGTTGCCCCGGGCCAAGCAGAAGTTCGGCGGGCAGATCACCGACGGCCGGATCGCCCCGGGCGGTCCCCGCGTCGCGATCCTGCTGCCGCAGACCTTCATGAATGAGTCCGGCAGCGCAGCTGGTCCGGCGCGCGGCAGCTTCGGTCTGCCCCTTGACCGGGTGATCGCCATTCACGACGAGATCGATCTCCCATTCGGCGAGATCCGGACCAAGCTCGGCGGCGGCGTCGCCGGCCACAACGGCCTCAAGAGCCTCGACCGTGGGCTCGGCTCGCGTGATTTCTGGCGTCTACGGGTTGGCGTCGGGCGACCCGAGGGCACCGATCCGGAACTGGTTTCCCGCTACGTGCTCGGTCGCTTCAGCGAGGAGCGGGAGCAGGTCGGCGAGCTGATCGAGCGGGCGGTGGAGGAGACCGAGCGACTGCTCGAGCGGATTACTGGAGAGCAGACCGACGAAGAGCAGGAGGAGCCTTCGCAATGACCGAGCCACTGGCCAGGTACACGGTTGACGAGCATGGGATCGCCCTCCTGCAGCTCGATCGACCGGATCGCCGCAATGCGATCAACACGCCGATGCTCGAGCAGTTGCTCGGCCACATCGCCGCGGCCCGCGACGACGAGGGGGTTCGGGTGCTGGTCGTCTCCTCGACCGACCACATGGGCCTTTCCGCCGGGGCCGACATCCGCGAGGAGCTCGACAGGGAGGGCGCGGTCCGCAAGATGGCGCTGTTCGCCGAGCTCTACGACGAGCTCACCGGCTTCCCGAAGCCGACGATCGCGGCCTGCCACGGAGCCTGCGTAGGCGGCGGCGCCGAGATCGCTATCGCCTGCGACCTGCGGATCGGCGGCTCCAACCTGCGGCTGCGCTTTCCCGGCGCCGCGCTCGGAGTCCCGGTCGGCCCGGCCCGCCTGGTCACGCTCTGTGGGCTCTCAGTCGCCAAGTACCTACTGCTGACCTCGAAGGAGGTCGCCGCTGACGAGGCTCTCCGCTGGGGTCTCGTTCACCGGGTCGCGCCGGCGCCGGCCACCGAGCAGGCAGCTCTGACCCTTGCCGCTCAGGTTGCGGCCCACCCGCCTGAGTCCGTGACGCGGATCAAGCGGATGCTGCACGGGTGGGATGGCATAGTCGAGCGCTCGGAGGCCGAGGGCAGGGGCCAGGTCGCCTGGCAGTCCGAGGGCCCCGGTCTCGGCTACACGGACTGAGCCCCGCTGCCTGGGAGCGCCGGCCCGTCTCGCCTGGGCCCTGACTCGCCTGGGACCTAAGATCACGCCTTCAGCCGGGCGCCGCCCGGTCGGTTTCGTTGTCGCTGGAGGCCGTCGATGTCGCTGAGACCACTGCTGCAGACGCTCGAGGAGGACGCCCGGCTGGGCGCGCTCGCAACCGCGGTCGGAGCCGGGGCACGGCCGCACGCCCACATGTCGTCTGGCGTGCGGTCGCTTCTGCTTGCGGCGCTGGCCGAGGATCAGCGCGGCCTCGCGGGCCGTCCGATTCTCTTCGTCGCCGCCGACGATCGCGGCGCTCGCGACCTTGCCCGTGAGCTAGGCGCATTTCTCGCTCCCCGCCGGGTCCGTTACTACCCCTCGCGGGGGACCGGATACGAGTCGCACCTGACGCCCCCGCCTCACCTCGTCGGCCTGCGGATCTCGGCGCTCGACGCGCTCGCGGGCGACCCCGACCCCGAGCAGGGGCCGCCGATCGTCGTCGCCAGCGCCGTCGCCCTCGCCGAGGCCGTCCCCGACGCCTCGCTGCGGCCGGCCGGGTTCGCCCTGCACACCGACGAGGAGGTCGATCTCGGCGATCTCGCCGAGTTGCTCGTCGGGGCCGGCTACGAGCGGGTCGAGCAGGTCACCGACCGGGGACAGTTCGCGGTGCGCGGCGGCATCCTCGACGTCTTCGGGGCGACCGAGGACCGCGCCGCCCGGGTTGAGCTGTTCGGAGACGAGGTCGAGTCGATCCGCTACTTCTCGACCTTCACCCAGCGCTCACTCGGCGACGCCGAGCGGATCGAGCTCGCCCCGGCCGCGGAGATCGATCCCGACCACCGCCTGCTCGCTGAGGCAGCCCTGGATGAGGGGTCGGAGGAGGGGCGTGCCGCCCAACCTCTGGCCGAGCTTCTGCCGACCGATCGCTTCGGCTCCTTCCTCGACCTGGTCGCGCCTGGGACCGCGGTCGTGATCGCGGCTGCCGAGGACCTCGAGGGAGCGCTGGCCGACCACCTCACCGACGTTCGCGCGGCGATTCACGACGACGACGTGGCCGCGCTCTACGTCGAGGTGTCGGGGCCTCTGGCCGATCGGGCGGAGCTCACGGTAAGCGCTCACGAGGGGGAGCAGGAACATTCCTTTCGGGCCTCGACGCCCGTCTCGACCGCTCGCAGCCTGACCGAGGCCGAGCCGGAGCTCGAGAAGCAGATGCGCTCCGGCTACCTGACCGTGGTCACGTTCGAGCGTCGGGGCGAGGCCGAACGGGGCCGGTACGCGCTCGAACGGCTGACGCCCAGGCTGCTCGAGGAAAGCGACAAGCTCAGCCCCGGCCCGGCCGTCCTCTTCGCCGAGGCGTCGATTCAGGAGGGCTTCATTGCGCCCGCTCTGAAGCTGGCCGTGATCCCACACCGCCGGCTCGTGCACCGCCGTCGCGCCGACGCCCCGGCGCCGACCCGCGGCCGTCTCGTCAACATCGGCGATCTCGCCGTCGGCGAGCACGTCGTCCACGAGGACCACGGTGTCGCCCGCTTTTCCGGCTTCGATACCCGCACGGTCGCCGATATCACCCGCGACTACCTCGATCTCACCTACAGGGGAGGGGATCGGGTCCTCGTCCCGGCGGACCAACTGGCGAAGATCACCCGCTATATCGGCGGCGCCGGTGACGCGCCGGAGCTCTCCAAGCTCGGCGGCAAGCGCTGGACTCAGCTCAAGACCAAGGCTCGCCGCGCCGCTCGTGAGATGGCCGGTGAGCTGCTCAACCTGTATGCGGAGCGCCAGGCCCGTCGCGGGCACCCGTTCAGCCCCGACGGCGAGTGGCAGTTGCGGCTCGAGGAGTCGTTCCCCTACAGGGAGACGGCCGATCAGCTGGAAGCGATCGAGGCGGTCAAGGCCGACATGGAGTCGGAGCGGCCGATGGACCGCTTGATCTGCGGCGATGTCGGCTACGGCAAGACCGAGGTCGCGATCCGCGCCGCCCAGAAAGCGCTTGCCGACTCCAAGCAGGTGATGATCCTCGTGCCGACGACGATCCTCGCAACGCAGCATCTCGGCACCTTCCGCGAGCGACTGCGCGATTTCCCCTATGAGATCGAGATGGTCTCCCGGCTGCGCCGCCCGGCCGAGGTCAAGAAAGCTCTTGGCGACTTCGCCGCCGGCGATCTCGACATCCTGATCGGCACCCACAGATTGCTCTCCCGGGACGTGCGAGCCGCCGATCTCGGTCTTCTGGTGATCGACGAAGAGCAGCGTTTCGGTGTCAAGCAGAAGGAACTTCTGCGGCAATTCAAGCTCAAGGTCGATGTGCTCTCGATGTCGGCGACGCCGATCCCGCGGACGATGCAGATGAGCCTGGCGGGGATTCGCGATATCTCGGTGATCGAGACCCCGCCCGAGGGCCGCCGCCCTGTCCGCACCTATGTCGGTCCCTACGACGAGGATCTGGTCAAGACCGCGATCGAGCGCGAGTTGCGCCGTGGGGGGCAGGCTTTCTTCCTCCACAACCGGGTGGAGACGCTGCACGAGACCGCCGAGCGACTCAGGGCGCTTCTACCGAAGGGGCGTTTTCTCGAGGCTCATGGGCAGCTCGACGAGGGCGAGCTGGAGGCGACGATGCTCACCTTCATGCGAGGTGAGGCCGACGTCCTTGTCGCGACGACGATCATCGAGTCCGGGCTCGACGTCTCGGCGGCCAATACCCTGATCGTCGAGCGTGCCGACCACCTCGGGCTTGCGCAGGCTTACCAGATCCGGGGACGCGTGGGCCGGTCTCGCGAGCGCGCTTATGCCTACATGCTCTATCCCTCCGAGGAAGGGGTGACCCGGGAGGCGGCGGCGCGACTGGCGACGCTCTCCGACCACACCGAGCTCGGGTCCGGATTCAGGATTGCGATGCGCGACCTCGAGCTACGTGGGGCCGGAGATCTGCTCGGCAGCGAGCAGTCCGGCCACGTCGCCGCGATCGGCTTCGAGCTCTATGTCGAGATGCTCGACGAGGCGGTCGAGGCCCTGCGCGGCACCGACCTCGCCGAGCGCCCCGAGTCGGAGGTCCGGGTCGACGTCGACGTCTCCGCCTACGTGCCCTCCGCTTACGTGCCCTACGAGGCCGCCAAGATCGACGTTCACCGGCGGATCGCAGGCGCCCGCAAGCCCGGCGACCTCCGGGCCTTGCGCGATGAGCTACGGGACCGCTTCGGCCCCGCGCCGGAGCCGGTCGAGGCACTGCTGGCCTTGCAGCGGGCGCGGATCGAGTTCGGCCGCGACGGCGCCGCCTCACTCGAGCTGCGCGGCGGCCGGATCGTCGCCACGGGCCTCGACTACGAATCCGATCGCGTCGCCAGGATCCGGGAGCGGTTCGAGGAGGCGATCTTCTCGCCACGCGAGGGCACTCTGACGCTGAGAGTCCCGGATGCCGACGGCAGCGAGGGGCGGCGGATCGCGGCGCTCGGGGCCCTGACGGAGGCGATCGCCTCGTCGCGTCCCGCGCCCGGCTGAGGCCCGGAGGCGGTGAGGCCCACGTTCCGCTGTGCCCGCCCGCTATCCTCTCGCCCTCGTGGCAGGACTGACCGCTCAGAAGAAGCGCCTCGTGGCGTTCGTGCTGGCCCTCGCGCTGGCGATTGCGGTGATCCTCGCGGCTGCCACGATTGGCCTTGGGCGCCCCGGCGTCCCCTCTGATGCCGTCGCCATCGTCGATGGCGTCGACAACGGCACCGTCACCAACGACGACTACCAGCGCGGCCTCGAGCAGTCCGCCGCCCGCCTCGGCCTCGACGCCCCGCCGGAGGTCGGCTCTCCAGAGTTCGCCCAGGTCAACGACGAGACCATGCAGGGCCTGCTGCTTGCGATCTGGGCCGAGGGCGAGGCCAACGACCGCGGTCTCGAGGTCACCGAAACCGACGTTCAGGATGAGCTCGACCAGATTCAGGAGGGTTTCCAGAATGAGAAGGAGTTCGCCCAGGTCGTCCGTCAGTCCAAGTTCTGCACGCAGGAGGAGATCGAGGCCGACATCCCTCCCGTGGAATGCGCCGACGTGGTCGAGCAGGGTCGCCTGCTCGCGCTCCAGCGTTTGCTCTCGGAGGCATTCTCCAGCGAGCCCGAGGTGACCGACGAAGACGTCCAGCGCTTCTACGAGAACAACCTCGACAGCTTCAAGACGCCGAACACACGCAGCGCCCGCGTGATTCTCAGTCAGAACCAGGCGCAGGTCGAGAAGGCGCAGGCCGACCTCGCCGGCCTCAGCCCTGACGACGAGGGCTTCGCCAAGGCCTGGGAGAAGGCGGCGACGCAGTACTCCCAGGATCAAGCCTCCAAGGATCGCGGCGGACTGCTCGAGGGCCTCGTCGAGGGCCAGGGCGACCCGCAGCTCGACGAGCAGGTCTTCAGCGCCACCGAGGGCGAGCTGGTCGGACCGTTCGAGACCGATCGTGGCTTCTACCTGATCGAGGTCGTCGACTCGACGCCGGAGAACACGCAGAGCCTCGAGGAGGCCGACCCCGGGATCCGCCAGCAGCTTGTCGCTGCCCGCCAGCAGGCCGAGCAGACCGAGGTCCAGAACGACTTCGTCAGCAAGTGGACGCGCCGCACGATCTGCGTCTCTGATGTCGAGATGCAGTTCTGCTCCGGCTTCGTCCCCCCCGAGCCCGAGCCGGTCCCCGGCCAGCCCGCGCCGGCCGAGCCGGCAGCGGTCAACTCGACCAGCCCGATCGAGCCCGGTACGGGCACCCTTGCCCTCGACGGCTCAACCCAGACCGGTCTGCCCCAGGGCCCCAAGGTCCCCGCGCCGCCGACGCCCGATCCAGCCGCCGGACTCGAGGGCTTGCCCCCCGGCGCCGTCCCGGTCGGACCCGACGGCGCCCCCGCGACCGGCGCACCGCCGAGCGGCGCACCGCCCGCCACTCCCTAGCGGGTCCCCGGTGGCCGCCGGCGGCACCGGAGGGGAGCGCTCGGCCGAGGCCGTCGCCCGGCTCGATGCGATCACCCGGAGGCTGCGGGTGGAATGCCCGTGGGATCGTGAACAAGACGAGCGCTCGATCGTCCCCCACACGGTCGAGGAGGCCTACGAGCTTGCCGATGCCGCCGCCTCCGGCGACGACGCCAAGCTGCTTGACGAGCTTGGCGATGTGCTCTTCCAGGTGCACTTCCTGGCGCTTCTGCTCGAGGAGCGGGGCGGCGGTGACTTCGCCGCGGTCGCCGAGCAGATGACGGAGAAGCTGATCCGTCGTCACCCGCACGTCTTTGCTGAGACCGAGGTGGCGAGCTCGGCTGAGGTGCTCGCCAACTGGGATCGGATCAAGCAGGAGAAGGAGGGCCGGACCGGGCTCTTCGCCGACGTGCCCGAGAACCTGCCGGCCCTGCTCTATGCCCGCAAGCTCCAGCGCCGCGCCGCAAGCCGCGCCGCCGACGGCGCTGACCTGGGGATCGTGGGTGCCGGCGACGCCGGCGCTCCCGCCGCCGCGGTCCGGGAGGGTGTCGATCATCTCGAGCGCTTGGCGATCGCAGGGGCCGACGCTTCGCCCGCCTCCGAGGTCGACA
This sequence comes from Acidobacteriota bacterium, assembly GCA_032122625.1. GTDB lineage: Bacteria > Actinomycetota > Thermoleophilia > Solirubrobacterales > 70-9 > CAXMST01. The sequence continues at coordinate 9,922 of JAQBGG010000038.1, forward strand.
CTCGCGATCAAGTCGAGCGGCTGGTCGGGGACCTGCTGTTCGCCGCCGTCGATCTCGCCCGGCGCCTGCGATGCGATCCCGAGCTTGCCTTGCGGGCCGCGGCACGGCGCTTCGCGGCCTCAACATCAGAGGCGTGAAAGACTCCCACCTCCGATGACCGTGATCAACAACATCCGTGCCCGCCAGATCCTCGACTCCCGCGGGAACCCCACGGTCGAGGTGGATGTCAGCCTCGGAGACGGTGCCCGCGGCAGGGCGGCCGTCCCCTCCGGGGCCTCGACCGGCGAGTTCGAGGCGACCGAACTGCGTGACGGCGGCGAGGCCTTCGGCGGCAAGGGCGTGACCAGGGCCGTCGGAAACGTCAACGGCGAGATCGCCGACGCGCTCAGTGGAGCCGGCGTCGACGATCAGGCCGCGATCGACCGGATGCTGATCGAGCTCGACGGCACCCCGAACAAGTCGCGGCTCGGGGCAAACGCGATCCTCGGCGCCTCGCTCGCCGTGGCAAAGGCTGCGGCGATCGCCAGGGGCGAGCCTCTCTACCGCTACCTGGCCGGCCTCTACGACGGCCAGGGCAGTGACCCGTCAATCCTGCCGGTGCCGATGATGAACATCCTCAACGGTGGCTCTCACGCCGACAATTCGGTCGACTTCCAGGAGTTCATGATCGCGCCCGCGGGGGCTTCCAGCTTCGGCGAGGGCCTCCGGGTCGGGGCGGAGATCTTCCACGCCCTCAAGGGCCACCTGAAGTCCCAAGGCAAGAACACCGCCGTCGGTGACGAGGGCGGATTCGCCCCCGACCTGAGCTCCAACGAGGCTGCTCTCGAGGCCCTGGTCGCCGGGATCGAGGCCGCTGGATACGAGCCGGGCTCAGAGGTCTTCATCTGCCTCGACCCCGCCACCAGCGAGATCTACGAAGGCGGCAGCTACCTTCTCGAGCACGAGGGCCGCAGCCTCAGCGCCGCCGAGATGGCCGGCTACTGGGCCGACAAGGTCGACCGCTACCCGATCATCTCGATCGAGGATGGCATGGACGAGGAGGACTGGGACGGCTGGAAGGCTTTGACCGACTCGCTCGGGGACCGCTGCCAACTCGTCGGCGACGACCTCTTCGTGACCAACTCCGAGCGGCTTGGTCGCGGGATCGAGTCCGGCACCGCCAACTCGATTCTCGTCAAGGTCAATCAGATCGGTACCCTGACCGAGACTCTGGACGCGGTTCGCATGGCCCGTGCCGCGGGCTACAGCGCCGTGATCTCGCATCGCTCGGGTGAGACCGAGGACACGACGATCGCCGATCTCGCCGTCGCCACCGGCTGCGGCCAGATCAAGACCGGCGCGCCCTCACGCTCCGATCGTGTCGCAAAATACAACCGCTTGCTGCGGATCGAGGAAGAACTCGGCGAGCGCGCGACCTACCCGGGGCTCTCGGCCTACTCAGGCCGGTCCTGACGCCGCGGGCCCGGCTGCACGGCCCTCGCGCGGACCCGAATACACGTTCGCCTTTTCGCAACCCACGTTGCAATCTCAGCGGCGGCAGGCTCTCCACGGCGGCGGTCGAAGTGTCTGTTCGTGAGCGCCACGACCGCTAGCCGCCGCCGCTACAAGGCGCGGATTGCACCCCGCAAGGCCCGCGGTCCCGGGCCCGCGAGCAGGATTCAATGGGATCGGGTCGGGCGGATCGTCCTGGTCCTCGTGCTGTTTGCCGTGCTCGCCTCCTACGTCAATCCGACGATCGATCTGTTCCGCACCTGGCGCGACGCCGGGGCGGCCGAGCAGCGGCTCGCCGAACTGCAGGCGGAAAACGATCGGCTAGAGCGCCGCGCCGCGGAGCTGAAGACGCCGGCGGCCGCGTTGCGTGAGGCCCGCAAGCTCGGGATGGTCGGCGCGGGCGAGCAGGGCTACGTGATCAAGGGACTCAGGTAAGACCCCTCGCCGCAGGGGATCGCACCCTTGGCCGCGCTCCCTGCCGGGACAGGCACTAACCTTTCCACTTGCGTCCTTGGGCAGGCGCGACGAGTTCGTCCGCACCCGCGCCTCCCTTCGCCCTTCGCGCAGGACCCATCTATATGACTGCTCCGACCGCACTCGACATCGAGGCTGCCCTCGAACGCGCCGACGACGCTGAGGTCTTCGACCCGCCGCCCTTGCTGTTCGTGGGCGGAACCGGGCGCTCCGGCACCCACGTCGTGGCGAAGATCCTCAACCAGCACAGCCACTTCCGCAAAGTCCCCAACGAGGCTCGCTTCCACACCGATGCCGGCGGCTTTCCCGACGTGCTCAGCGGCCAGACGAGCCCGGAGCTGTTCATCTGGCGGCTCAAGCATCACTGGTACCGGAACTTCGAACCGGCGCGTCGCAGCTTCCGCGGCATTCACCGCTACGTACCCAGGCGCCGCCTCGATGCCGCCTCGGCCGCGTTCCTGCGCCGCTTCGAGGATGAACCCGAGGCCGCCTGCCGCCAGCTCTTCTTCGACCTGCTCTGGCCGTTGGTCGCCGAGCAGGCCAAGTCGGGTCTGATCGAGCAGAGCTGCGATGTCGTCGCCCAGGCTCCGACTCTCGGGCGGCTGTTTCCCGAGGCGAAGTTCCTTCACGTGTTCCGCGACGGCCGTGACGCAGCCGCCTCCCGCGCAGGGCAGGCCCGCTGGCTCAGCTATCCGCGCTCGATCAAGCAAGGCCTCGAGTGGTGGGAGGCCAGGATCCGCCGCATCGACGCCGGCGCGGCCGGCGTCGAGCCCGGTCGCGTCTATCCCGTCAGCCTCGATGAGTTGGTCGGCGGCGACCGGCGCCGCACCTATCGCCTGATGCGTCGCTTTGTGGGCCTTCGCAACGAGGACGCGATGCTCGGCTACTTCCAGTCGCGGGTCAAGGATCGCAACGCGCACCTCGAGCGCTGGCGCGGCAGCGTGCCCGAGCGCCAACAGGCTGAGGTCGACGCCGTCTACCAGGACATCGTGGCGCGGCTCAGCGACGATGGCGTCCACTGCGCGGCTGCGCTCCGCCGCACGTACGAGAGGAGGACGAGGTGAGCGAGCTGCCCCCGAGGCCTGAGAACCCCGATCTGATCTTCGTCGGCGGCACCGGTCGCAGCGGCACCCACGTGGTCTCGCACCTGCTCGGAAGCCACCCTCGCTATGCCCGGGTGCCGATCGAGTGCCGCTTCCACTGCAACCCTCAGGGGTTCCCCGACCTGATCCACGGTCGCATCGAGCCCGACGTCTTCCTCCGCAAGCTGAAGAAGTTCTGGTGGCGGAGGATCCGGGCCGGAGAGGTCGCCCCGGTCGTGGCCAGGCGGCTCGCCTTCGGGCGCAAGGTCCGTGGCCTGCACAAGATCGTGCCCAGGGAGCGATTCGACGCCGCGATCGCAGAGTTCGAGCGCACCCATCCCACCGACCTCGAGGGGGCATGCCGGAACCTCTTCCTCGACCTGCTCTGGCCCCTGACCGACGAGCAGGGAAAGCCGGGCCTGATCGAGATGAGCTGCTTCACGATTGCCGAGAGCCCGACGCTGCAGACGCTGTTCCCCGAGGCAAAGCTGATCCACACGGTCCGCGACGGCCGCGACGCCGCCTCCTCGAAGGTATCCAAGCGCCAGAAGCGCTCCCACCCGCGCGACGGTCTCGAGGGTCTGCGTTGGTGGGAGGGGCGGCTGCGCAACATCGAGCGCGGCGTCGGCCGGCTCGGCGATCCTTCCAAGCTCCTCTGCGTCAGCCTCGATGACCTCGTGGCGGGCGATCGTGACGGCGTCTATTCAGAGCTGCTGGCTTTCACCGGACTCGACGACACCCCCGAGATGCGCGGCTTCTTCGACGGCGAGATGAGCGCCGACGCCGCGCACAAGGAGCGCTGGCGGGAGGGTCTCACCGAGAAGCGGCAGTCGGATCTGATCCGTGAGTACGAGAAGGTCCTCGAGCGCCTCGAGCGCGAGGGCTTCCACTGTGCGCCGCAACTGCGGGCCGCCTATGAGCGTCAGCCGGCGTGAGCGCCGGGGCTGAGCCGAAGCTCGTTTTCATCGGCGGCACCGGGCGCTCGGGAACGCACGCCCTGGCCCACCTCCTCGGCGCCCACCCTGAGTTCGCCGATGTCCCGATCGAATCCCGCTTCCACTGCAACAAACGCGGCATGCCGGATCTGCTCGAGGGCCGGATAACGCTCGCCGGGTACCTCGCGAAGCTGCGCGGCTTCTGGTGGCACCGGGTCCGCGTCGACGGGCGCCCGCGCGGCATCTACAACCTCTGCCGCCGGCGCGACTTCGACGCCGCCTGCGAGCGGTTCGAGATCGGCTACCTGGAGGATCCGATCGGCGCCTGCCGGAGTCTGTTCATCGACCTGCTCGGGCCGGTGGCCGAGCGCGCCGGTAAGCCGGGGCTGGTCGAGATGTCGTCGCACAACGTCAAGGAAGCGCAGACGCTCCTCCGGTTGTTCCCCGAGGCCCACGTGATCCACGCCCTTCGCGACGGCCGGGACTCAGCTGCATCGGTGACCACCAAGACCTGGGGGCCGCAGAGCGTTGCCGGCGCGATCGACTGGTGGGCCGATCGGCTCCGCGCGATCGAGCGCGGCGTCCGCGGCGAGGAGGACGGCGCCTCCTATGAGATCCCGGCCGAACGCTTCCGCGTCGTCATGCTCGAGGATCTCGTCGGGGCCGAGCGCGAACGCACCTACACCGGCCTGCTCGAGTTCCTCGGCGTCGCTGACGAGCCCCCGATCCGCCAGTTCTTCGAGCGAGAGGTCAACGCCGATGCCGCCCACATCGGGCGCTGGCGCAGCCAGTTGGGACCGGCGGGCCGGGTCCGGGTCGCGCATCGCTATGCGCGCACGATCGCCGCCCTCGAGGCCGAGGGCAACCACGCCGCCGCAGCGCTGAGCGCCGCGCTCGAGCGGGAGCAGCAAGCGTGAGCGCCGAGTCGAAGATCCTTTTCGCCACCTCGAACGGCACCGGTCTTGGCCACCTGAATCGATCGATGGCGATCGCCCGGCGGCTACCCGAAGGGATCGAGGCCGTCTTCTTCACCCTGTCGCAGGCGGCGCCCGTGGTTGCCGAGTCCGGTTTCCGGGTCGAGTATCACCCTTCCTACCGGCGGTCCGCGTCGGGCTCGGACTGGCAGTGGAACATGCGGCTGCGCAGGCGCCTGGAGGCGCTCCTGGCGGACGAGAGGCCCGATCTCGTGGTCTTCGACGGGGTTCACCCCTATCGGGCGCTTACGCACGTGCTCAGCGCCGCAGGGGCGCCGCCCTCCGTCTGGTGCCGGCGTCCGATGTGGCGGCCTGACTCCTCGGTGGCCCCGCTCGAGCGCAGCGGGGCGTTCGACGTCGTGCTCGAGCCGGGTGAGCTGGCCGCCGGGCGCGATCGGGGTCCGACGGTCGCCCGGCGCGCGGAGGCTATCGGAATCGATCCGATTGTCTTCCTCGACGAGGACGAGCTGCTCGGCCGGGAGCGTGCCGCGAAGGAGCTCGGGCTCGATCCCGAGCGCACGACGGTCCTCGTCAACCTCGGCCAGGGAGGCGCCACCGACAAAGCCGTGGCCCGCGTGCTCCGTCTGCTCGCGGCTCAGCCTGGTCTGCAGGTGGCCGTCCTGCAGTCGAGTATCGGCGAGGGCCTCGAGGTCTCCGACGACGTCGTCAGGCTCGACTCCACCTTCCCGATGAGCCGCTACTTCAAGGCCTTCGACCTGGCCGTCGCCGCCGCCGGCTACAACGCCTTCCACGAGCTGATTGCACTCACCGTTCCGGCCTTGTTCGTGCCGATGCCGCGCGACACTGACGATCAGGCCGCGAGGGCTGCCTGGGCGGCCGAGGCCGGGGTCGGCCGGGCCGTCGAGGGCCCCGGCGACGAACAGCTCGAGGCCGAGCTGGAGGCGCTGCTCGACGCCGGCACCAGGGCCGAGATCCGGGAGGCATGCGGGGCCGCCTACGAGCGCAACGGGGCGACCCAGGCGGCGAAGCTCGTCGCCGGGCTGGCCCAGGGCAAGAAGCCGCAGCCCTCCGTCCGCACGAAGGGGTGGTTGCGGCGCTGGCTCCGCTACTCCAGCCATCCGGTCGGGCCGAGTTTGCCCCTGGCGCTGGCTCTGACCGCGCGTGATCACATCTACTACCCCGAGCGCGGCCGACCCCGGGGGATCATCTACGCGCTCGGTCAACCCGAGTCCGACTTCCGCGCCGAGCTCGAGCAAGCGATCGACTCCCTCGGCGTGTCGCCCGAGCGCGTGATGGTGGTCACCGACTCGTTCGACTTCGCAACCCTGCGACAGCTGGGCGTCGCCTTCCAGCGCCTTCCCTCGGCTCCGGAGCTCGGCATGAGCTTCGATGATCGAGCCTATCGTGAGCTGCTCGAGCGCCGCTTCGATCTGGCGCTCTCCTCCTGGCACGGGCGCTGGCCGATGAGGCGGATCGGGACCGGCAATGAGATCCTCCGCGAGGAGGCCGCCGAGGCGGCCGGCGAGGGCGGAGGTGGGGCGTGAAGGGACGGGAGCCTCCGCTAACCTCGGCAGCACCTATGGAGGCGTCGGCCCGGACTGAGTCGCCTGCCGTCGAGCGGGGCGACGACAGCGGCAGTGTTAGCACTGATGCGCGAGAGGATGGCTCTGCGCGTGGCGTCGGCCTGCCCAACCTGATCATTCTCGGCGCCCAGAAATGTGGCACCAGCGGGCTGCACTATTACCTCGGCCTACACCCCGAGATCTCGATGTCGAATCCGAAGGAGCTCAACTTCTTCATCGCCGAGCGCAACTGGGGTAGGGGCCTGGATTGGTACTCACGCCACTTTGACCCGAACGCACGCTGCCGCGGCGAGGCATCCCCCAACTACACAGCCTTCCCGCAGCACATGGGGGTCCCGGAGCGGATGGCCGAGGTCGTCCCCGACGCGAAGCTGATCTACATAGTTCGCGATCCCCTCGACAGGATCGCCGCTCACTACGTGCACAACTTCGCCAAGCGGAGGGAGAAGGGCGACCTGCGAGCGACCCTGCTGCACCCCAACACCTCCTACGTGGCTCGCAGCAAGTACTTCACCCAACTGCAGCGCTTTCTCGAGTTCTACGACCGCCGGCGGGTGTTGGTGATCGAGAACCGCGACCTGCGCGACGACCGGGCTGCGACGCTGCAGCGAGTGTTCGAGTTCGCCGGCGTCGACGCCGGTTTCGAGCACCCGAAGTTCGAGCAGGTTCGCCACTCGACGTCACGCAAGAAGCGGGCGACGAAGATGGGGATGCGGGTGCAGAAGCTCAGCAGGTCCCGCTTCGGCCGGCGGATCCCGCGTCGGGCCTGGCTCGCCCTTGACATGGCGTTGCCGCTCTCCAAGGCGATCTCCAAGCCCACGACCGGGGAGCTGCGCGAGGCGCTCGGGGACGAGGTCATTGAGGTCCTCCACGAGGATGCGGAGCGGCTGCGGGAGTTCACCGGCCGCGACCTCGCCAACTGGTCCGTTTGAGCCCGCGGAACGCGAAGGGCGGCTCGAAGGGAGGCACCGGCGCAGCGCTCGGGACCCAGGTCCTCCGCTACTCGGGGATCCATTCGATCGGGATCGTCGTCTCCAACTCGCTGACCTTCGTCTCGACGATCCTCGTCGCCAACTTCATCGATCCCGGCGAGTTCGGTCAGCTCGGGCTGCTGCTGTTCCTCGCCGGACTGATGACCCTGCTGTTCACCGTTGGCTCCAAGCAGGGGACGATGAAACGAACCTTTGGCGGCGATGACGACGACGATGACGATGACGAGGACGAGGAGTTGGCGGCTGATCCGGCCAGGACGCTCGGCACCGGTCTGGTCCTGATCAGCCTCGTCTCGATCGTCGGCACCCTGATCACCGTCGCCTTCGCCCAGCCGATCGCCGACTGGCTGCTCGGCGACGGCGGCGACTCCAGCCTCGTCATCTGGGCCGCCGTCGCCGGCGGGGCGGGCGCCGTCTACCGCGTCGCATCGATCACGATTTGGCTCGAGCGCCGGCCCTACCCCTACATCGCCGTGGAGGCCTCGCGGCCGCTACTGACGCTGTTGGTTGTCGTGCCACTCTTGATCGGCGGCGGCGGACTCGAGGGCGCAATCGCCGGAACCGGCGCCGGCAGCGCTCTGGCGACGATCTTCGCGCTGGTCGTCCTGCGGGGCTCCTGGCACCCCACCTTCGTCCCCTCCGAGGCGGTTGCGATCTACCGCAAGGGGGCGATCCGGGTGCCGCTGGTCGTCTCGATGTGGATCGTTGGATACGCCGACATCTTTATCCTCTCGCGCTTCGTCTCCGACGCCGACCTCGGGACCTACCACCTTGCCTCGCGGGCGGGCTTCCTCGTCGCTTTCCTGCCCGCCGGCTATCGCAAGGCATTGCGTCCGCTGCAGAAGACGGCAACCTTCCGAGCGGTTGAGGATGAGTACGGCGTCGGCACCGCGCGCGGGATTCAGTTCGGCTACTTCGTCTTGATGCTGACCGGTGTGATGCTCGCGGTCACCGTCCTCGCCCAGGCGCTGGTCCGGGTTGCGCCCGAGTCCTACTCCGCAGCCGCGCCGTTGATTCCGTTGCTCGCCGCGGGACTGGTGGCGCCAACGGTCTACCGGATGTTGAACAAGTCGGTCAAGTACGGAGACAAACGGATCCCGTTCATCATCGGGGCGGTCCTTGCCGCCGGCCTCTTCATCGGCCTGACACTGCTGCTCGTTGATCCGGTTGGCGTCGAGGCGGCGCCCCTGGCGATGATCGCCGGGTTCACCGTCCCCGGCATCTACATCTTCTATCGATCACAAACCGGCCGCACACCGATCAAGCTGCCCTGGCGGTCGATGCTCACCGCTGTCGCCCTCGCGGTGGCGATCGCCTTCGCCCACAGCAAGCTCGATGTCGGCTCGGGGATCGGCGTCGAGGCCCTCGTCGGCCTCGTCGCGGTCGCGCTCTGGGTCAGCCTGATCGCCGTCACCGGTGCGATCCCCGCCTATCACCGGGGCGCGCTGAAGGAGATGGTGCTCGGGCTCATCGGCCGTGGCCGGGGTTCTACCTTTGCACCCGCTGACGGACTCGCCGCGATCCGGCGGCCGGAGCGCCGGGTGCTGCGTCGGGCGATCCTTGGCAGCAAGCCCGTGGCGGAGGCCGCCGCTGGGCTGATCGAGGTCGAGCCCGGCGATGAGGCCCGCACGCTGGTTGAGACCCTGCGCCGCGTTGCCGTCAAAGGTGGGATGCCGCGCCTGCCCGACGGGTACGACGCGATCGAGGAGCGCGAGCGGGACCAGGCGATCGGCGAGTTCCTCTTCGCCGAGGGTCCGATCGCCGGTCGCGATCAGATTGGCAAACGACTGATCAACGACGGCGTCGCGGAGGCCTACGACCTGCACACGCTGGAGGCCACGGTCGCAGCGCTACGGGCGACCCCGCGGAGGGTCTGGAAGGATCCGAGCCAAGCGAAGTCCTAGGCCCGAAGGGGCCGTAGGGGGCCGAGGCCCAGGCTGTTCAGTTGCTCACTCGTCGCTGTCGGCGCCGGGGCGACGAATGACGATCTGGTCGGCATCGATCGAGACCTCGACCTGGCGGTGACCCGCCCAATGCTCGGCGTAGACGGGGTTGTCCTTGACCGCAGCATCGAGCCAGAGGCCGTAGCCGTCTTTCTCGCCATGGTCGAAGGTCGCCTCGAGCTTGCGCTCGCGGCGCCGGCCGCGACCACCGCGGCGTCGGCGTCGGCGGCGGGCTCCTGAGGGGGCGTCGTCGTCGCCACCGTCGTCATCGCGTTCGTCACGATCGGAGTCCTCATCGGACTCGTCCTCGTCGTCCTCCGCGTCGGCTTCTTCCTTGTCCTCCTCGTCCTCGGCAGCGAGCGTCGCAGCCTCGACCTCGGCCTCGATCTCATCGCGGAGATCGTCGCCGGCGTCGGGTTCGGATTCGGGGGAAAGGCCGTGGCGGCGGCGAAAGTCCCGGAGCTCTGAGGCGGGAACCTCTAGCTGGTGAGCGATCCATGCGTCCGTGCGTCCTTCGCGAACCCAGGCGCGGATCTGATTCAGTTGTGCGCGTAGTGATTTGGGGGCCATATGCCGGCGGCACGTTACCAGCGCTCAGGCCTCGGCCGATCCGGCGTCCTCTGCGGGAGGCCGGCCTGACCCTGGAAACTGCTGTGCATTTCAGCCACACAGCGTGGAGACGGACCTTCACCTCTGTACCCTCGGGCCGACGGAGCTTGTCTGAGGGCTTCGAGGATGCACTCGCAAACGACAGGGACGCCGTTCTGCCCAGGAGGGTCGCGACCACCGTGCTGGTACTGACAAGGAAGACGAACCAGAGCATCATGATCGGTGACGACGTTGAGATCTCGATTCTCTCCGTCGCCGGTGACAAGGTCCGGATCGGGATCGCCGCTCCGCGAGAGATCGGCGTGTTTCGCAAGGAGGTCTACGCCGCCCGCGAGGCCGAGGACGCGAAGACACCGGATCCTGCCGGCGGCGAGACGCCGTAGACGGCGGCGGGGGCCCTCAGCCGCCGACGAGCCAGGCGAGCGTCTCGAACATGACGACAACGACAACGACCGTCGTCGCCGTCAATGCGACGGCAAGCACGCTGAAGCGAACCTTGCCGCTGCGCTCCGTCTTGGCGATCTTCCGCGCTCGGGAACGGTTCGAGGCCCGTTTGCGGAGTTCGTGACGTCGATGGTCCTCGAGCTCCATCTCGCGCGAGAAAGCCTCCTCGAACTGCTCGTGGCTGAGGTGGCGGCGATGGAGTGTCTGCGGTGCTTGGAGCGCCATCGGCCGAACAGTTTACCCGCTGCTAACCAAGGCGTCACACCACGCCCACAATCGGAGCGCCCGGACCGTGGGCTCAGCAGGCCGACCAGAGGCCGCGCCCAGCGGCTCCGGCCTCGCCCCGCAGGTCGGCCAGGTGCGCGGCCTCGGCGGTGTTCGGCTCGATCTCGAGCGTCCGGGCGAAGCCGCCGCTGATCAGCTCCGCGTTGACGAACACCTCACCGACGTAGACATAGGCGAGCAGCCTGCCGAAGCGGTCACGGAGTTCGCGGTCGAAGCGCAGCCGTACCCGCTCACCTTCTACCAGTTCGTGGTTGAACTCCGAGGCCTCCGGACCGAAGCACTCGACCGGCGCTCCGGGCTTGACCGTCTCGGGTGTGTCGATGCCGATGTAGCGGACGTCCTCGAGCTCGGGACCACCGTCGATCGCCGCATCGAGCGCGACCTCGATCGTGTCGCCGTCAATGACGCGGTTCACCTCGCCGCGGACGCCGCCCCGCGGCGGCGCCGGCCGGCCGATGCCGGGACTGCCCGAGCGCTCGCCCGGCTCGAGGTCGGCGCCCCGGTCGGCCTCGTCTACCACGAGGACGACGACCAGCACGATCAGGAGGACGACGAGGCCGCCCCCGCCTCGGGCTGGCATCGGTCCGGCCCCTTCCCTCTAACAGCCGCGCCGAGCGGCTAGGGGACGCGGGAGACGTGCGAGAGCATCTCCTTGATCTGCTCGATGATCTCCAGCGCCTCGCTCCACTCGCGCTGCCAGACGTTGCGACCGTAGATCACACCCGAGCCCCCGGCCTGCATCACGAACCGCGTCTGCTGCAGGAGCTGCTCGTCGTCGACCTTGGAGCCACCCGAGAGGACGACGAGCGAGCGTCCGGCGGACTCGACGCAGTGCGCGATCGCATCCTCGGAGCTGAAGCCGCCCTCGTTGTAGGGGGCGGGGGAGTCCTTGTCCTTCTCGGGGTCGAGCTTGGGCATATTCAGCTTGACGACGTCGGCTCCCATCTCCATCGCCATTCGCGCCCCGTAGTCGATCGCGTAGAAGGACTGGTGGCCGCCCTTCTTATCGATCGCCTCGCCGCGCGGGTAGGCCCAGACGATCAGCGGCATCCCGAAGCGGTCGCAGTCCTGGCGGACCTGGCGCAACTGCAGCAGATCATCGCCTTGCCGCGGCGAGCCGAGGTACATCGTGTAGCCGACGGCGTCGGCGCCGAGCCGAACCGCATCCTCGACTGAGGAGTTGGTCGTCGAGAGGGCCTGATCGGAGGGCGGCACGTCGGTCTTGCCGTTGACCTTGAGGATCAATGGCACCGCGCCGGCGTAGTCGGGGTAGTACTTCTCGGCCATCCCGATCTGGCAGGCAATCGCCGAGTAGCCGGCCTCCGCTGCAAGCTTGAACTGGTACTCGGGGTCCTTGGAAGCCGGGTTCGGGAAGAAGTCGCGCGGGCCGTGTTCGATGCCCTGATCGATCGGCAGGAAGAGCAGGGTTCCGTTCCCGGGCCCGAACTCGAACAGCATGCGGTGCAACCTCGTGCGCTTGCCTGGCGCGAGCGTGTCCAGAAGTGACTTCTGCTCGGTGATGCTCTTGGCCTCCATCGTGAGGGTGCCTCCTTGTGGCTCCGGCTGACGCCGTCTCGATCTCGTTCGGCCGCGCCTATCGCGGGTAGTTGCTCCCGATCGGAAGCGGGCGGTCAGTGTATAGCGGCCCGGCGGGCTAGGATCGGCGCCCGTAAGTGGCTTTGGCGCTGCCGCAGGGAGAACTCAGATGCTCGACCATAGCTTCAACGGCACGGCCTTCACGATCGGCATCGAAGAGGAGTTGATGCTGCTCGATCCCGAGACGCTGGACCTCTCGCATGGGATCGAGGCGATCTTGGGCTCATTGCCCGCCGAGCTGGAGCTGCAGGTCAAGCCGGAGCTCTTCCAGTCGGTGCTCGAGATCGCGACGCTGCCTTGCGCAGATCTCGCCGAAGCCGCCGGGCAGTTGGGTGATCTGCGGCGGGCGGTCGCATCCTTGGCGAGCGAGCACGGCATGCTTCTGGGGGCCGCCGGCACCCACCCTTTTGCGCTCTGTAGCGATCAGCGGATTGTCGAGCGGGACCGCTACCTCGAGCTGGCCGCGGAGCTCGGCTTCATCGCCGAGCGGGAGCTGATCTTCGGCACCCACGTCCACATCGGAATCGATTCCCCGGACAAGGCGATATACGTCGCCGACGGCATCCGCCGTTACCTGCCCCTGATGTTGGCGCTCTCCGCCAACTCCCCCTACTGGGAGGGGAGGCAGACGGGGATGCAGTCGGCCCGCACCCCGGTCTTCAGGGCCTTTCCCCGCGTCGGCGTGCCGCCTCACTACGGCACCTGGGAGATCTTCAGCGGCAGGGTCGAGCAGATGACGCGCTCGGGGATGATCGAGGACTACACCTACCTCTGGTGGGACGTCCGCCCGCACCCGAACCTGGGCACGGTCGAGACGCGAATCTTCGATCAGGCCAACCTGCTCGAGGACACCGTCGCATTCGGGGCCTTGACTCAGTCGCTGGCGCATCGGATGGCGGTCTCCTACTCCCGTGGCGAGCCCCTCTTCGAGGTCCCCTGGGAGCTCGTCGACGACAACAAGGTGCGAGCGGCGCTGCGCGGGATGGGCGGTGAGTTGATGGATATCAGCGCGGGTACCCACGTGCCGGCGAGAGAGCTTGCGGGGAGGCTCCTCGAGGAGCTCAGACCGAGCGCCGCCGAACTCGGCTGCAGCGACGATCTCGAGCGGATCGATCAGATCGTCGCCCGCGGCACAGGCGCCGATCGCCAGCTCGAGGTCGCCGAGCGCGCTGGTGGCGATCTCCGCGAGCTCGTCCGCGAGGCCGTCCTGATCGGCACCTGAGCCTGGATCGGCCGGGCGGGCCCGCGCGGCTATCCTCGTGGGCAGTGTCGGCGCCTGAGTTGAGTGTGGTCTGCAAGAGCTGTGGCTCGGAGGTGAGTCCCTATGTCACCGAGTGCCCGTATTGCGGGCACCGGCTACGCAAACGAGCGCCGGAACTCGAACGCGAGGGCGATGAGATCAAGGTCCGTGAGAGTCGCAGCGAGAAGCGACGCCGCAGGAAGCTTCTCAAGCGCGACGAGCGTGCCGCCGACGGTGTCCATCGCGAACGTCGGGGCCTGCCCACCTTCGGCGCCCTCGAGATCGGCTCCCGCCCGGTGGCGACGATCTCGGTCCTGCTGATCTCGGCGGTCCTGATCGTGCTGCAGCGGGGAGTGCCCTGGGGCGCCTTCGATGTCGGTGCGATCGTCGGGCCGGTCGGCTCGGACTGGTGGCGCTATCTCGCCGCGCCGTTCGTCTACGAGGACATCGGCGCCCTGATCGTCACCGGCGGCGTGATCGCGATATTTGGCACGGGGGTCGAGCGTCGAATCGGCTCGCTCGCGACCCTGACCCTGATCATCGCCTGCGGTACAGGGGGAATGCTCGCGGTCGACGCGGCCGCAACCCTGGGGCTCTACGAGATGAGCGTTGCTGCCGGCGGCAATGGGATCGCCCTGGGTCTGCTCGGCGCGTGGCTGATGCTCTGGCGAGCCGAGGCTGCGACGACATTCTCCGAGCCCCTGGACGTGATCGGGGTCAGCGTCATTGCGGTCGTGCTGCTCTTGATGCCGCTGGTCGAGGTCACCGCCGACCCGATCGCCGGCCTCGTCGGCGGTTTGCTCGGCCTGCTTTTCGGGCACCTCGCCGCGAGGCGGCTGCAGGCAAGCGGCTGAGCGACGATGGCGGAGCCAGACGCGATCACCCGGTCGGGCTGGGATCGCCGAAGCTTCAACAGCTTCCTCCGCTATCTCGAGGCGGTAGCCGACGGCGGCTCGAAGAGCCGGTTGCTGCGCCGGGAGGGGGTGGTGGCCTCGGTCGCCCCGGCGACGCCGTACCGCTCGCTCTTCAACTCGGTGGCCTACGAGCATCCGGTGGCGCTGCAGAAGGTCATCGACGAACTGCGCGATGCCTATGCGCGGGCCGGCGTCAGGGCTTGGACCGTCTGGGTGCCGGAGTCGGATCGGGGCACCGCAAAGATGCTCAATGACCGCGGCCACCGCTCCGACGGGTTTCCGCGTCTGATGGCCTGCGACCTGGAGTCGATCCCCGACCCCGATGATCTGCTGGACTTCGCCAGGGACGCTGATTGGGGCAGCCTCTGCGAGATCAACGATGCCGCCCATTCGCTCGATCAGGGAACATTCGAGGCGGGGCTCGGCGGCAAGCCCGACTCCGGCTTCCGCGCCTACTGCGCCAGACACGCCGGCTTCGATGCCTCGGCGCTGGCGACGTTGATTTGCGAGGGTGACTGCGGCGTCCACGCCGTCGCGAGCCTGCCGGAGGCTCGTGGCCACCGCCTAGCGGGTGGCCTGTTGCAGCGGGCCCTGATCGACGCACGCGAGCATGGGGCGGTTACGTCGACCCTGCAGTCGAACTCGATCGGGGCGGCTGCCTACGTTCGGCTCGGCTATCGGGACCTCGGCGGCCTCGAGCTCTGGGAGCATCGCGTCTTCCCCGACTAGGCGATCGATCATTGATCTAGGGTTGGGGCGTGCCCGCGCAGACCTATTCCGAGGCTGAGTTGCAGGCGGCAGTCGAAGCGCTTGCCGACGCCGAGCGCTTTCGCGAGGCCGAGCGGCTCGTCGCCGCGGCTGCTCCCGGGCTGCAGCGGGTCCTGACCGAGGTGCTGTCAGCCGGCGGCTGGTTCGAGGACTCCCATCAGGCAGCGGTGCTTGAGGTCGCCGGCAAGCCGGACTCCGAAGAGCGGATTGCCGCGGTGCGGACGCTGCTCGCCGAGGAGAGCCGGATCACGATGATGATCGGCGTCGCAGTCGGCTGGTCGCTGGCGGGCGAGCTTGGGGCTAACCACGAAGAAAAGGAGAAATGAGCAGATGACGGATATTCGATTCCTGGGCCACGCCTGCTGTGAGCTCATCGACGGCGACGCGAGCGTTCTGATCGACCCATTCTTGAAGCCCAACAACCCGGTTGCCACCGTCACGGCCGACGAGGTCGATCCAACCTCGATCCTGGTCACCCACGGTCACATCGACCACCTCGCGGACGCCGTCGCGGTCGCCCAACGCACCGGCGCCAGCTGCGCGGCGATCGTTGAGCTTGCAAACTGGCTTGGTGAGCAGGGCATCGAGGATGTGATCGATCCCAACCTCGGTGGCACGGTCGAGTTCGACTGGGGTTGGGCCAAGCTCGTCCAGGCGTTCCACACGAGCACGGCGCCGGGCTCGGCCGAGGCGCCGTTCAGCCCAACCTACGGCACCTCGATCGGCGCCGCGGCCGGCTGGGTGGTCAACATCGGCGGCGAGACGATCTACCACACCGGCGACACCGCCCTGTTCGGCGATATGAAGCTGATCGCCGAGCGGACCCCGGTCGACGCCGTACTGATCGCGATGGGCGGCCACTACACGATGGATCGCCACGACGCCGTTGTAGCGGTGGAGATGATCGGGGCGTCAACCGTGATCCCGATACACCACAGCACCTTCCCCCCGATCGAAACAGACCTCGCCGCCTTCAAGTCAGACGTCGAGTCCAAGACCAACGCCGAGTGCGTCGTCCTGGAACCGGGCGAAACCCACACCCTGTGATGCTCCGGCGCGGCGTTCCGGACGGGCAGTTGGGCCTAATGGCTGAGACGGCCGGCTAGGCGGACGCCGGCTGAGTCGGCTCGGAGCCCGGGTCCGCGGTCTCTGCCGGGGTACCGCCACTGGGATCGGGCGAGTTCGGTGAGTTCGGTGAGGCTACGGGCGGGCTTGGGGGCGTAGCTGGAATCGGGGGCAGCGGGTTGCCGGCAGGCGGTGGCGTCGGCTGCGGTGGCTGCCCCGGGGCGGAGGGTACGGTCGGGGTCGTCGGGGTTGCCTCGGGCGGCGCAGCCGGGCGCCCGGCGCCCTCGCCTCCGGCAGTGACCTCCTCCTCGAACTGGCCCGGCACGGCTTCCTCGGGGGTGATTACGGCCGTCGGCTCAGTCTCCTCGGCGGTCTCCGTCGCCGGCGGCAAGGGCTCCTCGGCCTGGCGCTCGTTCGGATCCGCCGCCTCCGCGGTGTCCGCAACGGCGACGGCGGCGCCGGCTCCCGCGGCAGCACCGAGCAGGCGCTTGGTAAAGCTCTTCTCCTTGTCGGGACGCTTGTCCCCGGCAGGTGGCGCCGTCCGCTCGGCGACCGGGGCAGCGGACTGGAGGTTGGGAACCACCCTGGTTACCTCGACGGCTCCGGCGGTCAGCAGCGCGGCGGTAGCCATGCCGGCCGCCGCCTTGGTCCCGATCGCGCCCCCGATCGCCCCGAGGCCTCCAGCCGTGGCGCCGGTGCCGGCGGCCGCGCCGCCACCGATCGCGCCGGCGCTCGTTGTCGCGGCCGCGCCGCTGCTCGCCGCCCCGCCGGCCCCGCCACCGCCAAAGATCTTGCCGAGAAAGCCAAGTTTGAGGAAGGCCAGCGGGCCGATCGGGAGGATCGCGGCGAGCGCCTTGTGGTCGGCTCGGAGCTGGCCGCGGAAGCGGGAGCAGCTCTCGCAGTTGCGGACGTGGATCCGTACCGGGCCCGTAGCCTTGCGCAGACCCTCCGCCGCTTCGGCGAGCGTCACACGGACCTCCTCGCAGCTCAAGGTTCTGGCCTCGCTCGACTCAGCGAGTGTGATCCGGGCCCGGACGAGCAAAGACTTGACGGCGGGAATGGTGGTCTCCATCGCGACGGCGATCTCCTCGTAACAGAGTTGGTCGATCTCGCGTAGGAGCAGTGCCGTTCGCTGCGTCTCCGGCAGCGTGCCGACATCGTCGAGCAACTGGCGCAGCTCCTCCCGGTTCTGCACATGCTCGGCCGTCGAGGTGCCGTTCAGGTGGGGGTGGATGTCCATCGAGTCCTGGCCCTCGGGGACCGGCCTACGAAGATGGTTGAGGCATCGATTGCGCGCGATCCGGTAGAGCCAGGGGCGGGCGTTGATCTTGCGCCCATCGGCGAGGATCGCGGCATGGGCGTTGACGAATACCTCCTGCAGCACGTCCTCCGCGTCCTGGCGGCTCTTCAGCATCGAGCTGCAAAAAGCCAGCAGCCGCGACTGGTAGCGGTCGAACAGCACCTCGAAAGCACCGTTGTGACCGGAGCGGATCAGGGCGATCAGCCGCTCGTCCTTCTCCAGCTTGAGCACGGGCGATCGCCGGGCGAACAGCCCGCGTCGAGTTGCGTGTGTGAGGGTCGAGGCTTCCACTCTCCGGTACCTATGCACTTAACACCGTACTAAGCGCTTTGTTGCGTTCAGGTTCTCTTTAGGAATCGGGCCCGAGTTCCGCGTGCCGGCGTGCCGCTGAGAACCGCGCACCGGTGGCGGCGTCATTTGCCTTCGAGTGTCAAGAACTCCCTGATAGTCAGGGAGTTCCTTGCAGTCGCAGGTTCCAGCTCGGCCGAGCCGCGGTTCTGCGGGTTTGCTTCGGCGCCTCGCTAATCTCGGCGGCTACGCGCCGGGGTGACGGAACTGGTGAGACGTGGCCGACTTAAAATCGGCTGCCCGCAAGGGCGTGGGGGTTCGAATCCCTCCCCCGGCATTCCGCCTCTCGGGCTTGGTCAGCCGCTGACCGTGGTCTTGTAGCGCCAGGTCGCGATCGGGGCGAAGATGGCGATCAGTCCGACCGACCAGGCGACCGCCCCCCAGATCGAGTTCCCGGCCGGCGTCCCCAGCCACAGGGCGCGCATCGCGTCGACGATCACGGTGAACGGGTTGACCGTCGCGAAAGCCTGCAGCCAACTCGGCATCGAGTCGATCGGGACGAAGGCCGAGGAGGCGAAGGTGAGCGGGAAGATGATGATGAAGCCGACCTGCTGAGCCGCCTCAGGGGTCGAGGAGCTGAGCCCCAGCAGCGCGAAGATCCAGCTGAAGGCGTAGCCCATCATCAGCAGAAGCACGATCCCGCCGACGATCTCGAGAACGCTGGCGTTGAAGCTGAAGCCGATCGCTAGACCGACGGCCAACATCACCGCCAGCGAGACCGTGTTCGTGACCACGTCGGAGACCGTCCGACCCGCGAGCACGGCCGATCGGGCGATCGGCAGCGAGCGGAAGCGGTCGATCAATCCCTTCTTCAGGTCCTCGGCGAGGGCGATCGCGGTGACGAACCCTCCGAAAGCGATCGTCTGGACGATGATGCCCGGCATCAGGAAGTCGACGTAGTCGAGGCCGGGTGTCTGAATGGCGCCGCCAAGCACGTAGACGAACAAGAGGATGAACATCACCGGCTGCACGAGGAAGCCGATCACCATCTCGGGTGAGCGGCGGAAGCGCAGCAGGTTGCGCTTTCCGAGCAGGAGGACGTCTGCGATCGCGTGGCGCATCAGGCGGCCTCCTCGGAATCCTCGTCCTGCTCGACCTCGGCCGCCCGTCCGGTCAGAGCGATGAAGACATCATCCAGCGTCGGCCGCCTGATCGCGACGTCTTCGACGGGGATCCCCTCAGCGTCCAGCAGCCGCACAGCTTCCGCGATTGCGCCTCTCCGTTCACGGATCGGAGCATGCAGATGACGTCCCTCGATCGTCGGCGGCTCAATCAGCGTCGCGGCCAGCGCCCGCTGCGCAGCCTCGGGCGAGCCGTCCTCCTCGAGCACGATCTCGAGCCTGTCGCCGCCGATCCGGCTCTTGAGCTCATCGGAGGTGCCTTTGGCGATCACCCTGCCGTGATCGATCACGGCAATCGAGTCGGCGAGCCGGTCGGCCTCGTCCAGATACTGGGTGGTGAGCAGCACGGTCGTACCCTCGGCGACCCGCTCCTCGATCGCCGTCCAAAGCGCCTGACGGCTGCGCGGGTCGAGACCCGTGGTCGGCTCGTCGAGGAAGATCACCGGCGGGGAGGCGACAAACGCCGCCGCGAGGTCGAGGCGCCTCGACATGCCGCCGGAATAGGTGTGGGCGAGTCGATCGGCAGCGTCGACGAGGTCGAACTGATCGAGCAGATCACGGGCTCGCTCGCCCGCTCTCTTGCGACCAAGGTGGTACAGCCGGCCGACCATCTCGAGGTTCTCAAAGCCGCTCAGGTTCTCGTCGATCGCGGCGTGCTGCCCGGCCAATCCGATCTTCGCCCGGAGCCGTGGCGCCTCGGCGACGACGTCCAATCCGGCCACGCTGGCGCTACCGCCGTCGGGGGGAAGCAGGGTGGTGAGAATCCGCACCGCCGTCGTCTTGCCGGCGCCGTTCGGGCCCAGCAATCCGAGCACCGTGCCGGCTTCGACGCTCAGGTCGACCCCCCTCAGGGCCTCGATTTCGCCGAACGACTTCCGCAGTCCGCTGGTCTCGATCGCCACCGCCATGGCGGCGCAATGTAGCGACGCCGGAAGCGGCGGGGATCTCCACCGTCCGGTGTTGCGGCCGCCGGAGCCGCGGTGGCGCGGGCTAGCCCGCCTCGGTGGCGCCCGGCGCAGGACCTGACTGCGCGGAGGGGGAGGGAGTCGTTGGTCCACCCTCTGCCCCTGCCCCCACCGGTGGGTCTTGGGCGGGCTCAGCCGGGTCGGGCTCGGGATCCGGGACGGGGGACGGGTCCGGAGTGGGCGCCACGACCGGCGGCGCCGGCTCCGCGGGGGGCGGATCGCCATCGGTGGCCGGAGGCTTTGTGCCGTTCTCTTCGGCCGGCGCGGCCGGCTCCTGTTCCTCGTCGCCGTCGCTGGCGTTCCCCTTGTCTTCCTGCTGGTCTGCCTTGGCCGGGCCGTCGATCTTCGCCTTGGCGTCGTCGATCTTCTCCCGTTTGCCATCTGAGTCGCTGCCCCAGGCGGAGACCGTCACGGTGTAGAAGCCGCTGCCCGTATAGGGGACCCAGACCGAGGTCGCGCCACCGCCGGCCCCGGCCCCGACGGTGCCCATGTCGACGACTGAACCGTCGGCGAGGGTCGCGGTCGCGGTGTAGGACTCGGCCCCTTCGACACCGCTCCAGGAGGCGTCGATCTTGCAGCTGATCCCGGATGAGCCGACGCCGCAGTAATCACGCGTCGCCGAGACCTGTAGCGACGAGCTGCCGGAGCCACTGAGGGCCCCGGCCTGCAACGGCACGAACAGCGCCGCGAAGACGAGCAGCAGGTGCCAGGGGCGCAGGATCACGGTGTGCCTCCATCGCCAAGACCGTCGAGGAGGACCTCGGGGCGGAGTGAGTTATGCATCAACTCGATGTCGGCGATCAGCTGTGGATCGGCGCCCGGCTGCTGCAGAGTTGCGAAGTAGTGGCGGAACGGGCCGGCGCCACGGAGGGTCACGCGGTACGGCGCGGTCACACCGCCGGCGATCGGCGTCTCCGCCCTGAGGTCGGCGATCGTGCCCTCGATCGTCGGGGCACTGACGCGATCGACAACGCGAGCCTGCTCGGCGACCCCGCCGAGCTGAGAGAGGGAACGGCGCTCGAACTGCTTGAAGCTGAGCTTGGGTTCGCGCTCGATCCAGAGGGTCGCATCGGCCATCCGGTCCTTCGACTCGGCCGCGAACACCGCGCCGCTGGGTGGGTCCACCTTCTTCCACCCGGCGGGTAGAACCAGCGCGTAGCCGGGGTTCTCGATCAGCCTTGCGTCGGCGATGCCGGTGGATGCGGTCCGGATCCCCTCCTGTCCGGCCGCGGGCGCGTCGCCGCGAAGCAGCGCCAGCCCGGCGATCACGCAGAGCAGGGCGAGGGGCACCGAAGCCCAGGCCCACAGTTGGCTCCGGGGGATCTCGGGAAGCGGCAGTTCGAGCCAACGCTCACGGATCAACTCGAGGAAGTCAGCACCGCGCTCGCGGGCAGCTTCGGCGCCGTCCACGGCGAGGTCCGCTGCGTTCCTGAGGGCCTCGCTCACTGATCCCAGGGCGGCCCCCAGCGGGGCGTGCGGCGTTCCCATATGCAGGGCGGTGGCGTCGAAGCTCTGATGGCAGCCGTCGCAGACAACGCGCCGTACGACAGCCTCCGAAAGATCGTGAGGCAGCCTGACGCGGGTCGCTGCGCCGCACGCCTGGTGGGCGCGATCGACGACGCGAACGGGCTCACCTTCCGGGGGTCCTGGGAACCCACCGTTGGCGCTGCCCCGTTGGTCAGTTGGGGATCTCCGCGAGTCAAGGATCTGCATGCCTGGATGGCATCGGACGCTGTCGAGCGGACCTTGAACGGCGGGCGGGTCCGCCCAATCAGTTGCGTCAAGCCGTTCTGAGGGACAATGGAGCCATGCACGGCTCGCTGCTAACCCGGGCCTATCGACGGCTCGGCCGCCACTACCCGACCGCTTTCGTCTCGCTCGAACTGTCGGCGGGGTTGGTGGTCACGACCGGCACCGTGCTGCTGCTCAGCTTTTTCTATAAGGGGAGCGCCGCCGAGTTCGGCCTGATCCTCGCTGTGGCGCTCGGGCTGACGGCGATCGCGCTGCTCCACGGTTTCATCAAGATGCGGCCGATGATGGCCCCGCTGCGGGCCTGGCTCAATGGCTACCGCGACCCCGCCTCGACGGAGCGGGCCTGGGCGTGCGCCGTCTCTCTACCGGTCAAGATCGTCCGGCTGGAGATGCTGCTTCCGGCCGGCTCGGTGATCGTCATTAGTTGCGTCACCGCGATCCTCGTCCTTGAGCTCCCCTGGACGGCGATGATTCCCCTGCTGGCGGCGTCGATGGTCTCGGTTGGCTACGCGATGATCCTCCACTACCTGACGATCGAGGCCGGCATGCGGCCGCTGCTGATCGACATCAACCACGCTGTCGCCCCCAGGCTGAGGACACCGATCCGGCCCGTCTCGGTCCGCTTCCGCCTGCTCACCGCGCTGCCGATGATCAACGTGATCACGGGTCTCGTCGTCGCCGGGATTACCGGCAATGGCGATGAGCAGCGGTCGCTTGGCTTCGCGGTCATCGTCGCGATCGGGGTGGCGACGACGATCGCGCTTGAGCTCACCGTGTTGCTCTCACGCTCGATCCTCAGCCCCCTTGCCGACCTGAAGCGCGCGACCGACGCCGTCGGCGCCGGTGACTACAGCGCCTCGGTGCCGGTCACGACGGCCGATGAGATCGGCGAGCTCGCCTCCTCGTTCAACCAGATGGTCGGCGGGCTACGCGAACGGGAGCGGATCCGCGAGGCGTTTGGCACCTACCTCGACGAGGAGGTTGCCGACTACATCCTCAGCAATGAGTTCGACGAGGCCGGATTCGAGGCGGAGGTGACGATCTTCTTCTGCGACGTCAAGGACTTCACGAGCTTCTCCGCCGACGCCGAGGCGCGTGATGTCGTCGCCCGCCTCAACGCGCTGTTCGAGGTCGTGGTCCCGGTGATCGCAGCCGAGGGAGGCCACGTCGACAAGTTCGAAGGCGATGGGCTGATGGCGGTCTTCGGCGCTCCGGAGGGCTTCCCCGATCACGCCGAGCGGGCTGTGCGAGCGGCGCTGGAGGTCGATCGCCGAGTCAACCGAGAGGGGGAGGGAGGGCCATTCGAGCTTGGCATCGGCCTCAGCACCGGTCGGGTCGTGGCCGGGTCGGTCGGGGGCGGTGGCAGGCTCAACTTCAGCGTCATCGGCGACGCCGTCAACGTCGCAGCACGGGTCGAAGGCGCGACCCGCCGGACCGGGGACTCGGTATTGATCACCGAAGCGACGCGTCGTCTGCTCGGGCCGCAGTTCCCGACGGAGGAGAGGGGCCCGCACGAGCTCAAGGGCATCGACCGCCCGGTCGAGCTATTTGCGCCGTTGACCCCGAAGACCGCCGGGCGGCCGGTCAACGTCTGAGGCACGCCCCTGGGAGTGGCCCGGGAACGGGAGCTAGGCGGCCGTCGGCCCAAAAGGTTCGATGGGCTCGATAGGCTCGCCGCCGTGGCCACAGAGCAGACGAAACAGTCAGGCGTCGGCAACCCGGGCGCATCGCACGGCGGCCGACTCGCCGCCCGGACGCTCGCCTCACGCGGCGTCTCTCACCTGTTCACGCTCTCGGGTGGTCACCTCTTCAGCCTCTACGACGGCTGCAAGGAGGAGGGGATCAAGATCGTTGACGTTCGCCACGA
Source organism: Acidobacteriota bacterium (assembly GCA_032122625.1). Lineage (GTDB taxonomy): Bacteria > Actinomycetota > Thermoleophilia > Solirubrobacterales > 70-9 > CAXMST01. The sequence continues at coordinate 33,631 of JAQBGG010000038.1, forward strand.
GCAGGCTGCGACCTTTGCCGCCGAGGGATGGGCGAAGGCGACCCGCAGCCCAGGCGTCTGCGCTCTGACCGCCGGCCCCGGCGTCACCAACGGGATCAGCGCCCTCGCCGGCGCCGGGTTCAACGGCTCGCCGATCGTCGTTCTCGGTGGCCGGGCTCCGGAGATGACCTGGGGAACCGGGCGACTGCAGGAGATCGATCACCTGCCGTTCGTCTCGCCGCTGGCGAAAGCGGCCGAGACCGTCAAGGACGTGCACGAGATCCCGGCGGCGACCGCCCGCGCGATCGACATCGCCACGACCGCCCCGACCGGCCCCACCTTCCTCGACTACCCGCTAGACGTCGTCTTCAGCGAGGCGGAGGTCGACCCGCCCGCTGCCGAGGCACTGCCGAGCCCCATGCCGGCGGCCGGGGTGGAGGAGGCGGCGGCGCTGCTCGCCGCCGCCGAGCGCCCGGCGATCATGGCCGGCACCGGCGTCTACTGGGCGCGGGCCGAGCGGGAGCTGACGACGCTCGCCGAGCGGCTCGGCATCCCCGTCTATCTGAACGGGATGGGGCGCGGCTGCGTGCCGGCCGACCACGGGCTCCACTTCTCGCGCACCCGTGGCGCCGGGCTCGGAGGCTGCGATGTCGCGGTCGTGATCGGCGTGCCGCTCGACTTCCGGCTGGGCTTCGGCGGCTCGATCAACTCCGAGGCGAAGCTGATCCGCGTCGACGTCGAGCCGAACCGGCTCGAGCGCAATCGCGCCGCCGATGTCGACCTCGTCGGCGATGTCGCGGCGACGCTCGCCGCCCTCGCTGAAGTTGCCGGCGCCGACGGTGGCGGCCCCGCCCGAACTCAGAGCTGGATCAGCGAGCTGCGCAGCGCCGAGGACCAGAAGCGGGCCGGCGAGCGAGCGGATTTCGACGACGAGCGGGCGCCGCTGCACCCGATGCGCCTCTATGCCGAGCTCGCCACGGTGCTCGACCGGGACGCGATCGTGATCGGCGACGGCGGCGACTTCGTCTCCTACGCCGGGCGCGTGATCGAGACCTACGAGCCGGGTTGCTGGATGGACCCCGGCCCGTTCGGCTGCCTCGGGGGCGGTCCCGGCCAGGCGATTGGCGCCGCCTGCGCGAAGCCGGGGCGCCAGATCTGCGTCCTGTTGGGCGACGGCGCCTTTGGCTTCAGCGCGATGGAGTTCGACAGCTTGGCTCGTCACGGCCTCCCGGTCGTGGGCGTGATCGGCAACAACGGCATCTGGGCGCTCGAGAAGCACCCGATGGAGTTCCTCTACGGCTACTCGGTGGCAGCCGAGCTGCGGCCTCAGACGCGCTATGAGCAGCTGGCCGAGACGCTCGGCTGCCACGGCGAGCTCGTACGGACCCCGTCGGAACTCCGTCCGGCGCTGGAGCGCGCCTTCGCCTGCGGCGGGCCGGCGCTCGTCAATGTCCTCACCGACCCCGAGGTCATCTACCCTCGCAAGGCCGTGCTGGCCTGAGCCGGCGCCCCTTGCCGCCGGCGAGGCCGAGGCTGCAGGTGATCTACGCTGCTGGCCCGCATGGGTCTGCGCCTCGGTCGCCATAACTTCACCCGCGTCGTCTACGACTACCCCTCCGACGTGCTCTACGCCTCCCTGCCCGGGGTCGAGCCGACACGGCGCCAGGCCACGCCCGAGCAGGACGTCTGGCTGTTCGATGATCGCGATCGCTTCATCGGCGTCCGGGTGCTCGAGCCGCGGCGACGTTGGGAGCGCGACGGGGCGCTCTGGGTAAGCCTGCCGACGGGAGAGCGCGAGCGCGCCGCCGGCGTTGAGGCCGCCCTACGCGGGGGCGGTTAGCGGGACCGCATGGCGGAGCTCGATGTCAACGGCAGGGTCGCGTTCGTTACCGGCGCGGCGAGGGGGATCGGTCTGGAGACGGCCCGGGCTCTGCATGCGCGTGGCGCTGCGGTCGCCTTGGTCGATCTCGACAAGAAGCAGACCGAGGCGGCGGCGGCCTCGATCGGCGCGCGCGCATTCTCGATCGCCGCCGACGTTACTGACGAGGCTGCGGTCAAGCTCGCGGTCGAGGCGACGGTAACCGAGTTCGGGCGGCTCGACATCGTCGTTGCCAACGCCGGTATCGCCCAGCCGATTCGCCCGCTGATCTCGGTCGATCCAAAGGCCTTCGACCGGGTCCTCGACGTCAACCTGCACGGCGTCGTCTACACCGTCCGCCAGGCGCTTCCGCACGTGATCGAGCAGCGCGGCCACGTGCTCGTGATCGCCTCCGTCTATGCCTTCGTCAACGGCGCCCTGCAGTCCAGCTATGCGATGAGCAAGGCCGCGGTCGAGCAGTTCGGCCGCGCGCTGCGGGTCGAGCTCGCCCACCACGGCGCCTCAGCCGGGGTCGGCTACTTCGGCTTCGTCGACACGGCGATGGTCCGGGGCGCGTTCGAGGACCCGATCGCCGCCCAGGTCGAGGGCGTGGCGCCGCGGCCCTTGCGCAAGCGGATCTCAGCGACGGAGGCCGGTGAAGCGCTGGCCGCGGGGATCGAGCGCCGCGCGGCCCGGACGATCCGGCCGCGCCGCTGGGCCCTTCACTCGTGGTTACGGGGCCTCATCAACCCAGCGTTGGATGAAGCGCTGTCACGGAAGGGCACCGTCAGCGCTGCGGTCGCCGAGGGCGAGCAGCTGGGTCGGCAGTGAGAATCCTCGACAGGCGACGCTCGCGAGGGGGCGTCGGGAGGTCTCAGGCGTTTCCTTCGACCTGCGTTTTCAGACCCTCGGCGGCGCCTTTGCTGAGGAACTCCTTGACCTTGCCCTCGACCGGTCCCCGCAGAAGCATTCCCAGGATCCGTCCGGGATCGGTCTGAAGTGAGTAGACGGCGCGCGTGTGGTCCTCGTCGATCGCCGTCAGCTCCCAGCTGCCGGTCATCCACTTTGCGTCGCCCTCCTCCTGCTCCCAGGCAATTCTCCCGGGCCGGCCGCCGTAGTCGTAGCGGATGATCGTCTTCGTCTTCTTGACGATCGCGTCGTTCTCCATCTCGACCAACGCTGCACTACCGTCGGAGTTCTTCTCGATCACATCGACGGTCAGCACAGAGGGCGTCCATACGTCGCAGGTCGCGACGTCAGCGGCGACCTCGTAGACCCGCTCGAGCGGGGCCTCAATCTCAACCGTGTGAGTCGCTTCCAGAGTTCCCATGGAGGGAGCCTATCGGCGCACCGCCCCCACGGGCCGGCGGGTTTGCGAGGATCAGCACGATGCCGCGACGCCCCGACATGCAACCGCTGAGGCGAGAGGACCTCGACCCCGACCCGATCCTCCAGTTCCAGGCCTGGTTCGCAACCGCCGAGCGCGAGGTTCCTCTGCCGGAGGCGATCACCCTCGCGACCGTCGACGGCTCCGGCGACCCCGATGCTCGGATGGTGCTGCTCAAGGGCGTCGACCAGCGCGGCTTCCGCTTCTTCACCAACGATGGCTCAGCCAAGGGGGCGCAGCTCAAGCAGCGCCCGCGGGCCGCATTGATCGCCTACTGGCGGGAGCTCGACCGCCAGGTCCGGGTCCGCGGTTCCGTCGAGCGCCTCCCGGCCGAGGAATCTGACGCCTACTTCGCCAGCCGCTCCCGGGAATCCCAACTCGGCGCTTGGGCGAGCCCCCAGAGCCGGCCGATCGTCGACCGCTCGGCCCTCGATGAGCGGCTCGAGCAGGCGGGCCAGCGCTTCGGTTCCGGCCCGGTCTCGCGCCCTGATTACTGGGGCGGGTATCTCGTCGTCCCCGAGACAGTCGAGTTCTGGCAGGGCCAGGTTGGCCGTCTGCACGATCGCTTTCTCTACCGCCGTGGGGCGGACGGATGGGACCTCGAGCGGCTGGCCCCTTAGGCCGAGCGTCAGCCCGCCCCCTCTGAGCCGGGCCGATAGGTGATCACCTCGACCCGCTCGAGGGTGACGAGGCCGTCATCGACCATCTCGTCGAGGATGGGGAGGATCGAGTCGATCTTCTCGGCCGTGTCGACGCACTCGATCACCATCGGCAAATCATCGGAGAGCTGCAGGATGCGATGGGTGTGGATCCGGGAGTGGGCTCCGAAGCCCTCGACGCCCCGCAGGACCGTCGCGCCGGCGAGGCCGTGCTTGCGCAGCATCTCGACGATTGCCTGGTAGAGCGGCTTGGAGCCGTGCTTGTCGGACTCGCCGATGAAGATCCGCAGAAGCCTTCCCTCGCCCTCGATCTTCATATCGTCCTACCAACCGCGAGTCCTGCAAACGCCGCGAACAGACCCAGGGTGACCATCCCGGCGACGTTGGCCGCAGTCAGCAACCAGGCCGAGTCCTCGGCCAGCCGGACGCTCTCGTAGGCGAAGGTCGAAAAGGTCGTAAACGAGCCGAGGAAGCCGATCCCGAGACCGATCCTCCAGTTCTGATCGACCAGCACGCGCTCGGTGGTGACAGCGATCAGGACACCGAGCAGGAAGGCACCGACAACATTGACCGTCAGCGTCCCCCACGGGAACTGACCGCCGGTGATCGCCGACAGCCGGCTGTCGACGGCGTAGCGTGACGCCGCGCCAGCCGCTCCGAAGCCGGCGATGAGCAGGTACCTCGACACAGGTGTGGATCCTATGTGGCCGCGGCCAGCGCCGCGCCCCAGAGGATGTCGCGCTCGGAGACGGTGACCCGGTCGAGGCCAAAAGCGCGCATCGTGCCGATCAGGATCACGATCCCGCAGACGATCGTCGCGGCGCGGCCCGGTTGCAGGCCGCGGACCTTGCGGCGCTCGGCGAGCGGCATCGAGGCCAGCCTGCCGAGCTGCCGCTGCAGCCCGGCGAGTTCCAGCACGTGGCCCTCGACGGCGCCGGGGTCGTAGGGCTCCAGATCGAGCTCGATCGCTGCCAAGGTGGTCGGCGTTCCGGCGACGGCGATAGCGGAACTGGGGGAGGGCCCGCCGTAGCGGCCGCGGCAGGCGGTGACCTCGGCCCGGATCGAGTCGGCCAGGGCCTCGAGCTCATCGGAGGCGGGCGGGTCGGCGATCAGGAAGCGCTCGCTGTGGCGGACGACCCCGAGCTGCAGCGATTCATGGAAGCCCACTCCGGCTGCACCACCGACGATCAGCTCGGTCGAACCGCCGCCGATGTCGAAAACCAGCGTTCCCTCCACGGCCGGGCGCCGGCAGGTGGCTCCGCGATATGTCAGCTGTGCTTCTTCGGCACCAGTGAGGACGCGACCGTTGAGGGCGAAACGCTCGCGCAGCTCAGCAAGGAAGGCGTCGCCGTTGCTCGCATCGCGAACTGCCGAGGTGGCGAGCGCCACGGTCACCTCGGGCTCGTGTGCCGCAACCGTCACCAGGTAGTCGGCGATCGTCGTGCAGACCTGGTCGATCGCCTCCGTTGCCAGCCGGCCGGAGCTATCCACCCCCCGGCCGAGCCTGGTGACGCGGGAGTCGCGGACGATCTCACTCAGGCTGGAGCCGTCGGCTGCGACCTCGGCGACCAATAGCCGTGTCGAGTTCGTCCCGATGTCGATCACTGCCACTCGCAAGCCGGCGGGATCGTAGAGGTAGTGGAGCGCCGGCGGCGTTGGCCTGCGGCGCCGATCGGGCGCAGGTCACCTTGCGGTGTGCCCTCAGCCGTGACATGGTGAGCCGACGGGTTCATTCGACGACAGGAGAAGACATGGCCAACAGCGTTTATCGCGTCACCGAAGTTATCGGTGTCAGCAGCGAGTCCTGGGAGGACGCGGCGAAGACGGCGGTCGAGACCGCCGGCAAGTCGATCCGCGACCTGCGGGTGGCGGAGGTCATCCGCGAGGACGTCACCATCGAGGACGGCAAGATCACGGGCTTCCGGGTCCGCCTTGGGATCTCGTTCAAGTACGACGACGAGTAGCCAGCGGCCGCGGCGGGGCCCGATCGCCCCGCCGCCCACCCACCTGCAAACCCTTGACCCTCGCCCGCGCGACCGCGGGCCGTTGCTATCTTGTGCAAACACCCGCCGCGGGGTGGAGCAGTCAGGTAGCTCGCCGGGCTCATAACCCGGAGGTCGCAGGTTCAAATCCTGCCCCCGCTATGGATAGAAGCCCGCTCTATGAGCGGGCTTCTCGCGTTCTGGGGGCGCTGGGGCGATGACGAGCGGGCATCAATCGGGCATCAATTCCGACCGCGGCCGGAAGGCTGGCCGGCATGACCATCGGTCTACGAAACCGAAGGTCACAGGTTCGAATCCTGTCGGGCGCGTTACACGAATCCGGCGCAAACCGCATGGACA
>JAQBGG010000039.1:0-8339 GCA_032122625.1 Acidobacteriota bacterium
CAAGCAGGAGCGCATGGGTCTAGGTGGCGCCCACTTCGAGGTCTTCAAGTTCCGCACGATGGTCGAGGGCGCGGAGCAGCGCAAGGGAGAGGTCTCCTCGCTGAATATGAACCCGGAGAACCAGATGTTCAAAGCGGTTGATGATCCCCGCGTCACCAAGTACGGCGCCCGAATCCGCCGCCACTCACTCGATGAGCTACCGCAGCTCTGGAACGTGCTCAGGGGGGAGATGAGCTTGGTCGGTCCACGCCCGCTGCCCGTGGATGAAGCTGTGCAGGTCCCGGACCGCTATCAGGCGCGCTATGACACACGGCCCGGCCTGACAGGGCCGTGGCAGGTGCTGGGGCGAAGCGACATCCCATTCGAGGACATGATCAAGCTCGACTACATGTACGTGAACAGTTGGTCGCCCCGGGGCGACCTGAAGCTGCTGTTGCAGACCGTGGGCGTGGTGGCACGCCCGCATGGCGCCTACTGAGTCGGTCCGCTCAGCTGCCGCTGGATCGGCCCCGTTCCGCGATCTCCCCGATCAGCGCCTCACCCTGCTCGCGCCAGTCGGGATCGGGGCCGAACTCGTAGCCGAGCGCACTGACGTCCTGGGGGGTGAGGGCGACCCTGTCGAGCGGTAGCCCGGCGGCGTTGAGCTCCTCGCGGGCCCGGGCGCGAAGCGATTCGACGTCGATCGCCAGGCCGGTCTGGGCGCGGATCTGAGCCGCAAGCTCGGCAACGAGGGCGGTGGTCGGGTGGTTGTGGTTGAGAAACAGGCGCCGGCGGCGGTGCTCGGCGGCGATGTAGGCGGCCGGGCGGATCGTGCAGTTGCGAGAGCGCTCCTGCTGGCTGAGGCGGAGCAGCGCGCGGTCGAAGCGGCGCCGCTGCTCGAAGTCGATCTCACCGGCGGCGAAGCGACGCTGGACCTCGGCCAGGCTTGTCCCGGCCTCGAGCAGCTCGATCACGTAGCGCTGGCCGAAGATCAGCTCCGGGGCGCGGCGGTTGGCGCGGCTCAGGCTCTGGGCGCCGTCGTTGATGATCCGTGGGAAGGTTGCGACTTCGGGGACGGAGGCGACGGTCCGGGCGAGCGGTTCGGCAGCGAGCTCGCCGAAGGCTTCGCCAAGGGGTTGGTAGATCGCGTAGTCGGCCGTCGCGAGTCGCTCGAGGATCTCCTCGATCGGGCGCATCTCGCCGGCGCCGGCCGGGTTCCAGAGGAAGAAGATGCGGTAGCGCCAGCGGGGCAACGAGCCACGCAGGAGCTTCGCCAGCGCGAGTCCCTGGCAGCTGCCGAAGACCACGACATGGCGGCGCAACCTCACAGGAGCCATTCTCGCCGATGCGAGCCCGCCTCCACTCTCCCTGCTTGGGATCGGGCATCGTCGCGCGGCCTCGGCTGCGGTCTGTCTCTATGCTGTGCCGACCTCGTGCCCGGGGCCGAGGTTTTTCTGTTCGGTCTTCCCGTGTGAGAAGGGCCGAAGATTGGCCGGCCGGGAGTGAGGGAGTCAGGCGTCCCAGAGTCGTGGGCTCCGGCGAGACCCAACTTCACTTATTTCCTTATAGCCCACCATCGGATAGAGAATTAGAGCTGAGCAATGGCTGGAGAAGTACGAATCGCGGTCACCCTCGCCTGTGAGGACTGCAAACGCCGCAACTATCAGACAAACAAGTCCCGTCGGAACAATCCCGACCGGATCGAGAAGGCGAAGTACTGCCGCTGGTGCGGTAAGCACACCTCCCACAAGGAGACGCGCTGAGGCGCTGAGTGTGAATGGCGAAGAGCAGGGCACAAAGGAAGGCCGAGCAGCAGAAGAAGCGCCAGCAGCAGCTGGAGGATCGCGCGCGCAAGGCCCAAACCAAGGCCCAGCACGACACCCAGGTGCCGGAGTCCGGCGATGTGGCCGAGGTCGAGGCGGCGCTGGAGGCCGGGGCGGCGAGTGCCGATCGGATTCCCGGGGAGCCGGCAACGGAGGCCGTCGATCGGCCGCCGCCGGCCGCCGCGGCGGCCGAAACCGCGGCCCCCGCAGCATCCGCCCCCACGACGGAGCCGGCGAGCGCGCCGGACGAGGTCGGCGAGCAGCGGCTCAGTCGCCGCGATCAGCGCCGAGCCGACAAGGAGCAGGCCCGCAAGGCGCGCGAGTCGGCCGAGCGGCGGGCCCCCAAGGAGGTCAAGGTCGAGCGCGAGCGCAACGCCGTGATGGCCTTCTTCGCCTCGGTGATCGCCGAGCTGCGCAAGGTCCAGTGGCCGGACCGCGACACGCTTGTCCAGGCCTCAGCGGTGACGCTCCTGTTTGTCGCCGTGGCCGCCACCTATCTGGGCGTTCTCGACGCGATCTTCGCCTGGTTGGTCGACCGGCTGATCGCCTGATCGCCGTGCGATTCCCTTCCACCGACAGCCCAACCGAACCCACCAACCCAACCCACCTACCGAGCCCACTTATCAAGCAAACGAGCGAGAGAGCCGAGACAAAATGTTCCGCTGGTACGTGATCAACACCTATTCAGGTCACGAGAAGAAGGTCAAGCACAACCTCGAGCACCGCGTGCAGACGATGGGCCAGGACCGCCGTGTCCGCCAGGTCGTCGTACCGACCGAGGAGGTGTCCGAGATCAAAGACGGCAAGAAGATCAGCGTCGAGAAGCGCACGATGCCCGGCTACGTGCTCGTGCAGATGGATATGACCGACGACGCCTGGGGCCTGGTCAAGAACACGCCCGGCGTCACCGGTTTCGTCGGCTCCCGTAACAAGCCCTTGCCGCTCTCGGCGGCCGAGGTCGACAACCTGCTTCACACCGAGGAGCCCGCGGCCCAGACGGCGGGCGCGGCGGCCGGCACCGCAGGCGCCGGTGCCCCGACCAGCGGCGGCCCCGCGGCCCAGGAGCGACCCAAGCAGCGGGCGCAGTATGAGATCGGCGAGACCGTCAAGGTGATCGCTGGTCCGCTCTCCGACTTCAGCGGCGAAATCGCCGAGATCAATGACGATGCGGCCAAGCTCAAGGTGCTGGTCTCGATCTTCGGCCGTGAGACGCCGGTCGAGGTTGGCTACGACCAGGTCAAGAAGGTTTAGGGAAGCGATATGGCTAAGAAGGTTCTGACACTGATCAAGCTGCAGATCCCCGCGGGGGCGGCCAATCCGGCACCGCCGGTCGGCCCGGCGCTGGGCCAGCACGGCGTCAACATCATGGACTTCTGCAAGGCGTTCAACGCCCAGACGCAGGCCGACTCGGGGACGATCATCCCGGTTGAGATCACGGTCTTCGAGGACCGCAGCTTCACGTTCATCACCAAGACCCCGCCGGCCGCCGTCCTGATCAAGGAGGCCGCCGGAATCAAGAAGGGCTCCGGCGTCCCGCACATGGAGAAGGTGGGGACGATCACCGTCGATCAGGCACGGGCGATCGCCGAGCGCAAGATGCCCGACCTGAACGCCAACGACCTCGATGCCGCAACGAAGATCATCGCCGGCACGGCCCGCTCGATGGGCGTCGATGTGGAGGGGATGTAGAGATGGCAAGAGGCAAGCGTTTCCGGGCCGAGATCGAGAAGGTCGATCGCAATCACCACTACGACCCGGCCGAGGCCGTCGCCCTGCTGAAGTCGGTCGCGTCGGCGAAGTTCGACGAGACCGTCGAGATGCACATTCGCCTCGGGGTCAACGTCCGCCACGCCGACGAGCAGTTGCGCGGCACGCTGGCGTTGCCCAACGGCACCGGCGGCGACGTAACCGTCGCCGTCTTCGCCGAGGGCGAGAAGGCGCGCGAGGCGCAGGAGGCCGGCGCCGACTTCGTCGGCTCCGACGATCTCGCCGAGCGGGTCGAGGCCGGCTGGACCGATTTCGATGTCGCGATCGCGACGCCGGACCAGATGCCGAAGGTCGGCCGCCTCGGTCGCGTGCTCGGTCCTCAGGGGCTGATGCCGAACCCGAAGGTCGGCACGGTCACCGACGATGTCGCCAAGGCCGTCGAGGAGTCGAAGTCGGGCAAGATCGAGTACCGCACCGACCGCCAGGCGATCGTCCACCTGACGATCGGCAAGGCCAGCTTCAACGAGCAGGCCCTGCTCGAGAACTACGCCGCGGTGATCGATGAGATCGTCCGTGCCAAGCCCGCGGCATCGAAGGGCCGCTACCTGCACAGCGTCACCCTGACCTCGACGATGGGTCCCGGAATCAAGATCGACACCTCACGCACCGTCGCCGGCGAGATCCTCGCCGCCGCCGGGATGGAGGCGCCGGAAGGCAGCGAGGCCGACAGCAACGGCCAGGGCAGCGCCCCGGAGCCGACGGTGATCGCGGCGGCTGATGCCGGCTTCGAGGTCGACGATCCGGAGGCCGAAGCTGAGGAGGCTGAGGCAGTGGAGGCTGAGGTAGCGGCTGAGGCCGAGGCTGAGCCCGACGACTCTGAGGAGTAGTCCCCCGTACTACTCGATCGCCGGGGCGGCTCGAAGGCCGGCGTCACGGGACGCTCGAACGAGTTCCTGATCCCAGCTGACGAGCACGATCCCGGGGCCGCCGTGCAGCGCCGAGGCGAGCTGGACCGCGTCGTAGGCGCGGAGCTCGTATCGCTCGGCGAGCTCTCCCGCGTGCTCGAGCAGGCTCTCGCGGGCCGGGATCCGGAAGGCCGAGGCGAGCAGCCCGTCGAGGAGATCGACGGCGCGTCGCAGGCCGCGCGAGGTGAGCCTGCCGCTCCGGTTGGCCGCGGCGAAGGCAGCGCGCGCCTCGGGGTAGGCGAGGGTCGAGCAGAGCCGGCGGCGGGATCGCCGCCAGATTGCCTCGGCGATCTCGGAGCCGGGCTCCTCGACCGCCAGCTTGACCAGTGCCGAGGTGTCGAAGTAGAAGGCCGACTCAGCGGCGCTGGTCGCGGACGAGCTCACTGACACTGCCCTTCGCCTTGACGCGGCGCCCGCCCGCCGCGGCTGACGGCGGGACGCTGGGCTCGAGCAGCAGGCCGTCCGCTCGCAGCCGCTCGATCGGATCCTCGGGCGCCAGTCCGCTCAAGCGGGCGACCTCCCGCCCGTGGCTGGTGATCGTGATCTCGGCGCCCGCCGCAGCAGCAGCGACGCACTCGCTGAGGCGGCTGTTGAGTTCGCGGATGCCGATCCGACTGGGCACGTCCCCAGTTGTAGCGTCAATATGCACAACGATGACGCTACAAACGGAACAAGCCTGTGTCAAGTCCATGCCGGGCGGGTTGCCGCGGGCGGGTCCCGGCCGCAATCCCCTAGACTGCTGCGTCCGAAGCCGAAGACCACCGGCGGGGCGATAGCCCCACAACCGCGGAGCGACCGCGAGGCCGGTGCAGGTGGAGCCCCGGACAGCCGTCCCGAGCCCGCCTGCGTGCGGGCCTTTTTTTGCCCGCGTTCGGCCCTTCCGGTTGAACACTGAACGAACTGAAAGCTTGAGATGAACAAGGACCAAAAACAGGCAGCGGTCAAGGAGATCGGTGAGCGGCTGCAGGAGTCGAACGCGGTGTTCGCGGTCGACTATCGCGGCATCTCGGTGCCGCAGGCGGCCGAACTCCGGACCAGGCTGCGCGAGGCCGACGCCAGCTTCAACGTCATCAAGAACCGGCTCGCGAAGCGGATCATCGGTGAGTCCGGCGCCGGGGCCCTGGATGAGCACCTGACCGGCCCGACGGCCCTCACCTACATCAAGGGCGATGCCGTGATCGCGGCCAAAGCGATCGCCGACTTCACCAAGGAGCACGGCAAGCTCGCCTACAAGGGCGGGATCATGGACGGCGAGCCGCTCGAGCTCGAGCAGTTCACCGTGATCGCACGCCTGCCCGGCGTCGACGTCCTGCATGGCCAGCTCGTCGGGCTTACCGCCGCCCCGCTTACCGGACTGGTGCGCTCCCTGAACGGCCTGATCGGTGGCCTTGCCAGCCAGCTCGGCAAGATTGCCGAGCAGGGCCTGGTCAGTGGCGCCGCCCCGGCCGAGGAGCCTGCTGCCGAGGAGCCCAAGGCCGAAGAGGCCGAAGAGCCTGCCGCCGAGGAGACCGAAAAATCTGAAACCGCAACTGAAGATGGCCCCGAGGCCGAGGCGGACGATTCCGCCGAAGCCGGCGCCGAGGAGACCGCTGAGGCGGAATCCGAGGAGTCCGGGGACGACGAAACTGACACCAAGGAGGACTGAATCTTGGCCACAACAACCGAAGACTGGATCGACGAACTGAAGGGCATCTCCGTGCTCGAGCTATCCGAGAGGATCAAGGCGCTCGAGGAGGAGTTCGGCGTCTCGGCGACCGCGGTTGCCGCCGCGGCTCCGGCGGCGGGCGGCGGCGACGATGCCGCCGATGACGAGAGCGGCACCGTGGACGTCATCCTCACCGCCCCCGGCGAGAAGAAGATCCAGGTGATCAAGGCCGTTCGCGCCGCCACCGGTCTCGGCCTCAAGGAGGCCAAGGCACTCGTTGATGAGGCCCCCAAGGCCATCAAGGAGGGCATCGAGCGCGAGGATGCCGACAAGCTCAAGGCCGACCTCGAAGAGGCCGGCGGCGAGGTCGAGATCAAGTAGATCCGACCCAGCGCCCAGGGATTCACGCCCGTGATCGGCAGTCGCCGGTCACGGGCGTTTTTCGTTCTCGGGTGGCTCGGGGGAGGATGCTGTATACTGCCGCGGTATATGGCAGCGCTGAGGACGCAGATATATCTGACCCAAGAACAGCGCGAGCGACTCGACCTGCTCGCTCGCACCCGGGGGGAGAGCCTGGCCGAGCTGATCCGCAATGCCGTCGATGGCTACCTCGACCAGGAGGCGCTTGATCCGGGCGCTGCACTTGAGTTGAGCTTCGGCGCCGTTCCCGACGCCGCCGCGCCGCCGCGGTCGGAGTGGGCCGGGCGTGAATCGACCGGTGCCGGTGTCTGAGCTGCTGGTCGACACCGATGTATTCATCGATCACCTGCGCGGGGCTCGCAGGCTCGAAGAGAACGGGCTCCGGATTCACTACTCGACGATCACCCGGGCCGAGCTGTTCGCCGGGCCGGAGCATCAGCTCGACGCGGTTCGGACTCTGCTCGGCCCGTTTACCCAGCACCCGGTCGACGTCGGCGTCGCCGAGCTCGGTGGCCGACTGCGCCGCGTCGCGGGGATCCCGCTACCGGATGCGCTGATCGCGGCCACCGCCCTGGCGGGTGACCTCGCCCTAGTGACGCGCAACCGCCGCCACTTCGATCGGGTCGACGGTTTGATCCTGCAAGCGTTGTAGGTACACACCCGCACCCAAAGCCCTGTACTCTGCCGCGCTCGATCTGAACTGATCCAGTCGAGAAAGGATCCAGGGGGAACTCGAGATGGGCGCAGATGCCTGGTTCACACTGATCGTCGTCGTTGCGATGCTCTTCGCCCTGACGCGCGAGGTGCTGCCACCGGCGGCGGTCGTGCTCGCCGCAACGACGACGCTGCTGGTCACCGGCGTGATCGACGAGGAGCAGGCCTTCTCCGGTTTCTCCAACGCCGCACCGCTCACCGTCGCTGCGCTCTATGTGCTCGCCCGCGGGGTCGAGAAGACCGGGCTGCTCGGGCCCTTGGTCGGGCGCCTGCTCGGTAACCCCAGATCCGTCGGCCGGCTCGCCCTCGGGCGCCTACTGTTGCCGACCGCCGGCGCCTCGGCCTTCCTCAACAACACGCCCCTCGTCGGCAGCCTGATTCCCGAAGTCACCGGCTGGGCGAATCGCCACGGCATCTCGCCCTCCCGATTGCTCTTGCCGATCTCCTACGCGGCGATCCTCGGCGGCACACTGACCGTGATCGGCACCTCGACCAACCTCGTAGTCTCGGGCCTGCTCGAGGAGAGCGGCGCCGCGCCATTAGGGATCTTCGAGATCACCCCGCTCGGCGCCGTCGTCGCCGTCGTCGGCCTCACCGTGGTCATTGGCCTGGCCGGTCTTTTGATCCCGGCGCGGCGGAGTGCCGACGCGATGTTGACCGAGGGAATCCGCGAGTTCACCGTGCAGATGGAGGTCGAGGCGGGCGGGAAGCTCGACGGACTCGCAGTTGCAGATGCCGGTCTGCGGAACCTCAAGGGCGTCTATCTGGCCGAGATTCAGCGCGCGGCCGGCCGGGTGATCGCGCCGGTCGAGCCCGATCGAATCCTGAGCGGCGACGACCGCTTGATCTTCGTCGGGCGCTCCGATCAGATCGTCGACCTGCAGCGGATGGCCGGCCTTTCTGCGGGTGCTCGCGATCAGGTCGAGGCGATCGACTCGCCTCAACACACGTTCTTCGAGGCGGTCGTCGGGCCGGGCGGCTCGCTGGTCGGCAGGACGCTCGAGGAGGTCGACTTCCGGCGAAGGTACCAGGGCGTGGTGATCGCGATCCACCGGGCCGGTCACCGGGTGCGAGCCAAGCTCGGCG
>JAQBGG010000040.1:0-17555 GCA_032122625.1 Acidobacteriota bacterium
CCAGATCGCCGGGCGGATTCGGGAGGCCGGGCCGGAGCGGATCGGCTTCTATCTGACCAGCCGAGGGATGGCCAACGAGAGCTACTACGCGGCGCAGAAGGCGGCGCGGGCGATCGGCACGAACTCGATCGACAACGCAGCCCGGGTCTGCCACTCGCCGAGCACCTACGCGCTCAAGGAGGCGCTCGGCGTCGCCGCGACGACCTGCTCCTACAGCGACTGGATCGGCACCGATCTGATCGTTTTCATCGGCTCCAACGTGGCCAACAACCAGCCGGTCACCACCAAGTACCTGCATGTGGCGAAGAAAGCCGGGACCCGGATCGCGACGGTCGGCCCGTATCGGGAGCCGGGGATGGAGCGCTATTGGATTCCGTCGAAGCCGGAGAGCGCGGTCTTCGGGACGAAGATCTCCGACCGTTTCTTCCAGATCCGGACCGGTGGCGACATCGGCTTCTTCAGCGGCGTCCTCAAGCATCTGCTCGAGCGAGATTGGCTCGACCCAGCGTTTGTCTCCGAGCGTACGAGCGGAATCGAGGCCCTCCGGGCGGAAGTCGAGGCGGCGAGCTGGGAGCGGCTCGAAGCGCTCGCCGGCACCAGCCGCGAGGAGATGCTCACCCTGGCTCGGATGCTGGCTGAGGCCGAGCGCGGCGTCCTGGTCTGGAGCATGGGAGTGACCCAGCATGGTCGCGGTGAGGACGGAGTGCGCTCGATCGTCAACCTGGGGCTGGCCCGGGGCTGGATTGGCCGCGAGGGCTGCGGGCTGATGCCGATCCGCGGACACTCAGGCGTCCAGGGCGGCGCCGAGATGGGCTGCTACGCGACGGCCTTCCCGGGTGGAGGCCAGATCAACGCTGAGACTGCCGCCGAGCTGAGCGCGGCCTGGGGCTTCGACGTGCCCGCCGAGCCAGGCCTGACCGCTCCGGAGATGATCGACGCCGCCGGCCGCGGCGACCTCGATGTGCTCTTCGCCTCCGGCGGCAACTTCATCGACGTCCTGCCCGACCCCGACTCCGTCAAGCGGACGCTGGGTCGGATTCCGCTCCGCGTACATATGGATATCACCCTCTCCTCGCAGATGCTCGTGCCTCCGGCTGACGGTGGCGCGGTCGTGCTGTTGCCGGCAACGACCCGCTATGAGGTGCCCGGTGGGGTGACCGAGACCTCGACTGAGCGCCGGGTGATCCTCAGCCCCGAGATCGAGGGCAGGCGGATCGGGGAGGCACGGCCCGAGTCAGATGTGTTCGGCGATCTCGCGGCCCGCGTGCGCCCCGAGCTATCGGCTGCGGTGCGCTTCTCGGACACTGCTGAAATACGGGCCGAGATCGCGCGGCTGGTGCCGATGTACGGCCCGATCGCGGAGCTGCGGAAAGGCGGCGACTCCTTCCAGTACGGCGGCGAGAGGCTCTGCGACGGCGAGCGCTTCCCGACCGCCGACGGGCTCGCCCATTTCGCTGCGGTCGAGATCGGTCCCGCACCGCCGGACGATGGTCGCTTCGTACTATCGACCCGGCGCGGAAAGCAGTTCAACTCGATCGTCCAGGAGCCTCGCGATGCGCTCACAGGCGCAGGTCGCGACGCGGTGCTGATCAGCGCTGAGGACGCTACGCGGCTCGGCCTTTCCGATGGCGCCCCGGTGCTGCTGCGCAGCGATCACGGCGAGCTCGAGGCCCAGCTGTTGATCGTCGATATCGCCGCCGGCAGTCTCCAGGTGCACTGGCCGGAGGGGAATGTGCTGATCGGCCGCGAGCGCTCGCCCGAGTCCGGGATCCCTGACTACAACGCCCGCGTCGAGCTGATCGGACTCTGAACCGCCGGGTAGGCCGCTTCCGGGGCCTCTCAGGAGCCGGCCAGGCGCAGCCCGATCCGGGCAAGATCCTCGTCGGTGTTGACGTTGCTGAGCATTTCCGGGAGCTCACCGAAGGTCCGTAGCACCTCGGCACCGACGTACAGCGGATTGAGTTGGGCGGCGGTCTGCCGGGCGGAGCGGCCGCCGGCGACTGCAGCCTCGAGCAGGCTCAGGGCTTCCGGTTCGTAGCGGCCGAGCAGCGGCTCGACCTCGGTCGGCGCCGGCGCCACCAGGGCCGGGCCGCCGAGCTGGGCGAGGTAGGCCAGCAGCGTCGGCGGTATCAGTGGCAGATCGCAGGGGCAGACGACCAGCGGAGCATCGATTGCCCGCAGCGCGCTGACCACGCCGAGCAACGGATGCTGTGGCTGTTCGGGCTCGCGCAGCACCTCGGCCCCGGTGGATTCCAGTTCGCCGAGGTCTGTCCCGGGCTTGGCGACGAGGACAGGGCGCAGGCCGGCGGCCTCGGCGGCGGCGATCGGATAGGCCGCCAGCGGCCGGCCGGCGAGCGTCCGCGACGGCTTGCCGCCGCCGATGCGACTGCCCGAGCCGCCCGCGAGGATCGCGCAATGGAGCGCCGGCGCGCTCGGATCGTCGGACTCTGCTCGCACCGACCCAGTCTGCCAGCCATGATTGCCGGCATGAACGGTGAGCTGACCGACATCGAATCCGCCCGGGAGCTGATCCTCGCTCGCTGCGCGGCTCTCCCCGCCGAGTCGGTGCCGATTGGCGATGCGCTTGATCGCACCACCGCCGCGGCGATCCTCAGCCGTGAGCGGGTCCCCGGCTTCGACAACTCGGCGATGGATGGCTACGCCGTCCGGGCCGCGGACCTGAGCGGGGCCACGCAGGCCGCTCCCGTCACCCTGAAGGTCGCCGATGAATCCCGCGCCGGGGATGCGGCGTCGGTACCGCTGGCCGTCGGCGAGGCGATCGCGATCTCAACCGGGGCAGTGATTCCCGTCGGCGCCGACGCCGTGGTCCGGGTCGAGGACACCGAGCGCGACGGCAACGGTGTTGCGGTCAGGGCCGAGGCCAAGGTTGGGGGGAACGTCCGCCGGGCGGGGGAAGACATCGAGCCTGGAGCGGTCCTTCTCGACGCGGGTGCAAGGCTGGGACCGGCCGAGATCGGGGTCCTCGCCTCCGTCGGTCAGGCCAAGGTCGATTGCCACCGGCGGCCCAGCGTCGCGGTGCTCAGCACCGGCGACGAGCTGATCGGAGTCTCCGAGCCGATGCGAGAGGGCGCCGTCCGCAACTCCAACTCCTACGCGGTGCCGGCGCTCGCCGCCGCTGCCGGCGCCGGTGAGGTCAGCCGCGAGCGCGTCGGGGACGACAGGGCCCAGACGATCGAGGCGATCGGGCGCGGTCTCGGCGCCGACGTGCTCGTCGTCTGCGGCGGGATCTCGGTCGGCCCCCACGATCACGTCAAGGCGGCCTTCGCCGAACTCGGCGTCGAGCAGGTTTTCTGGAGGGTCTCGCTGAAGCCCGGTAAGCCCGCCTGGTTCGGGGTCGGCGAGGACAGCCTGGTCTTCGGCCTACCGGGCAACCCGGTCTCCGCCTACGTCACTTTCCTGCTGTTCGTGCGCCCGGCTCTGCTTGCCCTGCAGGGGGCTGACCCGGCCCGCAGCCGCACACAGGCCAGGCTCGAGCATGCCTACGAGAAGCCCGCCGACCGCGCCCACGCGGTCCGCTGCAGCCTGCGCCTCGAGGCGGACGGCTGGTCGGCGACGCCGGCGCCCTATCAGGGCTCGCACGTGATGACGTCGCTGGTCGGCGCCGACGCCCTCGCCCTGATCCCGGCGACGACGACGCGGGTCGAGGCCGGTGAGCGTGTGACCGTCGAGTTGCTGCCCTGACGTCCACCGAACGGCGAGCGGGACCTAGACTCCTGGTCGATGAGCGTAAAGATCGATGTGAAGCTTTTCGCGATGCTCCGCGAGCGCGCCGGCTCCGGCAGCGTCGAGGTCGAGCTTGCCGACGGCGCTACGGTCGGGGACCTGCTTGGCGAGCTTGCAGAGCTGATCGGCGCGATGCCCGTCCGGGCTGCCGTCAACCGCGAGTACTCGCAAACGACCCGCGCGCTCAGCGCCGGCGATGAGGTGGCTCTGATCCCGCCGGTCAGCGGCGGCTCCGACGTTCACGCTGCGATCAGCGACGGTCCGCTCTCGATCGACCGGCTGACCCGGATGGTGGTTCGTGACGGCGCCGGGGCGGTGGTCACATTCCAGGGCATCACCAGGGAGGTCGAGCGGCTCGACTACGAGGCCTATGCGGAAATGGCCGAGCAGCGGATCGGCGAGATCCTCACCGACATCCACGAGCGCCACCAGCTCGAGGCGATTGCCGCTGAGCACCGGGTCGGCTCGGTGCCCCTGGGCGAGGCCAGCGTCGTCGTTGCCGCCGCGTCGGCCCATCGGGCGGAGGCGTTTGCGGCGGCCCGGGAGGCGATCGATCGGATCAAGGCCGAGGCGCCGATCTGGAAGCGTGAGCTCGAAGGGGGGGAGGGCAGATGGGTCGAAGGTACGACTCCGGCGCGGAGCTGACCCATCTCGATGACGACGGCACGGCGCGGATGGTCGACGTCGGCGCCAAGCCCGAGACCGCCCGACGGGCGGTCGCCGAGGCTCGCCTGCGGATGAGTCCTTCGACCGCTGCCGCGGTGGCCCGCGGTGAGGGGCCCAAGGGTGACGTGCTCGGGCCCGCCCGGATCGCCGGGATCGCTGCCGCGAAGCGCACCGGCGAGCTGATCCCGCTCGCCCATCCGCTGCCGCTGACCTACGTGGACGTCAGCGGCGAGGTCCGCGCCGAAGAGGGCCTGGTCCTGCTGACCGCGGAGGCCCGCTGCATCGGGCGCACCGGGGTCGAGATGGAGGCGATGGCCGCCGTCTCGGTTGCGGCCCTGACGGTTTACGACATGGCCAAGGCCCTGGAGCGTGGGATCGAGATCGAGCGTGTCGTGCTGACCCATAAGAGCGGCGGCAAGAGCGGGGATTGGAACCGGGATGAGCCCGACTGAACCCCGACCACGGGCGGCCGTGCTGACGATCAGCACCTCGAGGGCCGCCGGCGAAGCCGTCGATCAAGGTGGCCCCGCTCTGGCCTCCTTCGCCGAGACGCTCGGCCTCGAGGTCGAGGTCCGCGAGACGATCACCGACGACGCTGTGCTGATCTCGGAGCGGCTCCGCCATCTCTGCGATGAGGTCGGCGTGGCGCTGGTCCTGACCACGGGAGGGACGGGCTTCGCGCCGACTGATGTGACCCCGGAGGCGACGCGCGCCGTGATCGAGCGTCAGGCCCCCGGGATCGCCGAGGCGATGCGGGCCGTCTCCCGGGATCACACGCCGCATTGGATGCTGTCGCGGGCGGTCGCCGGGATCCGCGACGCGACGCTGATCATCAACTTCCCCGGCAGCCCGAAGTCGATCTCAGAGATCGGCGCCGCGCTGGGCCCGGCGCTGCCCCACGCCCTCGCACTACTCAGCGGTCGCAGCGACTCACACTGAGCCCGGCAGTTCGAGTTCGTCCGGCCTGGCGTCGGCGAGAAGCTCGACCGTCTCCGGAGGGCCCTCATCGTTGACGAAGATCATCCGGCCGGGCCAGAAGGGGCTCCGCACCGACGAACGGCCGAGCATCGCCGGGGTATAGAGCCAGCAGCCGGTGTTGTGCAGGGTCGTGCCGCGCCGCTCCCAGACGGGGTCGGTGGCGGCCCGGCCGTCCTCCCCCGCAAGCGCCCCCCGGCGGTGAATGTGCCCGAAGATCACATGCTCGGCATCGACCGCGAGTCGATCGACGACCTCGTGCATCGCCTCGACGCCGGCGCGCCCGATCTCAGCGGCGGAGAAGTCGCGGCCGAAGGACCCGAGCCCGGCGCGCTCCAGTCCGCGCAGGGTGGCGGGGATCACCGCCGAGCGTAAAGCTCGCCCGCGCCAGCTGCGGGCCCGGCCCGAGGCGCCGCCGATCATCTCCCAGATCCGCATCGACGGGGCGCCGTCGTTCTTCTGGGCCTGGGGGTTGCGGGCACCCTGGGCGAGGTCGAAGAGCAGGTCGTAGACCGGCGCGTGGACCTTCTCGTAATCCTGCGGGGCTGAGCGGCGCCCGGTCGGCCGTCCTCCGATCCGATCGACCGTCGCGATCGACAGTCGCTCGACCGTCGGCAGAGTGATGTGGCTGTCGAGATAGTGGCCGTGAGTCGCGAAGATGTCCTCGCGCACCCAGACACCCGGGTAGCGGAGCGTCAGCGTGGCCTCACCGAGCCAGGAGTCGAGCTGGCCGACGATCGGATGCGGAGCCTCGACCACCTCGTCAAGCTCAACCGTGGTCGTGCGATCGCGGACCCGCTCCAACCAGTGACCGAGCAGTCGGTGATCGTGATTGCCGGGAACGAGCACCACCTCGCCGGTGCCAAGCGCCCTGCCGATCCCCTCGAAAAAGAGGCGCGAGGCGTCGAGCGCCTCCCCGACCGGGCGGTCTCGGAGCTCGATCGTATCTCCCAGCAGGACCAGTCGATCGGTGCCCTCCAGGGCTGCGAGAAGTGTCTCCACGAACTGCTCCCGCCCAAGCAGATCGGAGCCGGAGCCGGAGCCGAGATGGGAGTCGGAGATGATCGCTGTGCGCATTCTGGTGGGGCGGGAATCGAGGTGGTGCCGATGGCCGGGGGCGCGACGATAGCGGCGCGCAGGGCCCCGGGGAAGGTGCCGGCCGGCCGCCCCGCCGATCGATCGGCCCGCGATAGACTCGCTCGGCGATGGAGAGGGCTACCGCACCGGACGCCAGCGCCGCAGTCGGCAACGGCTCGGTGATCGCGGTTGAGAACCCCGCCAGCGGCGAGAGCATCGCCAGCGTTCCCGACCTCGGTGCCACTGAGGTGCAGGCGATCGCGGAGGCCGCGCGGGCAGCGCAGCCCGCCTGGGAAGCGCTCGGCTACGAAGGGCGGGCTGAGATCTTGATGGCCGCCCGCGGGTGGCTCGTCGCCAACGGTGAAAGGGTCGTCGAGACGCTTTGCGGTGAGACCGGCCGGCCCGCCGACGAGGTTCAGCTGACCGATCTCGGCTACGGGATCTCCGCCCTCGAGTTCTGGGCTCGGACCGCCTCGACCTACCTCGCCGACGAGCAGGTGGACACGGCATCACCCTCGGTCCGCGGTGGCCGCAAGCTCGAATTGCGTTACGCCCCGGTCGGGCTCGTCGGCGTGATCGGACCCTGGAACTTCCCCCTGACGAACTCCTTCGGAGACTGCATTCCTGCCCTCGCCGCCGGCAACGCGGTGATCCTCAAACCCTCGGAGATCACGCCGCTGACGTCGCTGCTGATGGCCGAGATGATGAGCGCGGCGGGCGCCCCCGACGGCGTCTTTTCAGTCGCCACCGGCGCGGCCGCGGCCGGCGCCGCCCTGGTTGACGAGGTCGACTACATCATGTTCACCGGCTCGATCGCGACCGGCAAGAAGGTCATGGCCCGAGCGGCTGAGACGCTGACGCCGGTCAGCCTCGAGCTCGGCGGCAAGGACCCGATGATCGTTCTCGCCGACGCCGACCTGGAGCGCGCCGCCAACGCCGCGGTCGCCTACGGCCTGAACAACGCGGGTCAGGTCTGCATCTCGGTCGAGCGGATCTACGTCGAGGAGCCGGTCCACGACGAGTTCGTCGCAATGCTGACCGAGCGGGTCGGGGCGCTGCGCCAGGGCCCGCCCGGGCCGATCGGCACCGTCGATGTCGGCGCGATCATCTTCCCGCCGCAGATCGAGTTGATCGAGGAGCACGTCGCCGACGCAGTCAATCGGGGCGCCAAGCTCGTCACCGGTGGCAAGCGGGGGCCGGGGCCGGGGCGTTTCTACGAGCCCACGGTGCTGACCGGCGTCGATCACAGCATGCGCTGCATGCGTGAGGAGACCTTCGGGCCGACGCTGCCGGTGATGGCCGTTGCCGATGCCGAGGAGGCGGTCGAGCTCGCCAACGACGGCCCCTACGGCCTGCAGGCATCCGTCTGGACCCGCGACGTGGCCCGGGGGCGCGATCTCGCCCGCCGCGTCGAGTCCGGCTCGGTCTGCGTCAACGACGCCCAGGTCAACTATGCGGCGCTGGAGTTGCCGATGGGGGGCTGGAAGCAGTCGGGCCTCGGATCGCGGCATGGAGCCGAGGGGATCCGCAAGTTCACCCGCCGCCAGTCGGTCCTCTTGACCCCCGCCTGGGCGCCCGCACGTGAGCTGCACTTCATGCCCTACAACCCACTCGTCACCCAAACCGTGGCCGAGGCGATGGCGGCGTTCGCCGGCAGCGATCTCTTCGACGATCCTCAGCGTCGCACGCTCACCACCTTTGCCGACACATTAATCCCCTCGCTGGAGCCGCCCGAGGGCGATGCCGACGCGAGTGGCTTCTGGGCCCGCTGCGCAACCGACATGGGGATTGCCGAGGCCGTCGAGATCGGCCTGCTGATGGCCGAGCTCGAGCCTGACGCGATCGCCGGACTGCGGGATCTGCTCGATTCATTCGCCGAGAGTGGCATGGCGCCGGAGACCCCGCAGGATGCTCGCGAGCAGATTATCGACGGCTTCTGTGAAAGCGGGCCTGAGGGGCTCGCGGGGGTTACGACCCTGCGCACGCTCGTGCTCAGCCTCTTCTACGCGCTGCCTGACCTCGGCACCGGGATCAACCCCAACTGGCCGGCGATGGGGTCCCCGGGGCCGCCGGCGCTGCCGCAAGAGTCGACGGAGCGCCCGATCACCCCGCGGCTGCCCGACGGCGAGGAGATGACCCTCGAGGCAGACGTTGTGATCGTCGGCTCCGGCGCCGGTGGCGGCGTGATCGCCGCCGAGCTGAGCGCTGCGGGGAAACGGGTCTGTGTGCTCGAGATGGGGGGCTACTACGACGAGTCCGATTTCACGGGCCTCGAGCTGACCGGCTACCAGCAGCTCTATCTCGGCGGCGGCCCGTTCCCCACGGCGGAGGGGCAGATCTCGCTCCAGGCCGGGTCCTCGCTCGGCGGCGGCACCGTCTTGAACTGGACCAACTGCCTGCGCACCCATCCCTGGGTGCGCGAGGAGTGGGCTCGCGAGCATGGCCTCGATGGCCTCGACGGGCCCGACTATGACGCGCACATGGACGCTGTCTGGGAGCGGCTCGGCGTCAACGCCGATTGCTCGGACCTGAACGGCCCCCACAAGCGGCTCAGGGAGGGTTGCGAGGCGCGCGGCCTCGAGTTCGGCACCGTCACCCGCAACACCGACCCCGCGACCTATGACCCGAAGCTGGCCGGCTACATGGGCTACGGCGAGCAGTCGGGCTCGAAGAACTCCACCCAGAAGACGTATCTGGCCGACGCCGCGGCGAGCGGCGCCGAGTTCGTCGTCCATTGCCGAACCGAGCGAATCCTGACCGAGGGCGGCCGAGCGGTTGGCGTCGAGGGCACCTACGGCGATCCCGACGGCCGCACGGCGAGGGTCACGGTGCGTGCTCCACAGGTGGTCGTCGCCTGCGGCGCGATCGAGTCGCCGGCGCTGCTGCTGCGCTCAGGGATCGGCGGCCCTGCGGCCGGTAACTACCTGCGGCTGCACCCGACAACGGGGATCTTCGGGGTCTACGACGAGCCCCAGGATCCCTGGTGGGGCCCACCGCAAGCCGGTCTCTCCCATGACTTCGCTGATCTCAGCGACGGCTACGGCTTCCTGCTCGAGTGCGCCCACCACACGACCGGGCTCTACGGGGCCGCGGTGCCGTGGAAGTCGGGGCGCGACCACAAGGAGCAGATCCTCAAGTACCCGTACGGCTCCTCGATCATCAACCTGACCCGGGACCGGGGCTACGGTCGGGTGACGATCGACGACCGCGGCCGGGCGGTTCCCAGCTACCTGATCAGCGACGAACTCGACGTGGCCAACTTCCGCCGTGGCCTGGACGAGATGATCCGCCTGCACGAAGCGGCGGGCGCCGGGGAGATCCAGTCGCTGGCGCGGGGCCTCGGCGCCTGGAAGCGCGGCGACGATCTCGAGACGTTCGTCTCAGCGGTGACCGCGGCGCCCCTCGCCCCTCGGGAGATGGGGATCTTCAGCGCCCATCAGATGGGCTCCTGCCGAATGGGAACCGATCCCAGTACCTCCGTCGCGGATCCGACCGGCGAGCTGCACGACGTCAAGGGCGTGTGGATCGGTGACGGCAGCGCCTTCCCGACGGCGTCGGGCACCAACCCGATGTTCACGATCATGGCGCTCGCCCGTCGCACGGCGACGACGATCGCAGCGCTCTAAGCGGTGGCCGGGCCCCTCTACCGCCTCGGCAGGTTCGCGGCCGGCCACGGCTGGTGGGTGGTGGGAATCTGGGTCCTCGCCGCACTCGCGGTGACGGTCGTCGCCGCGATCGCCGGCAAGCCGACCAACAACGACCTCACCCTGCCGGGCACCGACTCGACCAAGGCAACCAACCTGCTTGAGGCGAAGCTCCCGAACCAGGCCTATGGGTCGGTCCCGATCGTGCTCGAGGACCCGGACGGCAAGCTCACCGACGCGGACACCAAGGAGGCGGTCAAGAAGGCGACGAAGTCGTTGGCCGCCAACCAGTACGTGATCAGCGCCACCAGTCCGCTCTCGACGAAGGGCGCCGACAACCTCTCAGACGACAAGTCGATCGGTTTCATCTCGACCTTCCTCAACCTCAGTCCCGGCGACCTCGACGAGGATGAGGCGAACGAGATCATCGCCGCTGCCGACCCGGCAAAGGAGGCCGGGCTGCGAGTCTCGGCCGGTGCCTATCTCGGCCAGGAGGTCTCGAAACCGTCGACCGAGTCGAGCGAGGCAATCGGCCTGGCGGTTGCGATCATCGTCCTGCTGTCCGCCTTGGGCACGGCGGTAGCGATGTCGCTGCCGATCACGACGGCGATCTTCAGCCTGGTGATCGGGCTCGGCCTGGTCGGATTGTTCGGCCACGCGATTCAGAT
The DNA here is from genome assembly GCA_032122625.1 of Acidobacteriota bacterium. Lineage (GTDB taxonomy): Bacteria > Actinomycetota > Thermoleophilia > Solirubrobacterales > 70-9 > CAXMST01. The sequence continues at coordinate 10,775 of JAQBGG010000040.1, forward strand.
CCCGTCGATCGCGCCGACGCTGGGCACGATGCTCGGCCTCGGGGTCGGCATCGACTACTCGCTGTTTGTGATCACCCGCTATCGGGAACTGCTGGCCGAGGGCCACGACACCGAGGAATCGATCGCACGCTCGGCGGCCAGCTCCGGCAGCGCGGTCGTCTTCGCCGGCGGCACCGTAATCGTGGCGCTGCTCTCCCTCTATTTCAGCGGCATCCCGCTCGTCCGCGCCCTCGGTTACTCGGTGGCGATCGTCGTAGCCGTCGCGATGGCCGCGGCCGTCACCCTGCTGCCGGCGATCCTCGGCCTGCTCGCGGAGAGGATCGACCGCCTCCGGGTGCCGATCTTCAACCGCGACAAGAAGGACGACCACCCCCACGGCTGGGAGCGCTGGGCTCGCTGGGTCGGCCGGCGACCCGTGCCGGTCGCCCTGTTCGCGGTTGTGCTGCTGCTGGTGCTCGCCCTGCCGCTGACCGAAATCCGCCTCGGTCAGCCCGACAACGGGCAGCTGCCGAAGGACACGCAGACGCGTCAGGCCTACGACGCCCTGACCAAGGGCTTTGGGGTCGGAGAGAACGGCCCGCTGTTGATCTCGGTTGAGCTCGACCCGCCGGCAAAGCCGAACACGAACAAGCTCAATCAGTTCAACCAGCAGCAGCAGGAGCAGCAGCAGGCGGTCGAGGCCGGGCAGGCGCCGCCGCCGACCGAAAAGCAGCAGCAGCAGTCCGCGGCCCAGCAGAGCTTCCTCGAATCGGACGCCAGCGACCCCCGCCTGACAAAGCTCGAGAACCAGATCGGCAAGACGAGCGGAGTCGCCTCGGTGACTCAGGCGAAGACGGACAAGTCGGGAAGTACGGCTGTCTTCAGCGCCTATCCGACGACCTCTCCGACCTCGGCAAAGACCCAGGACCTGATCCGGGAACTGCGCAACACGGTGATCCCGGATGCCTCCGACAAGGGTGTCAAAGCGTTCGTCGACGGCTCGACGGCCGGCTACATCGACCTCGCCGACAAGATCGGCGAGAAGCTACCGCTGGTGATCGCGATCGTCGTCGTGCTCAGCTTCTTCCTCTTGATGATGGCCTTCCGCTCGATCGTGATCCCGCTAACCGCGGGTCTGATGAACCTGCTGTCGGTTGGCGCCGCCTACGGCATCCTGGTCGCCGTCTTCGAAAAGGGCTGGGGGGTGGAGTTGATCGGCCTGGACCACTCGATCCCGATCGTCAGCTACGTGCCGCTGTTGATGTTCGCGATCCTCTTCGGTCTCTCGATGGACTACCAGGTGTTCCTGCTGACCCGGATCCACGAGCGGTATCACGATCTGGGGGACAACCATGAGGCCGTTGTCGAGGGGCTCGCGGGCACGGCCCGGGTTATCACCTCGGCGGCTTTGATCATGGTCGCGGTGTTCGCCAGTTTCGTCCTCAACGGTGACCCCACCGTCAAACAGTTCGGCATCGGCCTCGCCGCGGCGATCGCGATTGACGCGACGATAGTCAGGACGCTGCTGGTTCCGGCGGTGATGATCCTGATGGGCAAGGCGAACTGGTGGTTCCCGGGCTTCCTCGAGCGCCACATGCCGCGGATCGGCATCGAGGGTGAGGACTTCTTCGATCAGCTCGACGCCCAAAAGGGGGACGGCTGACGATGGCCGCTGGGCTCAAGGTCGCCGTCACCGGGCCGACCGGCGACATCGGGATTGCGACGCTGAGGGCGCTCGACGCCTCGCCTGAGGTGGCGGAGATCGTCGGCATGGCCCGGAGGCCGTTCGATCCCGCCGAGCACGACCTCGAGAAGGTCACCTACCGCCGGGGCGACGTGCTTGATCGGGCCGCGGTCGACGCCGCCGTCGCCGGCGCCGATGTCGTCGTCCACCTGGCTTTCATCATCTTCGGCAAGCCCGACGAGGCCCAGCCGATCAACGTCGAGGGCTCGCGCAACGTCTTCGAGGCGACCGTCGCCGCCGGCGCCAACCGTCTGGTCTACACCTCATCTGTGGCGGCCTACGGATTCCACGACGACAACCCGCAGCCGCTGACTGAGGAGACGGCGCTGCGGGGAACCGACGGCTTCTACTACTCGGCCCACAAGGCGGAGCTCGAGGGGCTGCTGGAGGGAATCCTGGCCGGCTCGAGCACGGACGCCTACGTCTTCCGCCCCTCGATCGTCGCCGGGCCCAACGCCCACACCCTGCTCGAGACGGCCCTTGCGCTGCTGCCGGTCTACGGCCAGCTGCCGCTCGTCCGGCCGGTGTTCGATGAGATCCCCTTCCTCGCTCCGGTGCTCCCCGATCCCGGCGTGCTCTTCCAGCTGGTCCACCACGACGACGTGGCCACGGCACTGCTCGCAGCGACCGAGGGCAAGGGAGAACCCGGCGCCTACAATCTTGCCGGGCCCGGAACTCTGACGCTCTCGCAGCTGGCTCGGGCCCTGGGCTGGTGGTCGGTGCCGCTGCCAAGCGGGCTCCTGGGACCACTGGATGACGTGCTGCATCGAGTTCCCGGCATACCCGCGGAGCTCGCCTGGCTGACGGCCTTCAGCGTGCCGATGCTGATGGACTGCGAGCGGGTGCGGGAGCAGCTCGGCTGGCAGCCTCATTACGACGCCGCCGACACCCTTGCCGGAATGATCCGTGGCGCCCGCGAGCAGGACGTGATCTGAGCCCGTGGCGGAGCCGAAGGCGCTGGGCTTCAACTCCGGCGGTGAGCGCTGCGCCGGCTGGCTCTACGAGCCGGAAGGCGAGGGACCACACCCGCTGGTGATCCTCGCGCACGGTTTCGCCGGCACAGCCAAGGGCCGACTCTGGGCCTACGGAGAGCGATTCGCTGCGGCCGGCATCGCTGCCTTCGTCTTCGACTACCGCTACTTCGGCGAATCGAGCGGCGAGCCGCGGCAGTTGCTGTCGATCGCTCGCCAGCACGAGGACTGGCGGGCGGCGATCGCCTTTGCGAGGACCCTCGACGGGGTCGACCCCGAGCGCGTTGCTCTCTGGGGTACGTCGTTCTCAGGTGGCCACGTGGTCGCGCTGGCCGCCGGCGATGCACGGGTCGCCGCGGTGGTCTCGCAGACGCCCTTCGCCAACGGGTTGGCGGTCCTCAGAGTCGCCGGTCTCGGCGGCGCAGCGAAGCTGACCGTCGCCGCGATCAGGGATCTTGCGCGTGCGGCCAGGGGGCGTGAGCCTCACCGGATTCCGGCGGTGGCCCTGCCCGGCGAGACGGGGGCGATGACCCAACCCGGCAGCTACGAGGGGTACCGGGCGCTGTTCGAGGATCAGGGGGAGTTCGCCAACGAGTTCTGCGCCAGGGTCGGGCTTCGGGTCGGCTCCTATATGCCGGGCCGGGCCGCCTCCAGGGTCGAGTGCCCGCTGCTGGTCGTCACCTGTGCAGGCGATCGCGTGACTCCACCCGCGCCCGCACGGAAGATGGCCGAGCGGGCTCCGCGGGGCGTCTCGATCGAGTACGCCGGCGATTGGGGCCACTTCGACATCTACGTCGGCGAGCTGTTCGAACGCACGATCGTCGACCAGATCGAGTTCCTCAGCGAACACCTCGCTGTGCCGAGGCTCAGCACGCCGGACCCGTCGGCGGCCGCTTCGGGCCCCGGCGACGCGTAGCCCAGAGTTCGAGGTGGTGAGGGCCGACTAGTTATTCGGGTGTAGGATGACCGGCGGTGCGGGCTCCCGCTCCGAGTCAAGCCGAGGGAGGATCCACGTTGTTCCGGCAAACGCTCAGGTACCTCCGGACCCAGCACCTGGCGCTGGTCGCAATCTTGATCGCGGTCGGGGGGACCTCCTATGCAGCCTTCGACCCGATCGGCGGCGACGGCGACGTAGACGCCTGCTATGCCAAACGTGGTGGTGACCTGACGATCCGCAAGGGTCGCAAGTGCGGCCGCGGGAAGAAACCCCTGAGTTGGGGTCAGAAGGGGCCGCCGGGCAAAGCCGGCCTCCGCGGGCCGGCTGGGCGCTCGGCGTTGGAGCCGCTGCGTAGCGGCGAGAGCTTTCGCGGCGTCGTCGGCGGGAGGGACCCCGTCGCGGCCGCCGGGAGTGAGTTCCGAGTGCTCGAGACACTTCCGATTCCCGCTCCAGAGCCGCTGACCAACGTCAACGTTGTCGTTGACGGGCCCTACGACGATCCCACCGATATCTGCAAGGGAACCTTCGCGCAGCCGCTGGCTCCACCCGGACGGCTTTGCATTTACGGATCGGAGCCCAGCGTCGGAACCAACTCGATGGAGGAGGAGGGCATCGCCGCGGCTTTTAGCGATGGGGCGAACCCCGAGGGGTTCGCTCTGCGGTACTACTCCGAGGCCGCCGGTGAGGTGTCGCTGTTCGCCCGCTGGATCTACACGGCGCCCTGAGCACCGGGTGGATCGCGGATGGCGCTGCGGGCTTCACCCCCGTGCCGGGACCAGCTAGTTGCCAACGGCCGCAACGCGGGCGCCAAGTGCCTCGAGGTTTGGCCATTCGCTGCTCGGTCTGTCCGGTCGCCGGACCATGTCTGGGTCACCCGCCGGCAGGTCGGCGAGCATCGAGGCGAACGGCTCAAGAGCGAGTTGCTCGGCGACGGTCTCGCGGGCGACCTGGATCACCTCGTTGCGGTTGGTGCCGGCCATCAGGTTGATGCCCATCGTGTCGAGATCGCGGCCCGTGGGTTGGATCAGGGCGACCTCGCTGCCCTCAGCACGCAGGCGCTGCGCCTCCCTGCCGAGCCGCTTTCCCGCCTCGGAGTGGGTCAGCAGGCGGATCCAGGAGAGCGGGTTGACCGCGGCGCCGATCGGGTGCAGGGTCGAGGTCGGGTTCAGGCAGATGACCAGATCCAGGCCCTGGCCGCGGACGACGTCGAGGTTGGAAGTCGACCAGATACCACCGTCGACGTAGAGGCGATCGGCGATTGGTACCGGCCGGTAGAAGCCGGGGATCGCGCAGGAGGCCGTTACCGCCTCGGCCAGTTGCACTCGCGGGGCGCCCTGGCGCCCGAAGCTGACCCGGTGTCCGGTCGAGTAGTCACACGCCACCACCCAGTGATTCGGGTGCTCGGTCCAGGCTCCCGGAACGGAGCGGCGGATGATTTCCCGCAGCGGCTCGCCCGAGATGATTCCCCTTGGCAGCCAGCCAGAGAGCACGCCGGCGGGGGTGTGGCGATGTGGCCTGATCATGCTCCGGAGCGCCAGCGGGAGCGAACCCGGGAAGAAGGGGAATGCGCCGGCCTCCGCTTTGAACACGGCTCCGGCCGAGCGGTCCGCGTCCGCGGCCGGCTCCCCCCGGGCGTCCTCCAGGCCCTCGATAGTCATCCCCTCCGAGTGGGCCACCAGGAACCAGGGCGGTAGGCCCGCGGCGATCAGCGAGCCAATCATCGACCCGGCCGAGGTGCCGACGATCACATCGGCCTTGGCAGGATCCCAGCCGGTGGCGTCAGCCAGCGCGTCGAGCCCGCCGGTGAGCCAAGCGCCCCCCTGGACGCCTCCGGCTCCGAGTACCAGTCCCACCTTCATCGGCGTCGATCATCCCAGCCGGGAGGCTGGGGTGCCGGTCAGCCCCCGGGCGCGAAGGCGCCGAGTGGGGCGGGCGTGAGCGCCGGTCCGACGTGCAGCACCCGGCCGCGCGAGGTCCGGCGCCTGAGCTTGATCGTCGTCTTGGCGACTCCGCTGGCTCCCGACGCCGCCGTGAAGCGGACCTTGACCTTGGCCTTCGCCGTTCCCTTCTTCTTCAACTTCTTCCTCAACTTGCCGGTGGGATTGACCGGCAGGCGGTTCGTCTCAGCGCCCCTGGGCTCTTCCTCCTGTCTCTTCAGGTTCTTGCCAGTGAGCGTGACCGTGCCTGCGCTCGTGACACTGACCGGCAGCTTCGCCGTTCCCTTCTTCTTGTTCAGCTTCGGCTTGCCGAGCGTGGGCTTGCCGTCCGGGAGCAGCGTCGCATTACCGAAGAGGAGGAAGAGCGCGTCGGCCTTCTTGGGGGCGCCGGGGATGCAGTCTGCGATCGGCGTGAACGTCATGCAGTTGAAGCCTGAGCCGTTGGGGATGTTGCGGAACATCGCCGGGCGGCCGACCAGGTTGCCGTTGAACCGCCAGTACCACTGCTCCTGAGTATTGCCACCCACCGCCTGGACCGAGACCCAATAAGCGCCAGGGGTCAGCTTCAGCGCCGTCGACAGGGACAGCGCATAGTCGAGTGGCGAGGCCGCGCTCGTTTGCGTGGCCAAGACGCCTCCGGGCCTCCCCCCAGAGTCACTGAAGAAGGTGACTCGCGCGCTCGGCGGCGGCGAGCCCGGCTCGCCCTGGTTGCTGCCGACGGTTTCGATCTTGGTCACCTTCCAGTTCTGGCCCTCGGGGACTGTGAAATCTGCCGCGATCTCACTGTCGAACTGATCGTCGGCGGCGGCGAAGTCCTGGCTCGTCCAGTGCGTGAAGGGAGCGCCACCGTCGGTCTGGTCGTAGATCACGCCGCTCTCCGCTTCCGCCGAGGCAGCGAGCGCGAAGAAGATCGTCACCGAGAACAGCAGATGCAAACGCCGGCGCACCGCTAATCCTTCAACGCCGATTCGCGGCCGCAGACGGGGCAGTGATCGCCGCTCGGCAGCTCTCGTTGCGTGCAGTACGGGCAGACCTCGATCCGCTCCAGCACGCCCAGCAGCTCGCCGACACGGCAGACCAGCAGGCGCTCCTCGTCGACCTCGACCCAGGTCCCGGCGGAGGCCGGGAAGACGACGTGGTCGCCGGCGACAACCGGCATCTTGACCCCGGCCTGATCCCACCAGTCGAGCCCCGGACCGACTGCCAGCACGAT
>JAQBGG010000041.1:0-7069 GCA_032122625.1 Acidobacteriota bacterium
CTCCGAAAGGTGGCTACCCGCCTGCCAGACCTTCACGCGGACACCCCGATCTCCTGGAGCAGCCCGTAGTCGTGAATCTCACGGTAGACCGCGCTCGTCTCGAAGAGCTCCTCCTGGGTTCCCTGCGCCACGATCCGGCCGTGCTCGAGCACGACGACGGTGTCGGCGAGCGCGATCGTCGAGAGCCGGTGGGCGATCACGATCGTGGTGCGCCCGCGCATCGCCTCGGTCAGACCGGCCCGGATCAGCGACTCCGTGGTCGCGTCGACGGAGGCGGTCGCATCGTCGAGGATCAGGATCCGGGGGTCGGCGAGCAATGCCCTGGCGATCGCGATCCGCTGCCGCTGTCCACCCGAGAGCGTCAACCCACGCTCGCCGACCAGCGTCTCGTACCCCGCGGGCAGCCGCTCGATGAAGCCCTGCGCCTGCGCCCGCCGCGCCGCCGTCTCGATCTCCTCGCGGGTCGCCTCGGGATTGGCGTAGGCGATGTTGTCGGCGACCGTGGCGCTGAACAGGAAGCTGTCGTCGGCGACGAAGGCCACCTCGGTCCGCAGCGTCTCCAGGGCGACGTCACGCAGGTCGGCGCCGTCGATCAGCACCTGTCCCGCGCTCGGGTCATAAAGGCGGGCGAGCAGTGCGACCAGGCTCGTCTTGCCGGATCCGGTCGGCCCGACGAGGGCGACCACGCGGCCCGGCTCGGCCTCGAGGTCGATCTCGCTCAGCGCCTCCTCGTCCTCGTAGCGCAGCGATACGCCCTTGATCTCGACGTGGCCGCCGCCGGGGGGCAGCGGCGGCGCGTCGGGCTTACCGGTGATCGCCGGCTCCCGATCGAGGATCTCGAAAAGCCGATTACCGGAGGCGATCGCCCGCTGCGACATGCCGAGCGCGATCCCCAGCGTCCGCATCGGGCCGGTCAGCATCACCACGTAGGTGTAGAAGGCGGTGAACTCGCCCAGGGTCAGGCTGTTGTTGATCACCTGGTTGCCGCCGACGAGCAGCACCGCTGCGAGCCCGAAGTTGGGCAGGAAGCCGATCAACGGGGTATAGAAGGCTCGCAACCGCGTCGAGTAGACGTTCTGGTCGAAGACCCGGCCGACCGAGCGACGGAAGCGCGCCATCATGTGTTCCTCACGGGCGAAGGCCTTGACGACGCGCACGCCGGAGACGGATTCCTCGGCCTCCGCGGTGAGTTCAGCGACCCGCTGCTGGACCTCCTGAAGCGCCGGCCGCGAGCGCCGCTGGAAGCGCGTCGCGGTCCAGACCACGATCGGTACCGGGGCCAGTGCCAGCAACGCGAGCGACGGCTTGATCGCGATCATGACGATGCCGGCGAGGGTGATCGTGAGGAAGTTCTGGGTCAGGAAGATCAGCCCGTAGCCGAGGAAGAACCGGATCGCCTGCAGGTCCACCGTCGCCCGCGACATCAGCTGGCCGGTCTGTTGTGAATCGAAGAAGCCGAGCTCGAGCGCCTGCAGATGCCCGTAGATGCGAGCCCGGAGATCGAACTCGACGGCGAGCGAGACCCTCCCGGCGATCACCCGCCGACTCACGGTCAGCGCCAGGCGGAGGAGGCCCGCGCCGATGATTGCTCCGGCAAGCGGCAACAGGTCGGGGCGCTCGCCGGAGCGGATCGCGTCGATGCTCTCGCCCACCAGCCATGGGATCAGGACCGTCATCGCCATCGCCGCCCAGGCCAGCAGCAGCGAGCCGATGACCGTTCGGCGGTAGGGCCGCAGGAAGGAGAGCAGGCGTTTGAAGGTCGTCATCGGCGGCCAATACTATACAAAGTAAAGTAGCCTCGGTTCGACCAGCGGCCTCTACACTCACTAGTCGTGAGTTCGCTCCCGGCAGGGCTCTGTGAACGCTGCCGCCATCAGCGGGTGGTCGCCAATACCCGCGGCTCGAGCTTCTCCTTCTGCCGGCTCTCCAGCGAGAACCCGGCCTTCCCGAAGTATCCGCAGCTGCCCGTCACGGCCTGCCCGGGCTTCGCGGAGGGCACCGCCCCGCCGCCGCCTGCAGCCATCGAGCGGTGATCGCCTTGCCCCTGCGGATCGCGATCGCCGTCTTGGTCTTTTGCGCCGGGATCGTCGCCGTCGCGCTGGCGGCCGATCACGGGCGCGAGGGCGCGCCGGCCAGGGGCGGCGCCACCGAGGCTTGGGGGTCGCTGGCTCCGAGTCCGTTGCGACGTACCGAGGTCGGGGCTGCGCGGGTCGGCCGCCACATCTACGTGGCGGCCGGTTTCGTGCCCGAGGGCGGGGCAACGCGGCGAATGGTCCGCTACGACATCGAGCGGGATCGCTGGCAGCCACTGCGCTCGATGCCGATCGCTGTCCATCACCCGGGGATGGCCGCCTTGAAGGGGAAGATCTACGTTCACGGTGGCCTGCGGACCGGGGGAGCCACCAAGAGGGCCACCTCGCGGCTCTACCGATACAACCCGGCTACGAACCGCTGGCGCCGGCTCCACGATGGCCGCCGCCGCCGACTTGCTCACGCCTTCGAGCCGATCGCGGGCAAGCTCTACGCCGCTGGTGGCACCAACGATTCGGGAGATCTGCGCTCGGTTGAGGTCTACAGTCCCGGGCGCGATCGCTGGCGGCGATTGCGGGCGATGCCGACGGCTCGCAACCACGTTGGGGCGGCCGCTCTCGATGGCCGCCTCTATGTGCTGGGGGGCCGCGTCGACGGGGACAACCTCGACCTCGCCGAGCGCTTTGATCCCAGCGCCGGTCGCCGCGGTCGCTGGAGGGCGGTCGCGCCGCTACAGACAGAGCGCAGCGGCTTCGTCGCCGTCGCCGTGGGTGGCACGATCGTCGCCTTCGGCGGCGAGGAGCTGGGTGGCGGCAGCACGATCGCGCCGGTCGAGCGCTACGACCCCGAGCGCGACAGCTGGAGCCGGTTGCCAAGCATGACCACCCCCCGGCATGGTCTCGGAGGGGCCGCCCGCGCGGGGCGGGTCTACGCGCTCGAGGGCGGCCCACAGCCGGGCCTCGCCTTCTCCTCGGCGAACGAGTACCTCGACCTGCCCTGAGCCCAAGCGCGCGGTCGCCTGTAAGGTCAGACGGGTGAGTAGCGTTGACTGGACGTTCGGCGGAACCTGGCCCTACGAGCCACGGTGGTACGACTCGCCCGACGGGCGTATGCACTACATCGACGAGGGGCCCCGGGACGGCAAGCCGGTGGTGATGGTCCACGGCAATCCCACCTGGGCCTACCTGTACCGGAACTTCGTCGGGCCGCTGACCGATGCCGGCTACCGCGCGATCGCGATCGACCATCTCGGCTTCGGTCGCTCCGCCAAGCCCGACGACGCCTCGCTCTACACCATCGCCCGTCACGTCGACCGGGCCGAGGCGCTGCTCGAGTCGCTCGACCTGCAGGACGCCACCCCGGTCACGCAGGACTGGGGCGGGCCGATCGGCCTCGGCTGGGCGACCCGGCACCCGGAGCGCATCCGCTCCCTGATGATTCTCAACACCTTCGCGCACCGGCCGCCGGAGAAGGTGAAGCTGCCGCCGCCTCTGGTCGCCTTCCGCATTCCCGTGGTAGGCGAGGTGATGGTCAAGGGCCTGAACCTGTTCAAGCACGTCTTTCTCTTCCGGGCCGGAGTCGTCAAGCGCGATCGCCTCACACCCGAGGTGAAGCGGGCCTACCTGGCCCCGCACCCGACCTGGTCGAGCCGGACGCCCGTGCTCGTCTTCCCGCGTGAGATTCCTGCCGGACCGGAGGGCGAGGTGTCCGACCTGCTCGCTGAGATCGAATCGGGCCTGGCGGCATTCGCCGATCGGCCCGTGGGGATCTGCTGGGCGATGAAGGACATCGCTTTCACCCCCGAGATCCTCGACCGTCTCTGGCTGCAGACCTTCCCCGACGCCGATGTGACTCGGATCGCCGATGCCGGCCATTACCTGCAAGAGGATGCCTACGAGGTAATCGTCCCCGAGCTGCTGAAGCTGCTCGAGCGCTGAGCTCAGGCTTCGGCAGCCTCGACCACCTGCTCGGAGCTGAGCGCGCCGGCGCTGGCCGCCACGATCAGGCCGATCGCCAGCAGCTCGCGCGCGGGCAGCGACTGGCTCAGCGCGACGAAGCCCACCAACGCCGCAAAGGCGGGCTCCATGCTCAAGAGGACGCCAAATGTGCCCGGAGGCAGGCGACGCAGTGCCTCCATCTCGACCACGTAGGGAATCGCCGAGCTGAGCATCGCGATCGCCACGCCGATCGCCAGCAGCCGGGGATCAAGCAACTCGCCGCCGCCGTCCGCGAGTCCGATCGGCAGCAACAGCAAGGTCGCAAAGCCCATCGCGACGGCGAGGCCCGGGCGACCCACCGGCCCGCGCCCTACCCGGGCCGAGAGCAGGATATAGGCGGCCCAGAAGCCACCGGCCGTGAGTGCGAAGAGCGCTCCGAGCAAGTCCAGCCCGCCGCCAATCCCGGGTGCCAGCAGGAGGATGCCGGTGGTGGCCAGCCCGGCCCAGAGCAAATCGCGCGGTCGCCGAGAGCTCGCGATCGCGACGCCGAGCGGACCGGTGAACTCGAGCGCCACGGCGATCCCCAGCGGCAGCCGATCGAGCGCCAGAAAGAAGAAGCAGTTCATCCCGGCGAGGACCAGGCCGAAAGCGAGTACGTCGCGCAGGGGCGCACCGCGCAGCGATCCGGCGACGGGGCGCCAGATCGCCAGCAGGACCGCGGCGGCGAACAGGGTGCGGAGGAAGACCGCCCCTCCGGGACCGAGCTCGTCGAAGACCGTGGTGGCCACCGCGGCTCCGAGCTGAACGGAGACGACGCCGATCATCACCAGTCCACCCGCCGCCAGCCGCTCGTTGCTCATGGCGCAATCATGGATGCTTTGCCGATCGCGGTCCTGGTTGCACCCGACAAGTTCAAGGGAACGTTCACGGCCGTCACGGTCGCGGAGACGATTGCTGCTGCCACAAACTGGGAGAGTGACCTGGCGCCGATCGCCGATGGGGGCGACGGCACGGCGGAGGTTCTACTGCGAGCCCTCGGCGGCGAATGGGTCCAGGCGCGCGCACACGACGCCCTCGGCGGGACCATCGATGCCCGCTTCGCACTGCTCACAGGCGGTGAGGATGCTGTCGTGGAGGTCGCCGAGGCCTCCGGCTTGGCTCGGCTGGCCGGGCGTGACCTGCAGCCACTCGAGGCCGGCAGCGAGGGCACCGGCGAGCTCGTCGCGGCGGCGATCGACTCAGGCGCCCGCCGGGTCTTCGTCGCCTGTGGGGGCAGCGCCACGACGGACGCCGGCCTTGGCGCCCTCGGCCGCTTCGATCCCGCGGCGGTCGAGCTTGTCTGCCTTTGCGATGTCGCCGACAACTTCGTCGGCGCGCTCCGCTACGCCCCTCAGAAGGGGGCTGGGGAGGAGGAGATTGGTGAGCTCCGGGGCCGGCTTCAGCGGATCGCGGCCGAGCTTCCCCAGGACCCGTCGGGGCTTCCGTTCACCGGTGCGGCGGGCGGCCTGGCGGGCGGATTCTGGGCCCACGGTGCGCGACTCGTGGCCGGCGCTCCCCACGTGCTGGCGACGATCGACTTCGACCGCCGACTGGCTGCGGCGGAGGCCGTGATCACGGGGGAGGGGAGCCTTGATCAGACCTCGCTCGCGGGAAAGGCCGTCGGCGAGGTGGCCTCGCGCGCCGTGCTCGCCGGGCGACCGTGTCATGCGATCGTTGGCCGCGATCGCCTCGAAGGCAAGGGCAGGGCGAGTTTCGCCTCGATCACTGAGGCGGAAACGCTCGAGCAGGTTGCATCCGCGGCTGCGGCCCTCGGGCAGCACCTTGTTTGACCGATCCCGTATGGTTTGGCCGGTCAGGCTGGGGATCGGATCAGGGGAGAGTGCTTTGAAGCGTTTCGTGGGGTTGTTTGTGGGAGTCGCCGCGTTGTTTTCAGTGTCGGCGAGCGGTGCCCAGGCCGAGGACTACGCCGATGTTGCGCGCAACATCGTCCCCTCGGGCCAGTACGGGACCATCCCGATCCCGGCCGGAGCCGCCGAGCAGGCGAATATGTACAACGCCCTGACGCCGCTCTTCGACAAGGTGACCAGCGCCGACTTCGACGACAAGTTCAAGTCCGAGGTCTTCGGTGTCGGCCCGGACGGCCCGGCCGTCGAGGAGTCGGTGCCGCGGGCGAACGTGACCATCCTCCGCGACCGGTTCAACGTCCCGCACGTAACGGGCAAGACGATGGCCGACGGTGTCTGGGCATCCGGCTGGCTGCTGGCCGAGGATCGCGGGCTGCTGTTGGAGCAGGCCCGCTGGGCCTCAAGGGTGGCGGCGATCGACGTGCCGAACATCACGGCTTTGGGCCTGATCACCAGCCTGCAACCGTTCGTGCCCTCGAAGCGCACCGAGCGCGAGATCGCGAAGCAGACCGAGGTGCTCGAGCGGACCAAGCAGGGCCGCAAGGTGCACGAGGACATTCACGAGTTCGTCGAGGGCATCAACGCCTACCTGGAGGCGAACAGCCCGGGGACCGAGCCCTGGACTCACAACGACGTCTACGCTGTCAACGCGCTCAAGGGCCAGTTCCTCGGTGAGGGCGGCGGCGACGAGGCCCGGCGAACCGAGTTCCTCTCAGGCCTTCAGGACACCAACAGCGACTCCAAGGCGATGAAGATCTTCAACGACCTGCGCCAGTTCCGCAACCGAGCGACCCCGAGCACCATCGATGAGAGGTTCCCCTACGGCTCGATCCCGAAGAACCCGAGGGGCAACGTGATCATCGACCACGACAGCTACGAGCGCACCTCGCCGACCCCGACCCGGGCGCTGGCGACGAAGGCGGACGTCGACGCCGGCCCCGCATCGAACACGTTGCAGATCAACGCCGACAGCTCGAACACGGGCAACCCCCTGATGGTCGGTGGCCCGCAGATCGGCTACTTCTACCCCGGCTTCACCTACGAGATCGACATGCACGCCGGCAAGATGCAGTGGCGCGGCGTCACCTCGGCTCCGTTCCCGGGCTATCTGCTGATCGGCCGCGGTGAGGACTTCGCCATGACCCTGACCTCGGCGAGCGCCGACATCATCGACCAGTACTCGCTGACGCTCTGTGG
>JAQBGG010000042.1:0-5260 GCA_032122625.1 Acidobacteriota bacterium
TGCGCGAGGTCACGGCTTCCCAGGGCCTGATGCTGGAGTCGATCTCCGAGCGCCTGATGGACACGGTTCACGCCGGCTCCCCGACAAAGCATCCGGCCGTCCGCCTCGAGGCGATCGAGCTTGCCGGCGAGCTGAGGATCCCGTTTACGAGTGGCATTCTGGTCGGCGTCGGCGAGAGCGAGGCGGAGCGCTTCGCCTCACTCGACGCCCTCGCTGAAGCCCATTCGCGCTACGGGCACATCCAGGAGGTGATCCTGCAGAACTTCGTCCCCCATCCCGACTACTACGGGCGCGAGCCGGCGGAGATCGCCGATCGGGCGAGCCGCGAGCGCTGGTCGGCTCCTGACTGCGTCGAGGGCTCAGAGGTGGCGAACCGCGACTCCGCCCAGGAGCCGCCCGAGTGGGCGAACCCGATCTCGCTCGACGACATCCGCAGCCTGGTGCGTTACACCGCCGAGGTGATGCCCGATGTCGGGATCCAGATCCCGCCCAACCTGAGCGATTGGTGGATCGAGCTCGCGACCGACGGCGCGACCGACCTCGGCGGCCTTTCGGCAAACGGCGATCACATCAGCCCCGAGCACCCGTTTCCCTCTCCGAAGCAGGTCCGGAGTGCACTTCGCGAGCGCGGCATGGCGCTTTCGGAGCGGCTCTGCGTCTATCCGCAGTACATGCAGCCCGAGTGGATCGAGCAGGGGGTGCTGGACCTGATCAAGCTCAAGTTCTGGAGCTTCATCCCGCGCGGCAGCAGCGGGCGCAACGCCCAGGCGAATGGCGCCAACGGCAACGGGGTTGACCCTGGGCTGGCGCCGGAGGCGATCGCCAAGGGCCGCGAGGGGGCCGAGCTCGGCGCCGATGAGCTGACCGCGCTGTTCGCCGAGTCCCGGCCTGAGGTGGTGGAGGAGATGCGTACCGCCGCCGATCATCTGCGGGTCGAGCTCTGCGGGGACGTCGCGACGTTCGTCGTCAACCGCAACGTCAACTTCACCAACGTCTGCACAGTCGGCTGCGCCTTCTGTGGCTTCGGTCAGGGTAAGCGCTCACCCGACGCCTACCTCGTGGAAGAGCAGGACTTCGCCGAGCGGATCCGTGAGGCGATCGAGTTCGGCGCGACCGAGATCTGTATGCAGGGCGGGATCCACCCTGACTACACGCTCGAGCATTACGGCCGCTGGCTCGAGCTGGCGAAGGAGGTCGCGCCGGAGATTCACCTGCACGCCTACTCGCCGATGGAGGTCCATTTCATGGCCGAGCGCTCCGGGCGCCCCCCCGGTGAGGTCTTCGACTATCTGCTCGAGCGCGGGCTCGGTTCGACCCCGGGAACGGCGGCCGAGGTGCTCCACGACGGCGTCCGCCAGCGGATCTCACCGAACAAGCTGCCCGTCGCTCGCTGGGTGGAGATCATCGAGGCAGCGCACGGGCGTGGCATCCCGACGACCTCGACGGTGATGTTCGGGCACATCGAGGAGCCATCGGAGCTGGCTGAACACATGCGGGTGATCCGCACCCTGCAGGAGCGGACCGGCGGGATCACGGAGTTCGTGCCGCTCAGCTTCATCCCGTACCAGACGCTGCTCGGCCGCACGCACGGGATCGAGGAGATCAGCGACAGCGAGAACCTCAAGCACACGGCGGTCTTCCGCCTTGCGCTGGGGCGCAGCGTCAAGAACCTGCAGGCGAGCTGGGTGAAGATGGGCCTCGACGCCGCGACCGAATCGCTGCGCTGGGGGGTCAACGACCTCGGCGGCACCCTGATGGAGGAGAACATCTCGCGGATGGCCGGCTCCCGCCACGGCGTCCGACTCGAGCCCTCGGACCTGATCGCTGCGGCCCGGCGAGCGGGCCGGACCCCGGCGCAGCGGACCACGCTCTACGAGATCGTCGAGACCTACTGAGCCTGCGGGGGTAGGCTTGTAGGGCAGTTTCCTGCGTCGGGCTTGAGAGAGGATCGGAGTTGGCCGACTACACCGTCAAGCGACTTGAAGACTTTGAGGCCGTGTTCGGCGGCGGCTTCCGCCGGGTGCGCGCCGGGCTCGGGGTGACCGCGTTTGGGCTGGCGGTGATGGAGTTCCCGCCGAACTTCACGGAGTACCCGCAGCACAGCCAGGAGCACGACCGCCAGGAAGAGGTCTACACCGTGCTCGAGGGGCGAGCGGTGCTCGAGGTTGGCGGCGAGCGACACGAGCTGGTCCCCGGCATCTGGGCCCGGGTTGGCCCCGGCGAGAGTCGCAGGATCTCGACCGAGGAGGAGCCGGCCAGAGTGGTTGCGATCGGTGGCACTCCGGGGGCGGCCTACGAGGCGCCCGACTTCACCGAGGAAGGTGCTCCCGACCCGCTCGGGACCAAGTTTTGATCGGCCCCGGGCGGCTCACCTGAAGAGATCGTCCTCCTCGGGTCGCTGCATTGAGGCAGCGCCCGGGCCGTCGGGCCCGATCTGCAATCCGAGACCGCGAGCGACGACCACCGGCAGGCCGGCAACTTTGTCGCGGGCGAGGTCCGCCGCAGCGGCGATCTGATCGCCCGTGGCGATCGCTGTTGCGGCCAACTCTCGCCCCTGCGAGTCGCTACGTCCGCGCCAGTCGTCCAGTGGCTCGAGGCCGGCGCAGCCGATCGCGATCTCGCTCTGGCCGAGCCGCCATGGCCGCCCGAAGCTGTCGGTGATCAGGACCGCGAGCTGCACGCCACTGAGGCCCGCGAGCTCGGCCCGGATCCGGCGGGCGGAGGCATCGCAATCATCGGGTAGCAGGGCGACGCTGCGTTCCCCGGGCACGTTTGAGGCATCGACCCCGGCGTTGGCACAGATCAGCCCGCCGTTGGTCTCGGTGATCAGGACGCCGTGCTCGGCCCGGACCACGCGGCGGCTCTCACCGAGCACGAGCTCAACCATCGCCGGATCCTTGTCGAGGCGCGCCGCGAGGGCCTCGGCTTCGGCGGAGACCTCAACCGCGTCGAGGTCTCTGACCCTGCCCTCCGCCTTGGAGACGATCTTCTGCGAGATGCAGACGACATCGCCGTCCCGCAGACTGCAGTTGGCGCTGATCAGCTCCGCGATCGAGCTGCCCTGGCCGACCTCCCCGATCCCTTCGACTCCGATCAGCTCGATTCCGTCGCTCACCGGGACCCCGTCCCGGCGGCATGATCGAGAGCGAGCACAGCGGCCGCGGTCGCTGAGCCGTGCAGCTCTCCGGCCTCAACGATCCGGCGCAGCTCGAGCAGAGCGCCGCCGGTGTCGAGGTCGAGGCCGAGCGACTCGATCCTGAGGACCACGGCCTCGGCGCCGACCTCCGAAGCGAGACGCAGGTGCCGTTCGCGACTCCCGGGCCCGAACGCCGGCCCGATCAGATCCGGCGGCCGCAGGATCAGCCCGTTTGTGCCGCTGCCATGGCGGTCGGGGATCACCCCAACGCTGCCTTCGGTCGCGGCGGCGATCGCCCGATCGAGCTCCCCGGACTTCAGCAGGGGGCAGTCTCCAGGCAGCACAGCGACGCATCCCGCTCCCCGTGCGACGGCCCCGCTGACGCCGATCAGCGCCGCCTCCGAGTGACCGGCGTCGGCTGGGTCGTCCAGCAGATCGGCATCGCGACCGGCGAGTAGCTCTGCCACCCGTGGCTCGCCGCTGACGACGAGCACCCGCTCGACCAGCTTGGCCTCGGCGAGCGCTTCGAGGACGTCGCTGAGCATCGCCGCGGCAAGCGCGGCCCGCTGCTCCGGCGCGAGCACGTCGGAGAGGCGCTGCTTGGCGGCGCCGAACCTCTTGACTGGCACGATTGCCGTGGCCCGCATCGCGGCCGAATCTACTACCGAAAGCTTCTATCCCGCAGCCCGTTCGCCCTTCGCTACCGGCCGCCGCGGTCCCGCCGCAGTGATTCGCAGAACGCCAGGGTCTCGGTGGCCACCTCACGGCGACGCTCCGCCCCATCCATCAGCGTGTCGATCAGCGCCGTCGGGATCGAGTCCGGCGGTGGGTCTGGGTCAGCCGCATCGACGATCACCCCGTCGATCACCTCGCGGTAGGCGTCGATGACGCCTGCAACGGAGGGCTGCTTGCCGATCGCTCGCATGAACATGTCGGTCGGCCCCTTGATCACCTCTCCGGCCACGAACGGGCTGACGGCAACGACCGGTGCGGCAGCCGCTGCGAGCAGCTCGCTCATCCCCGGCACGGCCAGGATCGGGCCGATCGAGATCACCGGATTCGAGGGCCCGATCACGATCACCTCTGCGGCTGCAACGGCCGAGCGCACCTCGGGCGTCGGCGCCGCCGCCTCGATGCCGACGAACTCGACTGCCTCGATCTCCGGCTTGGCGTGGTCATGCACCAGGTACTCCTGCAGGTCGCGCCAGCCCCTCTCGGGAACCTTGACGCGGGTGCGGACCGGCTCGTCACACATCGGCAGCACGCGAGCTCGCAGGCCGAGCGCTGCTCCAATCTCGAGCTGGGCCTCGGTTGGACGAGCGCCGCCATCGAGCAGTGCCCGCCGTCGCAAGCAGGTCGCCAGGTCGCGATCACCGAGCCCGAACCAATCCGGGGCGCCGAGCTTGACAAGCCGTTCGAAGACTGTGAACGAGTCGCCCTTGATCCCCCAGCCGCGCTCCGCGTCGATCGCACCGCTGAGCCAGTAGGTGCAGAGGTCCGGGTCGGGCGAGATGTGGACGCCGAGCGTCTCGATGTCGTCGCCGGTGTTGGCGATCACCGTCAGATCGGCACCGATCTCCTCCTGAACGCCGGCCGCGAGCTTCGCGCCCCCGGTGCCGCCGGCGAGCAGGACCAGTTTCAGTCCCAATGGCCGTCGGTATCGAGCCCGGTCAGCTTCAGGCCGGCGTGGGCCTTGTAGCGGACGTTGATCGAGATCAGCAGGGGCGTGATCTGCTCGGCGATTCGCGCCATCTCCAGCGGGCCGGCGTTGATCGCGCGCAGGCCCTCGATGCGCTCGATCAGCTCTGCAACCGCCGCCTTGTCGGCCTTGCGGTCGCCGCAGATCAGCACGTCCTCGTCGATCGGCTCCGGCAGCTCGGCGAGCTTCGTCGCGCTGACGGAATGCAGCGCGGCGATCACGGTGACGCCGTCGGGCACCATCTCCGCGGCCTGCTGGGCAGCCGACCCCTGCCAGACCCCCAACGAGCGGGTTGCCTTGCCGCTGACGGCGGCGGCCAGGGGGACCGTGCAATCAACCAGCGTCTGGCCCGGCTGCAGCGCCCCCCGGAGGTTGTTGAGCGTCTCCGACTGGGCCCGGAACGGCACCGTGAGAAAGACGATCGG
>JAQBGG010000043.1:0-5802 GCA_032122625.1 Acidobacteriota bacterium
GAACGAGCGCTCAATGCCCTGGGCCAGCCGCTCGGTCGTCTCGCGGGCGAGCATTCCGCGGATCAGCAGGCAGCCGCCCTCGAGGATGCCGGCCCGCAGCGCACCGGCCGAGAGCTGCGCCGGCTCAACGGCGGGCATTCCATCGACCCATCGGATCGCTTCGAAGTCGGGCTCGGGGATCGGCTCCGGCGCGGCCCCGGGGAGCTCGGCGAACGCCTGATGGCGCAGGCGGACGAGTTGTCGCTCCCGATCGGGGTCGGGGTCGGCGCGGTTCGACTCGGTCAGCTCGGCGACCCGAGCCAGCGCCCCTTGCGCGGCGCTGTTGGTGGCGGTCGACTCCTTGCTCCTGACGCCGAACAGCTTCATGCGGTGGATGCTTCCGCGCGTTCACTCACGTCGTCGAAACGCTAGCAGGACATGTCGAAACACCAAGCCGACTCAGCCGTCGCCGTCGCCGTCGTCGCCTCGGTCGGCGGTCCCGGCGGCTTCGGAGGCGGCCGGCCGCGCCGGGACGCCCACCACCGTGGTGTCCGCCGGCACGTCGGCGAGGACCACGGCGTTGGCGCCGACCTTGGCGCCCTCGCCCACCTCGACTTCCCCCAGGACCTTGGCTCCGGACCCGATTGTGGCGCGCGGACCGATCGTCGGGCCGATCATGCTGGGCGCCCGCAGTCCAATCGTCACGAACGGGAAGATCTGGACGCCCGAGTGCACCTCGACGATTCCGTCGATCACGATCTGCCCGTGAGCGAGATGGACCCCCGGATGGACGACGACCGGATCTCCGATGTAGATGCCTGACGTCGCGATCGCCAGCCGATGCAGGATTCGTGGCAGGATCGGCACGCCCCGCCCTTGCAGGCCGGCCTTCGCCCGGTACAGCGCCTGGGCCAGGAACCCGTCGCTCTCCCAAGCGAGACGAAGCGCCTCGAGCGCAACTCTCGAGCGCGATGCCCCGCCGAGTGGGCGGCCTCGATTACGGGAGGTGACCCTCGCGTCGGCGAGAACCGCCTCGACGAAGCCCGGGTGGCGTGCCCGGACCATGGTGCGGAACTCGCGGATCCGTGCCGTCTTCTCGCGGGCCCGGCCTCGCGGGCTGCTCTGCGCGTTCACTTCGCCCACGGGCCCAGCATTGCAGGAGCGGGTTGAGAGGCGGAGGGCGCCTGATCGAGCGAGCATGCCATGGTCACGGGGGCGATGATCTCAGCCGAGGCAAACGAGGCTCGGTCCCGCCATCCCCATCTGCGGGAGGCGGTGATCGCAGATGCGCGCTGTACCGCCGCCTTCCGCGGCGAGCGGCAGGACTTCCGCTCCACGTTTGACGTGACCCTGCAGATCCTCAGGCTTGCCGTCGTCAGCGACGCCTTCCTCAGCCAGGCTCTCTACCGGGTCAAAGCAAGCCTGCAGCGACGTGGCGTGCCGATCCTTCCACGCCTCTTCCATCGGCTCGCGATCGCAGGCGCCGGCGTCTACATCGGCGACTCCGTGCTCGTCCACCCGGGGATCTACATCGTTCACGGCCAGGTCGTGATCGATGGGGCGGTCGAGATCCACCCCCGTGTCGTGATCTCGCCCGCCGTCACCGTCGCGCCCAGCGACGGCGATCAGGGCCCGACGATCGGTCCGGGCGCGAGCCTCGGAACTGGCTCGCGGGTGCTGGGCGAGGTCACCGTCGGCGCCCGGGCCCGGATCGGGGCCAACGCCGTGGTGCTCTCCGACGTGCCTGAGGGGGCGACTGCGGTCGGTGTCCCGGCGCAAATCGGGGACGGCTCGGCAGCGGGTTGAGCCGCGGGCGGGTGCTAGCTTTCGACCGCATGCTGAAGTCTCTGCGCAGCCGTCTCGGTACCCCTGGTGAGAGCCGCACCGACGCCCAGCCCGACGACCCGACTCCGTTTCTCCGACGGATCGACGAGCTCAATCGCCTCAACCGGACGGAGCGCTCGCTCGAGCGTGAGCGAGAAATGCTCCAACTCCGCCACAGCGCCGGCGCCGCACAGGTGCGGGAGAACCGCCCGCCTCCCGCCGATCCGGAGCGTCAGTTCCCCGGGACCGACGCCGATGGCCTCGCCGTCGCCGCGGCCGACGAGCTCGACGGTGCGCTGGTTCGCGGGGGAATCAGAGCCCACGGCTACGTCCTCGTCCCCGGGCTGGTCGAGCGCGCCGAGGCGCTGCAGATGGCCGAGCGGATCGACGCCGCTTTCGCGGCGCGGGCCGCAGGGGATGGTCGAGACGGTCTTTATGAGGAGTTTTCCCCTGACCCCCCCTACTCCGAGATCGCCGGCCGTTCCTGGATCACCGCCGGTGGCGGCCTCTTGGCGGCGGACTCGCCGGCGCTGATGTACGAGATGCTCGAACTATTCGAGCGCATCGGCCTGCGGCGGGTGATCGGCGAGTTCCTCGCCGAGCCGATCACGGTGTCGGTCCAGAAGTGCACGTTGCGAAAGGCCGATCCGGGTCCCCCTGGGGGCTGGCACCAGGACGGCTCGTTCATGGGGGAGACCCGGGCCCTGAACGTCTGGGTTGCGCTTTCCGACTGCGGTGTCGGCGCTCCCGGCCTCGACTTCGTGCCGCGCCGGATCGACGATCTTCTCGACACCGGCGGCGAGGGCAGCGGAGCCGAGCACCTCGAGCGCCCCTCCGGCGACGAGGTGTCGCCGAAGACCGTGCTGGTGGCCCCGCAGACAGCCGAGAAGGCGGCCGGCGAGCTTGGCGTTGTCCGGCCGCCGCTTCAGGCCGGGGACGTGATGCTCTTCGATGACCGCTTCCTGCATCGGACAGGCTCGGCGCCGGAGATGCCGAACCCGCGCTTTGCAATCGAGAGCTGGTTCTTCGGGGCCTCGGGGTTTCCGCGGGATTACGTGCCGCTGGCTTTCTGAGCCCCGCGGCTCAGACGATTTCGTCGGTTGACGTGAGCTGCGCCTGAAGCTCGCGAGCCGAGCCGGGTTCGATCACATCGTCCTCAGAGGGGGCGGGCCTGGCGTAGAGGGCGTAGAGGAGGCCCGCCAACAGGGCGGCCGACGCTGCGAAGCCGATCTCGACCGCACGCTCGGCGCTGAGAACGCCGGCGAGGTTGATCGCCCCGAACAATGCGGCGGCGAGGATCCAGCGAACGGCGGCGCGGTGGGCCTGCGCCTGGGCCAGGGCTGCCTGGTTGAGCGAGGCCGCTGCGAGGTAGAAGCCCATCCCGGCGGCGATTATCGCCAGCCCGAGGCGGTCATATTCAAATGTGTCGCCGAATGCGATCTGCATCACCTGCGGCCCGATCGCCACGACGCCGGCGACTGTCAGTCCGGAGAATGCGGCGATCAGTAGCAGAGTGGTTTCGATCGAGGAACGAAACGCCGCCTTGCTGCCGTCCCCGCCGCGGGTGCGAAGCCGTGTCAGGTGCGGCAGCAGGCTCGCGGCGATGGCCTGGAAGAGCACCAGGGGTGCGCGGGCGACCATCATCATGTTGAAGATGAATCCGGCGGCCGCGGCGCCCTCGGCCGCACGCACGAATAGGGCACCCGAGTTGATCAGGACCTGCTCACCGAGCATCATCACGAGCACGGCACCCGCGAAGGCGCTGCCGCGGCCGAGCGTCAGCTGGGTTGAGGCGCCGGGGGCTGGGCGCTCGAGCCTTGGCCGGTTGTGCTCGGGACGCTTCAGCACGGCAACAGGCAGCACGACGATGACGGCGATCGGCGCCGTCGCGATCCCGAGAGCGACGAAGTTGGCCCCGTTGGCGATCCCGACGGCAACCGCGACGGCAAAGACCAGTCTGGTGCTGACCTCGATCACCAGGAGCGCCGCGTAGAGCCGGAACTGCCCACGCCCGGCAAGGAATCCACGAGCGTAGTAGGCGAGCCCGAACCCGAGCAGCGAGGCGATCAGAATCCAGTAGAGAGCATCCTCGCCGTCGAACAGCTCGCTCTCGATCGGGTTGCGGGCCAGGAACAAGATGAGCACGGCGAGCAGACATACGCTCCCCTGGATCACCGCAGCGGCGCGGAGCGCGTCGGAGCTCTCGGCGCCCACCTGCTCGCGCTCGGCAAGGGTCCGCGTCAGCAGCTGCTCGATCGGGCGGAAGAGCGTCGAGGCGAGCAGGAAGACGACCGACCAGAGGATCACGATATTCCCGTACTGGTCCGCATCGAGGCTGTGGGAGGCGATCGCGAAGAACACGTAGGTGAGGACGCCGGCGATGCCGAGGGCCACGGTCAGCAACCCAGCCGATCGGCCGTAGCTACGCTTGTCGGACGCGGGCCGCTCGATGCTCATCTTCGGCACGGTAGTGGCTGCAGCCGTCTCCTGGCTGAGCGCGGGTCCCCGAATCCGCAGTATCTTTGCCCGCGGATCTTTGCCTGTGGGCCACAGGTGCCAGCGCTCCGCAGGCGACCCGGCCATGACCGAGTTGAAGCGCCTGACCGACAACCCAGCCGCTGTGCCGATTGCGCTTGCCGCACTCGTAGCTGTGGGCGGCGTCATTCGCTTCATCGTCGCGGGCCAGGACCTGTTCGCCGACGAACTGGCGACCTATTGGATCGTGAAGACAAACAGCCTGCCGGATGCCGTTGAGGCGGTCGGGACCACGGCGGAAATCTCGCCGCCGCTCGGTTTCATCCTCACCTGGCTGACGACGCCGATCAGCTCGAGGCTGGACATCAACCTTGCCCCGGAACTGATCCGGCTTCCGGCGCTGATCGCCGGGATTGCCTCGATACCGCTCGTCTACGCGATCGGTACGCGCACGGTTGGGCGTGGGGCCGGGCTGCTGGCGGCGGCGCTGACGACGCTGAGCCCGTTCATGATCCTCTACTCGGCCGAGGCCCGAGGTTATGGCGTGATGATGGCGCTCGTCCTGCTCTCGACGCTGATGCTGCTGCTCGCGATCGACCGCGGCCGGCCCTGCTGGTGGGTTGCCTACGGGGTCTTCGCCTGCATGGCGGCGTACACGCATTACACGTCGATCTTCGTGCTCGGCGCCCAGGTCCTTTGGGTCCTCTGGGTCCATCCCGGCGCACGCAAACCGCTGCTGATCGCTACCGCCGCCGCGGCGCTGCTCTACGTGCCCTGGCTACCCAGTCTGAAGGAGGACCTCGACTCCCCCACGACCGTGGCCCTGAGCGCGCTCTCGCCGTTTGATTTCGAGTCGATCAAGCTCTATCTCGGCCACTGGACGGTCGGGTTCCCGTACGCCACCGGGGCGCCGCTGCGAGACCTGCCGGGAATCCCGGGCCTCGGCCTGATGGCCGCGAGCATCGTTGTCGGGGCGGTCGGCCTCTGGGGTGCGCGAGGACGACTCGGCGCCTGGTTCGCAGCGAACGACCGGCGAATCGTGCTCGTGGTGATTCTCGCGCTCGCGACCCCTGTCGGAGAAGCCGTGCAGAGCCTGTTGGGCACGAATGTGTTCAGCACACGCAATCTGGCTGCATCGTGGCCCTACCTGGCGCTTGCCGGTGCGGCCCTGATCACAGTCGGCAACTGGCGACTGCGGTTGACGGCAGCGACGCTGGCGGTTGCGGGCTTCGGCTTCGGGGCGGCGAAGATGGTCACGACCGATTACGAGCGACCCAACTTCAGCGAAGTCGCCGAGTTCGTCCGCGATGGTCCTCGCGGGGTAGTGGTCGACGCAGCGGCCATCACACCTGGTCCCCTGACCAACTTCGACGTCGCCGGATCCTCGCCCGAGGTCGAGGTCTTCCGCCTCAACACTCCGGAACAGAAGTCGGAGCCGTTTGGGATCACCGATCGGCTGACCGAGCCGTCCCAGGTTGCCCGCCGGGCCGTGCGCGCGGCTGACGGTGATCCGATCACGGTCGT
>JAQBGG010000044.1:0-2567 GCA_032122625.1 Acidobacteriota bacterium
GGCCGGTACGCCCTGCAGCAGTCGATCGGCAAGGGGGGCATGGCCGAGGTCTTCCTGGCCCAGGACCAGAAGCATGGTCGCAACGTGGCGCTCAAGGTCCTCCATCCCGAGCTCGCCGCCGCCTTGGGGCCCGAGCGGTTCCTCCGCGAGATCCAGATCGCCGCCCGGCTGCAGCATCCCCACATTCTCCCCCTGTACGATTCCGGCCAGGCCGACACCCTGCTCTACTACGTCATGCCGTTCGTCGAGGGCGAGTCCCTGCGGGACCGCCTCGACCGGGAGAAGCAACTCCCCGTCGAGGACGCGGTGAAGCTGAGCCGGGACATCGCGGCCGCCCTCGACTACGCCCACCGGCAAGGGGTGGTGCACCGGGACATCAAGCCCGAGAACGTCATGCTCCACGAGGGCGAGGCGATCGTCACCGACTTTGGGATCGCCAAGGCGGTGAGTGCGGCCGGCGGGGAAAGCCTGACCCAGACCGGCATGGCGGTGGGGACGCCGGCGTACATGAGTCCGGAGCAGTCCTTGGGCGAGGGAGAACCCGACGCGCGGAGCGACGTCTATAGCCTGGGCTGCGTGATGTTCGAGATGCTGACCGGCGGCGCCCCGTTCACGGGCACCACGGTGCAGGCGTTGATCACCAGGCGGCTCACCGAGCCGGTGCCGTCGGTGCGGGCGGCGCGGCAAGAGGTGACCGGCGAGCTGGAGCTGGTGGTGACGAAGTCCCTGGCCCGGGAGCCGGCGCAACGCTTTGACACGGCGGCGCAGCTGGTGCAGGCGCTCGGCTCGCCCAGGGTGATCACGCCTCCCCACGCGACTCCCCTGGCGACGCCCGCGACCCATGCGGCCAAGTCGATCGCGGTGCTCCCGTTCGCCGACATGAGTCCTCAGCACGACCAGGAGTACTTCTGCGAGGGCATGGCGGAGGAGCTGATCAACGCGCTGATGAAGATCGAGGAGTTGCAGGTCGCCTCCCGGACCTCGGCCTTCGGCTTCAAGGGCAAAGACCAGGACGTGCAGGAGATCGGCCGCCAGCTCAACGTGGGCACCGTGCTCGGGGGCAGTGTGCGCAAGGCCGGGAGCAAGCTCCGGATCACGGCCCAGCTCATCAACGTCGCCGACGGCTACCACGTCTGGTCGGAACGCTATGACCGTGAGATGGAGGATATCTTCGCGATTCAGGACGAAATCGCGCAGAGTATCGCCAAGGCGCTGAGAGTCGTCCTGAGTGACAAGGCCAAGCGCGCCATCGAGAAGCCGCCGACCGCGGATGTCGAGGCCTACGACTACTACCTCCGGGGACGGCAGTTCTTCCACCAGTGGCGGCGGAAAGGGGTCGAGCACGCCCGGCGCATGTTCGAGCGCGCCGTCGAGATCGACCCCAACTACGCGCTCGCTCATGCCGGCATCGCCGACTGCTCCGCCTTCATCTACACCTACTGGGATGCCAGCGCGGCGCACCTGGAGCGGGCGGATTCGGCCAGCCAGAAGGCCATCGCGCTCGACCCCGAGCTGGCGGAGGTCCACACGTCCCGCGGCCTGGCGCTCGCGTTCGGCAAGCGGTATGACGAGGCGAATGGGGAGTTCGAGACCGCGATCCGTCTCAGTGCGAAGCTGTTCGAGGCGCATTACTTCTACGGCCGGGCGCTGCTGCAGCAAGGCAAGCTCGCACAGGCGGTCACGGAGTTCGAGGAGGCATCGCGGCTCCGGCCGGATGACTATCTCGCACCCAACTTTCTCGCCATGGCCTGCGCGGGGCTGGGCCGTACGTCGGATAGCGATGCGACCTATGGCCGAGCCATTCAGTTGATCGAGCGACACCTCGAGCTCAACCCCGATGACGCGCGGGCGCTCAACCTGGGTGCGATCGCATTGGCCCACCAGGGACAGAAAGAGCGGGGCCTCGAGTGGGCCCGGCGGGCGCTGACGGCCGACCCCGAGGATTCGGGACTACTCTACAACACCGCGTGCTTCTTTGCCGTGCAGGACGAGCCCGCCGAAGCACTCGACTGCCTGGAGAAGGCGGTGAACCTGGGATTCGGCCTGCGGGGGTGGGTCGAGAACGACTCCGACCTCAACTCGCTCCATGGGGATCCCCGGTTCGAAGCGGTGCTGCAGAGGCTGCGGTAGGTGTCCGCGTCCGGTTGAGCCGGGAGCGTCCAGATCATGGCTCCTCCACACCCTAACCTTTCCGCTGCCCTCGCAGACCGGTACCGCGTCGAGCGTGAGCTGGGCCAAGGCGGGATGGCCACGGTCTACCTCGCCCGCGACCTGAAGCACGAGCGCCACGTTGCGCTCAAGGTGCTGCGGCCCGAGCTCTCCGCGATCATTGGCGCCGAGCGGTTCCTGCACGAGATCAAGGTCACCGCCAATCTCCAGCATCCCCACATTCTTGCGCTCTACGACTCCGGTGAGGCCGGCGGGCTCCTCTACTACGTCATGCCGTACGTCGACGGCGAGTCGCTGCGGGACCGGCTGGCGCGCGAACAGCAGCTGCCGGTGGACGACGCGGTGCGGCTCACCGTCCAGGTGGCCGCGGCCCTCGATTATGCGCACCGCCAGGGCGT
>JAQBGG010000045.1:0-3492 GCA_032122625.1 Acidobacteriota bacterium
CGGGTCGATCCCGAACTCCGTCCTGAGGGCTTCGGCGATCGAGTCCCGGCTGGCACCTGAGACCGCAAGCTGGGTGGCCCGGAGCAGAGCCGCAGCCGGGGGTGGGCCCGGCGCCGGTCGGGCACTCGCCTCGGCCACGACGTCGGCCTGCGGTTGCCGCGGGGTGGCGCCAGGGCTTCCGGGGCCGTAACGGAAAGTCGTTCCCTGGGTGGGCTGGCCGCCTCCGATGGACCCCTGCGAGGATGCGTCGAGCGGCAATGCCCCGCCCCCCTTGACCTCGTCAAGTCGGCCGCTCACGGCGGTGATCGCCTGTTCAAGCGCTCCGACCATTTGTGCGGAGTGGTGTCGGACCACTGAAGCGTGTCCGATCAGCTCGTCGGTCAACTGCGAGATCAATCGCACGCGCTCAGCGGTGAGGCCATCAGCCCGCTGCTGGGCGCCGGCCAGATGCCGGCGGGCCTGCTCTTCGGCGTCGTATCGGATTGCCTCGGCGGCTCGCTCGGCGGCCTCGAGCACGGTCTGCAGGCGCTCCGTCATCTGGGCCGTGGAGGCCCTCAGCGCCGGCGTCGACGGCTCCGCCCGTTCAGCCCACGACCGGGCCGACTGGAGCCGCTGCTCCGGGGATTGACCCGGATACTCCGGGGGCTGTGGTGGGTAGTTCATGCTGCCGGGTGTCGTCACGCCGCTGGCTACTGCGGGATAAAGATTCTAGATCGGTTCCTCAAGCCGAGGCGTCGTCCCAGGGAGTTGTGAAACGAACCGTAACCTCGCGCGTTTCGGACAGCTTCAGCTCGACGGTGCGGCCGAGTCCGCCGGGCCAAGCGGGGTTGGCAAAATCAGACTCGCGGGAGATCTGGACCAAGCGCAACGACGTAGCGGCCAGCGCCTCTGCCATGCGCGCGTAGGCAGCATCGATCTCGCGGGAATGATGCTCAATCAAATCGCGGAGCTCGCGAACCTGGACCAGCCCTGCCCACGCCCGGGCGACAGCCTGCGGGTCAGCGTTCCCTTCCAGGTCCCGGGCTCTGCGCTCCCCGAACTCGACGATGCGCTCGGCCTCCCATCGGCTCGACGCCAAGGCGGTCCGAATTTGTTCGGCGATGGTCGGTGGCACCGTCCCCTGATCTTAGGCGGCGCGGCGGTCCGCAAGTTCTGAGGCGGCGAGGTGGCCGGGATCGCCCAATGGCGGCCGACTTCGTGTCGCGAGAGCCCGATATGGTTGTGGCTGTCATTCATGATCGGCCGCAAATCAGAGAACGAGGCTGGAGAGCAAAGCGACGCCCGCCAGCGCATGGATCGGGCGAGGCAGACGATCGACGACTTCGTCGAGGAGCTTGACTCGCGAGCGGCTGTACCCGGGAGCATCCAGGTCGGCCGCTTACCCCACTCCAAGGCGGTCGCTGACCCTGAGGTGGAAGCGAACAGCGACGACGAGGCCGGCCACCTGCAGGACCGCCTGACGGTGCTCGACGAGGCGCTCGACCAGCGGATCCGACTGACCTCGGAGGAGATCGAGGCCCGCGTCGGCGAGTGGGTCAACGGCCGGGTTCGCGCGGCCGAGCGCCGTCTCGAGCTGCAGTCAGAGGCGCTCGAGGCCGCGCTCGGCGAGGAGGCGAGCGTCGCTCAGCGTGCCACTGCCGACCTCGAGGCCTCGCGCGGGAAGCTCGCAGCCGCCCACGACGACGCGCTCAGCCGTCTCAGTGCGGCTGTGGAGCAGTCCCGGGTCGAGGCGGCGGCGCGGGTCAACGAGGAGGCTCGGCAGGCCGTCGAGAGGGCCGAGAGCAATATCGCGGCGCTGGTCGCCGCCGTGCAGGAAGAGGCCGGGGAAGCCCTGAGTGAGCGCTCTCGAGCGGAGACCATGCGGGCGGTCGAGGCGGCCGAGGAGAGGATCGCCGGCGCCGGCGCCGAGACAGCCGCCAAGCTCTCCGAGCGGGTCGAGGCGGCCTTGCGGTCGGCAGCGGCGGAGCTTGAGCAGGCTCATGAGGAGCGCGACCGGACCAGCAGCGAGAAGGCGACCGAGGCCTTGGCGGAGACGCTGAAGCAACTCACTGAGGCCGCCGAGAAGTCCCGGCAGGCCGCGATTGATGAGGCCAGTAGCGCCGCCGTGACCGGCGCGAAGCAGGAACTCAACGGCGTCGAGCTTCGCCTGGCGGAGGGCATCGAGTCGCGACTGGAGGCGGCCGAGCGGGGCCTGCGGGAGATCGTCGGCAAGACGGCCGAGGGGCTCACCGAGCGCCTCGCTGTCGAGAGCGCGGAGTTGAACCACAGCGGGCTCGAGGCAGCCGGGATCGAGCTTCAGGCCCGTCTCGACAAAGCGCTCGATGCCCTAGAGCGCGCCGCGGACAAGCGCCTGGCCAAGGACCGCAAGACATTTGAGAAGAGATCGGCGGCCGGACTGGCCGCAACCGAGGAAAAGACCGAGAAACGAGCCACCGAAGCTCTCTCCGCCGAGGTCGAGAGCGCGCGGCGGCGGCTCGAGGCCCTCGCCGCGGAGGTCCTGGGGGATGCTGAACGGCGGACGAGCGCCGTTCTCGGCGAGTCCCTCGAGCAACTCCGGAGTGAGGCTTCAGCGAACCTCACGGGGGACCGCGAGCGCATGCAGCAAGCAGCCGGAGTGCAGTCGGCGGAACTCGAGCGTCGACTGACCGAGCTCAGCCGCGCCGCCGAGCAGCGCCTGCGGGACGAGTTGGCGGCCGAGCAGCGCGCTTCGATCCAGCGCATAGAGGCCCGATCCACGGACCTGCTCGATGTAAGCACGACCGAGCAGCGGCGTCTTGCCGAGGAGCGCCTGGACTCGATCGGCGAGCGTTTCGAAAGCCGGGTGACAAGGGCTGAGAGGGCTATCAGCAGGGCCGGCGAGGAGAGTCTGGAGGCGATCAGCGGCCGCGCCGCTGCGGTGGCCGCCGAGGCCGAAGTGGCGGCCCGGTCCAGCGCCGCGGAGGTCGCGGCCGAGCAGCTGGCCGTTGCCGAGGATGCCTTCCTGGAACGCGCGGACGCCCGCGCGGATGAACTCCGCTCAGAGACCGAAGGGCAGATCGCAAGCGCACTCAGCGGCTCGGTCGACGAGCTCGCAACTCGGTCCCGGGCGGGCGTCCAGGCCGAGATCGATCGGGCCGAGGCGAAAATGTCGGCCGGCCAGGAGCAGCGTCTGCAGGAGGGTCTCGAGCGAATCGAGCAACTGCGGGGGGAGCTCACCGCGGAGCGCGAGTCAGCTCTGGCGAAACTCGACGGACGTGCAGCCGAGATCCGTTCTGCCATCGAGCAGGCCTCCGCAGCGGCACTGGCTGGGCTCGCAGGGCGCGGAGAATCGATCGAGACGGCCTCGATCGAGGCCTCGCGTGCTGTGGCCGCAGCAGCCGCAGCTGATCACCTAAGCGCAGCCGAGGAAAGTCTCAGCGCCCGGCACGCGACGGTTGAAGCGGAGCGAGGTGCCAGGCTCGAGGCCAAGATGGAAGCGGAGAGTGAGCGTCTCGCCGCCGCGATGAGCCGGCG
>JAQBGG010000046.1:0-2792 GCA_032122625.1 Acidobacteriota bacterium
CCCTCGGAGAGGAGCTGGCCGGTGGCCTCGCCGCCGGCTCCGGTAGCCATCTGCGCGGCCATCTGGGCTGGCACGTTGACGGCCTGCTTCAGAAGCGGTCGCGCGGCCAGTTTCGCCGGAGCCATTGTCACCGAGGCCAGCCCCATGCTGGCTGCATCGAGCACCCCGATAGGCCCGGCCTTGCGTGCCGCCTTTTCGAGGATGGGAGCCATCAGATCCTGGTCCTGCAGAGCGGCGGCGACTGCGGCTGGATCGGTGGTGTTGACCGCGGACTCGCCCAGCCCCTGCGTGATCGATCCGGCGTACTCCATGCCGAAGCTGGACCCGCCCATGAGCGCGGCCCCGGCAAACGGGCCGACGAAGGGGGTTGCCACCATCGAGGGGGCCATGGCCGGGAGGCTCTGGAGGCCAATGTCGACGATCACGCCGACCGGATCTTCCCAGAACGCTTTGAACGCCTCTGAGAAGCTACCCGCCTTGGCCATGCGTTCCGCGGCAGGGTGGACCGGGATCTTGCTCTGTTGCGCTGCGAGGCTGGTCATCTCCCCGGCTAGCTCGCCGAGTGTCCCCGCCGCCCGGCGCCGCGTCTCGGCCCGCTCGTCTGGCGTCATGCCGGCGGTGACCCGGCCGTAGCCGAACTGCTGGGGGATTGCCGGCTGGTCGAGCCTCGCCAACTCCCTGCCGGCGCCAACCGCCTGTAGGCCGGAGACAGCGCCTAGCCCCATCAACGCGCCGCGTTCGAGAGGGTCAAGCACCCGGCGAGTCAGCGGCGTGTCACGCTGGTATCGTTCGAGTTGCCTCTGCCGAGAGAGTCGGATTGCCTCATCCGACTCCGGTGCTTCGAACGCCTCGAGCGCCGATCCACTCCCTACGGCAGGAGCCGCCGTAGGTGCCACACCGCCCAGGCCAACAGATCCGCCGGGGCCGGTGCCAGCACGGCCAGCAACAGCCCCAGCGGCAGGGCTCGGAGCAACGGGCGGCACGACGAACCGCGCGTAAATGTTCTCCTCCGCCGGCGCAACGAACTGCTCATAGACATTGGGCATCACTGCCCGCCGAGCACCCGTGCCGCGCTGCCAGGACCGAACATCGCATCGAACTGGTCCGCCGTGCCGGGGTTGGCGCGCAGGTACGCCATCG
Source organism: Acidobacteriota bacterium (assembly GCA_032122625.1). Classification (GTDB taxonomy): domain Bacteria; phylum Actinomycetota; class Thermoleophilia; order Solirubrobacterales; family 70-9; genus CAXMST01. Next base: position 1,141 of record JAQBGG010000046.1, read on the forward strand.
CCGGCGGCGGGATCGGCGGCCCGACCTGCGCCTGCGGCCCGGCCGGCTTCATGCGGGATTGGAGGTTGCGCGCCGCCGGCGGCAACCCAGGAGCCGCCTCAGCCGTCCCGCCACCGAGCCCCAGGCCAGGCGCATCGACATTCTCGACCCCGCCCTCGCCACCCGGAGGCGGTGCCACCGCTCGCGGCCCGAGCAGCGCGTCACGGTCTTGGCCTGATACGAGACCCGCCGCATACGCCTGCTCGATGGATGCCTCATATGCAGCCTTGCGCGCGGGCTCGGGGTCATCGCCTATTGGCGCACCCTCGGCAGCCGAGTGCGCCGCCTTCATGGCCGCCTCGTGCATCTTGATCCGGCTGTAGCGATCCTTCGCGGCCTTGTCACCGCCGAGCCCAGCGGGTTGATACCGCCGGTCCCGTCCAGCCTCGGCCTCTCGCGCGCCCGCCGGTCACGGGCAGTCTGGGCGTTACGCGCCGTCTCGGCACTCCGCTCGCCCGACTCACGCGCCAGCACACGCTGCCGTTCGTAGGCCGTCGCCGACTCGCTCTGCCGCTGCTCGGCCTGCTGACCAGCGAGCGCGCCCCGCCGCTCCGCCTCCAGCTCGCGGATCGCTGTCTCGCGGGCCGCCACGCCCGACGCCGTCAGCCCAGCGCCGAGGCCCTGGAGCGCCCCAGCCGCGGCGTAGCCGAGCACCGAGGCCATCAGCCCAGCCCTGCCGGCTGCGGCGCAGCGGCGGGCGCCGAGGGCGGCATCGCCTGCCCCTGCCCGGCCTGCTGCTGCCCGGCCTGCTGCTGCCCGTGCTCGGCCTGCCAGACCTCGCCCATGCGCTCCAGCGCCTGCCCCGCCTCCTCCTCGGTGTAGGTGTGGACGCCGGCACGCCCAGCGAGATCCGCCAGATCCTCGAGCAGCGCAATGCCCGCATGGTAGAGCACGACGGGATCGGGCGGCTTGCCGGCCTCCGTGGCGCTGCGCTCGAGCTGCCCGAGAACGCCCGCCGCGACCGTGGCGAGGCCGTCGATCGGGTCGCCGTCGCCGCCCAGCGCCTCGACGACGCCGGGCATCGACCGCTTGTCGTAGATCAGCTTGAGCCCGTTATCGATGATTTGCTCATACTGCGCCTGCTCCTCGGGCGTCGCCTGCTCCTCGCCGCCGGCGTCATCCTCGGCGCCGACCGTGCCCGGCAGCGGCGCGGCCACCTGGCCACCGAGCCCGCCTGAGCCAGCCTGTGGCGCCATCGGCATGTCGGGTCGGTGCATCATGCTTGTGCTCCGTCGCGGACGATCCGCTTGCTCTTCGGGTCGTAGCGCCAGCCGCTCTTCGGGGCCGGCAGGCTCGGCGGCGCCTGGGCGGCCTGCGTGTAGGGCACCGGGCCAAGGTCTTCGTAGCCCTCGCGGAGCCAGTCTTGCCTGTTCCGCTGGAGCTTGAGCGCCGCCTTGCCCTCGTCCCCGGCCGCCATGCCGGCGAGCACGCCGCCACTCAGACATCCGCGTCCGGGGTCTTGCCCTTATGTGACCGATGACGCTACACCACGATCTACTATGGCCCAAACAGCTCAACTCCGGGGTGATCGAGTTTCCCGAAAACGAAGCGCAACGCATCTTCAAGCTGCAGCGGGACGCTTACCTTCGCGATCCATATCCAAGCCTTGCAGT
>JAQBGG010000047.1:0-9817 GCA_032122625.1 Acidobacteriota bacterium
CCCTCGCCGCGCGGCGTAATCTCAAGCGATGGAGGCCGACCGGATGCACGCTTGGGGCCCGGAGAGCGAGGCGCTGGCGGCCCGGGTGCTGGACTGGTCGTTGCGGCGGATGCGCGCCGACCCGGCGGACCTCAACAGCCCGCGAAGCGAGGCCGAGCTGGCGGCGGGCCTTGGTGACCCGATCACCCCAGACGGCGTCGGCGAGGAGCGGGCCTTCGAGCTGTTCAGCGAGGTGATTGCACCCAGCTGCCTGAACTGCGGTCACCCCCGCTACCTGGGCTTCGTCCCCTACGCGCCCACGAACGCGGCAACCGTCTTCGACCTCGCGGTGTCGGCGTCCGGGATCTTCGCCGACTGGTGGCTTGAGGGCTCCGGCGCGATCTTCGCCGAAAACCAGGCTTTGCGCTGGATCGCCGACCTCACGGGTTTGCCGGCCAGCGCGGGGGGCGTCTTCGTGAGCGGCGGGACGCAGGGCAATCTGAACGGCCTGTTCGTTGCCCGCGAGGCGGCGCGGGCCCGCAGCGGGAAACGCGCGCAGGAGGCCGTTGCGTTGTGCAGCGGCGCCCATTCCTCGCTCCGGTTGGTGGCTCGAGTGCTCGACCTCGATGTGGTCGATGTCGAGGCGGACGAGCGCGGGCGGATGACGGGGGCGGCCCTTGCGGAGGCCCTTGCGAGCACGGAGCTGAACGCGATCGCGGTCGGCGCCACGGCCGGGAGCACGAACCTGGGGATCGTCGACGACCTCTCGGGGGTCGCGGCGCTGTGCGAGCGCGACGGCCTCTGGCTTCACGTCGATGGGGCCTACGGCGGGGCCGCCCTGGTCGAGCCCTCGGCGCGACCGTTGTTCGACGGGATCGAGCGAGCCGACTCGTTCGTTGTCGACCCCCACAAGTGGCTGTTCGCGTCGCTCGATTGCGCCGCACTCCTCTACCGCGACAGCTCCGTCGCCCGACTGGTGAACACGCAACAGGCAGAGTACCTCGAGGTACTCGACGGCGACCCGGAGTGGAACGCGTCCGATCTGGCGATCCACATGACCCGGCGGGCGCGCGGTCTGCCGCTCTGGTTCTCGCTCGCCGCCCATGGAACGGCGGCGTACGGGCGGGCGGTCGCCCACGGGCTGTGGCTCGCCCGCCAGGCCGCCAAGCTGATCGAGAGCTCGCCGATCCTGGAGTTGGCGATGCAGCCCGAGCTCTCGGTCGTCGTCTTCCGGCGCCTGGGCTGGGGGCCCGAGGACTACAAGCGCTGGTCGACCGAGCAGCTGGAGGGTGGGCTGACGCTCACCGTGCCCACGGTCCTCGCTGAGGAGACGCTGCTGCGCTTCTGCTTCATCAATCCGCAGACGACCGACGCCGACATCGGCGCTGTGCTCGACTCCCTGGTGTGATCGAGAGTCGGCGCGCCGGCCGACCGCGACTCACGCAATGATCCGCGGCAAGCGTGATCGTCTCACCACATCTGGCCAGCATCGGTTCGACCTACGAGGAGGTGGTCGTCGACGCCGGCAACCAGCCGCTCCTGTTCATGTTGGTCGCTTTCGGGGTGACGTTCGGCGTCACCCGCTTCATCACCCACTCGATCCGTTCCGGGCGCTACTCCTGGCTCGGCAACGTCGAAGCCGGCGATACCCACATCCATCACCTCGTCTGGGGGATCGTCCTGCTCCTGATCACCGGCGTGCTGGCAATCGCGCTGCAGCCGCCGCTCGAGGTGACCGCGATCGTCTTCGGGATCGGCTCGGCGCTGACCCTCGACGAGTTCGCCCTCTGGCTGCACCTCGAGGACGTCTACTGGTCCGAGCAGGGGCGCCAATCGATTGATGCGGTGGTCGTCTTCGTGATCGTCACCGGCTTCATGCTGATCGGCGCCTATCCCCTCACGATCGGCACCGAGGGAGGCGCCGCGGACATCATCGAGCTGCTCGTCTTGCAGGCGCTCGGACTGAGCTTCGTCGTCATCTGTGGACTCAAGGGCAAGCTCTTGTGGGCCGTGTTCGGCGTCTACTTCTGGCCGGTCGGCCTGACCGGAGCGGTGCGCATCGCCAAGCCCGACTCCTGGTGGGCCCGGAACCGCTACGACGCCGCCAAGCTAGCCCGCGCCGATGAGCGATACGGCGCCGAGGCCGAGGTCCACAAGCCGGCCGACGTTTGAACCGGGACGGCCGATATGCACCGAGCCCGAGCGGCCCTCTGCATCTCGGCAACCTCCGCACCGCGCTGCTGGCCTGGCTCTTCGCCCGAGCCGCGGAGGCGCGCTTTCTGATCCGGGTCGAGGATCTCGACCCAGACCGCTCCAAGCCCGAGCACGCCGAGAGACAACTGGCCGACCTGACGGCGCTTGGGATCGATTGGGACGACTCGCTCCCACCGCAGAGCGAGAGGCTCGAGCGCTACGAGAAGGCGATCAGCCAACTCCGATCCGAGGGGCTGATCTATGAGTGCTTCTGCACCCGGACCGAGGTCCGCGAGGCTGCATCGGCGCCCCACGGCGAGCTTCCCGAGGGTGCCTACCCCGGCACCTGCCGCGACCTCAGCGGGCCCGAGCGAGAGGCCCGCCGTGCTGCGGGGCGCCCGGCCGCCCTGCGGGTTCGCGCGGGAGCCGCGAGGATCGAATTCGAGGACCGGCTTCGCGGCCCTCAAGCGGGGATCGTCGACGACTTCGTCGTGCGACGTAACGACGGCGTGCACGGCTACCTGCTGGCGTCATCGGTGGACGACTCCGAGCAGGGGATCGGTGAGGTGGTTCGCGGCCGCGATCTGCTCGACTCGGTTCCCCGCCAGATCTGGCTCGCCGGAGCGCTCGGCCTGCCGGCGATCGAGTCGTGGGCACACGTCCCCCTGGTGATTGGGGCCGACGGCCGGCGCCTGGCCAAGCGGCACGGAGCGGTCACGCTCAGCGACCGGCGAGAGCTCGGCGAGACGCCGGCTGAGGTCCTCGGCCTGCTCGCCTCATCGCTGGGCCTCTGCGAGGCAGGCAAAGCGATGCGCCCGCAAGACCTGCTGGCCGGATTCGAAGCCTCCTCCCTGCCCACCGAGGACGGACTCCTCGCAGCCCTCGAGCCGCAGTGACCTAGGGTTCCGGGTCGGGCGAGAAGGAGTCAGGATGAGTCTCAACGGCAACGGAAAGCGCAGCGCCGGCAGGGTACGCGTCGGGATCGTCGGCGCCGGCTTTGGCGGCATCGGCATGGCGATCCGGCTCAAGCAGGCGGGCTTCTACGACTTCACGCTGTTCGAGCGGGGCGATTCCGTCGGCGGCGTCTGGCGCGCCAATACCTATCCCGGCGCCGCCTGCGACGTCCCCTCCCACCTCTACTCGTTCTCGTTCGCCCCGGGCCATCGCTGGACCCGCCGCTATGCGCCACAGCCGGAGATCCTCGACTACCTGAACGAGATCAGCGACGATTTCGGCCTGCGTCCGCACCTCCAGCTCAACACCGGAGTCGAGCGAGCGAGCTTTGACCCCGAGGCCGGCGAATGGACCGTCGAGACCGACGGCGGCACCCAGCACACCTTCGAAGCGCTGGTCACGGCCTGTGGTCAGCTGACCAACCCCGCGGTGCCGACGATCGAGGGGCTCGAGAGCTTCGAGGGCCACGTCTTCCACTCCGCCGAGTGGGATCACGAGCACGATCTCCGCGGCCGTACGGTAGCCGTGATCGGCACCGGGGCGAGCGCGATTCAGTTTGTCCCGGTGATCGCTGAGCAGGTCGCACAACTGGACATCTATCAGCGCTCGGCGCCATGGATCCTGCCCAAGGCCGACCGCGGATATCCGGCGTGGGAGCGCGAGCTGATGCGCCGTGTGCCGACCCGGGTGGCGATATCGCGTGCCGGCATGTTCGGGTTCTTCGAGCTTGCGACCTACGGCTTCACAGGCACCGACTGGCTGATGAACCCGTTCGCCAAGGTCGCCACCCGCTACCGCGAGAAGGCCGTGCCGGATCCCGAGCTGCTGGCGAAGGTCACGCCTGATTACGAGATGGGCTGCAAGCGGGTGCTGTTCACGAGCGACTGGTACCCAACCCTGGCGCGCGACAACGTCGAGTTGGTCGATGGCGGCGTCGAGCGGATCACCGCCGGTGGGGTGGTCGGCGCCAACGGCGTCGAGCGTCCGGCCGACACGATCATCTGGGGCACCGGCTTTCGGTCTCACGACTTCGTCGCACCGATGGAGATTCACGGCCTCGATGGCGCCGAGCTGAACGAGGTCTGGCGAGAGCGACCCGAGGCTTACCTGGGAACCGCGGTAGCCGGCTTCCCGAACCTCTTCGTCCTCTATGGACCGAACACGAACCACGGCTCGGGGTCGGTGCCCTACACCCTGGAGTGCCAGTACAACTACGCGATCGACGGCGTCAGGAGGCTGCGAGCCGGCGCCCGTTACCTGCAGGTCAAGCCGGAGGCCCAGAAGCGCTGGCGCGAGGAGATCGCCCGTCGCAGTGCGCCGACCCGCTGGATCAAGGGCGGCTGCACGAACTGGTACGTGAACGGCGAGGGGATCAACACCAACAACTGGGTCGGCCCGTGGCTCGAGTTCCGGCGGCGAACCGCCGAGATCGACCCCGCCGATTTCGACCTCGTCCGCTGAGCCGGTAGCCCGCAACCCCGAGGCCGTTGCGAGGCCTTATGCTGCGAACGGATCCCCCAGGAAGGCTCCCGTGAGGCGACTTTCACCACTTGACGCAGCCTGGCTGCTGCTCGAATCCCGCGACACCCCGATGCACGTCGGGGCTCTGTTCGAGTTCACGAAGCCGCCCGGCGCCGGAGCCGGCTTCCTCTCCGAGACGCTCAAGGGGATGCGAGAGGAGCGCGCGGTACCGGCCCCATGGAACCTGAAGCTGGTCGAGGGCCCGCTCGTCGGCCCGCGACTGCCGTTGATGCGGGAGGAGAAGGACGTAGACCTCGACCACCACGTCCGCCACTCGGCCCTCCCCCACCCCGGCGGACAGCGTGAGCTCGGGATCCTCGTCTCGCGGCTGCACAGCAACCAACTCGACCTTCACAAGCCGCTCTGGGAAATGCACCTGGTCGAGGGACTGGAGCGCAACCGCTTCGCGATCTACATGAAGATGCACCACTCGCTGATCGACGGGGTGAGCGGCATCCGCATGATCCTCCGCACCCTGAGCCCCGACCCGGAGAAACGCGGGATGGGCGCCTTCTGGACCGTCGGAGCCGGCAAGCGGCGCCACCGCGATGAGCAGGTTCCAGCCCGCGGCCCGCTCGACGCTCTGTTCGCCACGGCCGTGGAAGGGGCCGGGGCCGCAATCGCGCTCGGCAGGGCCGGCGTCGAGCTCGGCAAGGCCTCGCTCGACGACGGTGGCCTGAGCGCGCCCTACCGGTCGCCGGACTCCGCTCTCGGGGGCCAGCTCGGAGGCCAGCGGCGGTTCGCGACCCAGCAGTACGACCTCGAGTTGATCAAGGATCTGGCCCGAGCCGCCGACTGCACGCTCAACGACATGGTCCTCTACCTCAGCTCCGCAGCGTTGCGCCGCTACCTGGGGGAGCACGGCACGATCCCCGACCGCTCACTGACCGCGGGGGTCCCGGTCAACCTCCGCGAGGCCGATGACGAGAGCACCGGCAACGCGATCGGCATGCTCGTTGCCGAGCTCGGCACCAACATCGCCGATCCGCTCGAGCGGATCGCCGCAATCAAGGCATCGACCGCCGAGGCCAAGCGCCACCAGAGTGAGCTACCGCCGGCGGCCCGCACCTCCTACACCCTGCTGTTGAACGGGCCCTACATCGCCGGGCTGATTGCGGGCCTCGGGGGCAACGCCCCGGTTCCCTTCAGCGTCGGCATCTCGAATGTTCCCGGCCCGAGCGAGACGCTGTACTTCAACGGCGCCAAGCTCGACGCCCTGTTCCCACTGTCGCTGCTGCTGCATGGCAACGCGCTCAACATCACCTGTCTGAGCTCGGCCGGAAAGCTCAACTTCGGCTTTACCGGCGCCCGCGACACGCTCCCGCACCTGCAGCGACTGGCGCTGTACATGGGTGACTCGCTCGATGAGATCACCAAGACTCTGCTGCCGAAACGCAAGCGCACCCGGAAGGCAGGTAGAGCGAAGCGGACCGCCTCGAGCAACGGCGGGAACAAGGCCCGGGCCCCGAGGAAGCCGGCCGGCGCTTCGAAGCCGAAGCCAAAAGCGAAGGGATCGGGCGCGGGGGCGAGGGCCTCCAAGAGCTCTGGGTGAGCGCCCGCCTCTACACGATCTCGCTCTCCCACCCCGGGATGGCAAGCAGGCTCGCCCTGGAGCGAAAGGGGATCGAGCACAAGGTCGTCAACCTTCTCCCCGGAATGCACCCGCTCGCCGTCCGGGCGCTCGGCTTCCGGGCGTCCACGGTGCCGGCGTTGAAGATCGACTCAGTGCGGGTGCAGGGGTCATTGGCGATCGTTCGTCACCTCGAAGCGACCCAGCCCGAGCCGCCGCTGTACCCCGACGACTCAGAGGCCCGGACCGCGGTCGAGGACGCCGAGCTCTGGGGTGAGGCAGTGCTGCAACCGCTGCCACGCAGGATCTTTCGCTTCATAGCGACCCGCAGCCAAACGGTGAGGGTCTGGATGTCGGGCGATGTCGTCGGGATGCCGCTGCCGTCGGTGATGGCGGCCGCGAACAAGCCGGTCGCCGGCTTGATGGGGCGGCTCGTCGGCGCAACCACAGAACGCGTCCAGGCTGACGTCGAGACGCTGCCCCAGACGCTCGACCACATCGACGCGCTGATCGCGGCGGGGACGATCGGCGGCACGGAGCCAAACGCCGCCGATCTGCAGATCCTCACCTCGATCCGCACGCTCGAGAGCTTCGCTGATCTCGCCCCGCTGGTCCGCGGCCGTCCCGCGGCGCTGGCCGCGGCGCGGATCGTGCCATCGATGCCCGGTCCGGTCCCGCCGGCCTTGCCCAAGTCGTGGTTGGATCGAGCTCAAGCCTCAACCTGAGTGGTCGATAGGATTCCCGGATGGAGACCCGGACCGAGCGCGTAGTCCTGCAGACGCCGACCCACGAGATCATCGGCGATCTGACGCTACCCAAGGAGGGCTACCGCAGCAGGCTCTCCGACTTCCTCAACCGGGGCGACGCCAACTTCATCCCGCTCGTCAACGCCGAGATCTCGGAGCGCAACGGCAGCGGCAGGGGCAACTCGATCAACCGCTCCTTCATCGCGGTCGCGCGCGATCACGTGCGGCTCGCCTACCTCGACTCCGAATAGCCGGTTGCGGATCGACTCTCGCCCCTGAGGGGCGCCGGCCGAGACCTACTTCGGCGGCATCCGGATCGCACCGTCGAGACGGATCGTCTCCCCGTTCAGCATCGGGTTCTCGACGATCGCGCCGACCAGCTGGGCGAACTCGTCAGGCCGCCCGAGGCGGCTCGGGAACGGAACCTGTGCTCCGAGCGCGGCGCGGGCCTCCTCCTCCATCGCCGCCATCAAGGGTGTGTCGAACAGGCCGGGGGCGATCGTCATGACCCGGATGCCGCGCGAGGCAAGATCTCGAGCCGCCGGCAGGGTCATACCGACGATCCCGCCCTTGCTCGCCGAGTAGGCGATCTGGCCGATCTGGCCGTCGAAGGCAGCGGCCGACGCGGTGGCGACGAACAGGCCACGCTCACCGCCCTTGTCGGGCTCGTTCTCGTTCATCGCCGTAGCCGCGAGTCGCAGGACGTTGAACATCCCGACGAGGTTGACCTGGATCACGTTGTTGAAGATCTCCTGGGAATGGGGACCCTGCTTGCCGGTGACCCTCTGCGCCCACCCGATCCCCGCACAGCCGATCGCGGTGCGCAGGCCACGACCCGGCTTCGATGCAAGATCGACGGCAGCCTGGACGGAAGCCTCGTCGGTGACGTTGGTCGCGACGAACTCAGCCCGTTCGCCAAGCTCGGAGGCGAGCGCCTCGCCCTTCTCGGCGTTGAGGTCGGCGATCACCACATGAGCGCCGCGGGCGTGCAACTGACGGACGGTGGCCTGGCCGAGGCCCGACGCGCCACCGCTGACCAGTGCGCCTGATTCGTTGATCTCGATAATCGGCAATCTATTCGGAACCGGCTTCGACGGGCGCGTGGATCGGCTCTCGCGTCTTGATTCGCAGCTGATCGAGGAAACACCAGGCCCAATGCTCGCCCGGCTCAGCGCTGACGATCAGGGCGTGGCCGGTCTCCGCGTAATGGGCCGACGCGTGCTTGTTTGCGGAGGTGTCGCAACAGCCGACGTGGCCGCAGATCAGGCAGACCCGGAGGTGCACCCAGTCCTCCTCCATACGAAGGCAGGACTCACAACCGACGGCGCTGGGCCGCACCGGGGCAGCGAGGGCAAGGTGCTCGCAACCTTCCCCGACCGGCTCAATCCGGACGATACGGTCGGTGTCGAGCAAAGCGTTCGGCGCAGCGCGCCCGCATTGGCGCAGGACAGCGGCCGGCATCCTCGCCGCGGCGGCGCTCTCGCCGCTGATCACGCGGTCGACGCCGGCTCCCGCGATCGCCTCCACGTCCTCGTCGGATTCGACCCGCGCGAGGATCTCGAGGCCGGGGTTCAGGGCGCGCGCCACGGAGGCGACCCGAAAGGTTGTCTCGAGCTCATCGTCGGCGATCACCAGGAGCTTGGCGCGGTCGATCCCGGCTCGCTCCAGCAGGTGGGCCTTGGTGTGATCGCCGCGGATCACCCGCAGGCCCTCGGCGCTCGCCTGCCGGGCGCCACCGGGGTTCAGCGTCGTGATCAGAAATGGAATGCCACTTGCCTGCAGCGCCGGCACCGCGGCCCGGGCGCCCTCGCCATAGCCGGCGAGGATCACGTGATCGCGGAGATCGTGGTCGGGTGCGATCCCCCGAGCGCGGAGCCGCCCGTCGTCGGGGGCCTCAGGCGTCGGCGCTGCGCTGCCGCCGAGCAGCCGGCCGCCAAGGGATGAGAGCGCGGGCGTCGCCGCCATCAGCAGCACCGTGGTCGCGATCAGCGCCTGGGTGCCGTCGGCCCCCAGATCGCCGGGCGACAGGCCCTCGTCGCGGCCGACCTGCTCGAGCACGAAGGAGAACTCGCCGACCTGCGCGAGCAGCAAAGCGGACACGCCTGCGACAGCGGCGGAATAGCCGAGCGCCCGCACGCTGACGGCCGTCACGATCGACTTGACGACCAGCACACCGATCGCCGCCCCGGCGACAAGCGGGATATTGTCGACGACGAAGCCGAGGTCCGCCAGCATCCCGATCGAGACGAAGAAGGTGGCGCTGAAGACGATCTGCAAGGGCATGATCTCGCTCAGCGCGTGTTGGCCGAAGCGGCTCTCATGGACCACGAGACCAGCGAGGAAGGCTCCGAGGGCAACGCTCACCCCGGCCAGACTGGTCAGGTAGGCGGTACCGAAGCAGATCGCGATCACGGTGATCAGGAAGATCTCCGGCGAGCAGGTGCGGGCGACCAGCTCCAAGACCGGAGGCATCAAACGGCGGGCGAAGATCAGCACCGCGGCGATGATCGCGACGGCGATCCCCAGGGCCCCGGCGATCTCGGAGACCGAGCCGCCCGCCGCTCCCAGCGCCGGCACCAGGAGCACCATCGGAATGATCGCCAGATCCTGGAAGAGCAGCAGCCCGACGCTGGCGTTGCCCTGCTCCTCGCTGGTCTCGCCGCGATCGGCGAGCAGCCCGAGCACGAGAGCCGTGGAGCTGAGGGCGACCAGGAGCCCGGTGTAGATAGCCGGCCTGGTTGCGACGCCGAGCAACAGCAAGACAGCGACCACCAGGGCGGTGGTCAGCACGACCTGCAGACCGCCGCCGAGGAAGATCGCCCGCCAAAGGCGCACCAGGCGGTCGAGGCTGAAC
>JAQBGG010000048.1:0-11868 GCA_032122625.1 Acidobacteriota bacterium
TCATACTCACGGCTGGCCATCGCCGTTGGCGCCAGCAGCAGCACGGCTGCGCCGGCTGCCACGGCGAACGCGGCAAACCTCTTGGTCCTCGTCATCATTCCTCCTCTGTCGCTTCCTTCGATCAAGGCGACCGTAGGAGGCTGGCCTTACAAGAGCCTTACCGGTTCTCGCCCTCGCCGGGGCTGGCCGGGAGGGGAGACTCGCTTGACTCCTCGACGATCTCGACCGGGGCCCAGAAGGCGACATGGTCACGGATCTTGCGGATCCAGGGGAACGGGTGGTGATAGGTCCAAGCGGCGGCGGTGACTTCCACCGGCTTGATCAGCCCAGGACTACCAAGGAGTGGGCAATCAGCGCGAGCCCGAGGACGACCATCAGCGCGAGGAAGACGCGCCCAAGCCTGATCTCCTGCTCGGAGCCGCCGCGAGGCCGAGTGCCGTCGTCACGAGCGGCGAGTATCTCAAGGCCGGGCGGTCGTGGCGCCTAGCGGCTCTCCGCGAGGGTCTCGAACGCAGGGATTCGGTTTGGGATTAGGCGGAATTGGCCACTGGGTACTTCACCTTCCGCGAACCGCCGCAGCCTCACCTCCCCGACGAGCTGCTCCCACACCGGTTGGGCTGGCGCGCATGATGCTGCTGCTCGGAATCGCCCTCGCCGTCTTCGCATTGTCGGCGGCGAGTTCATCCACCGCTTGCTCTTCCTGCTCGGGCTCTCCGTGATCATCGTCGCTCTCGTCGCGGACTGACCGAGTGTCAGACTATGGCTCGACCACCGCAAGAGGGAGAGTCGCGCGTCGTACCCGGCTAGGTGGTATCCGCATCGGCCTTCGTCAGCGGTATCCCCGTGCGCTTGAGGTTCGCCAGCGTCGCGAGCATCAGGAAGACCGCGAGGATCGCAAAGGCAAGATCGCCGTCGCCCTTACCGATCGCGTGACCGATGAGGGGAATCACCGCGATCGGCGGGATCAACGCGATCAGCGTCATCAGAGCCACGGGCTCGCCAGGAGCCTCGGGGTACAGGTCCTGAGCCTCGGTCAGAGCGGTCGCGTAGGGAATGCCGAATCCGAGCGCGAGCAGAACGACGCCGGCGAAGGCCACGACCGCGACGGGATCGAGGGCGAGCGCCGCCATCCCGATCGCCGCCAGGCCGAGCCCTCCACCCAGGATCACGTGCGGGACTCCGCGCTGCTGAAGCTGGGCGCCGAATAGCCGCACGGCCGCGGAGAGCCCGAACAGCACGAAGGCAACGACGCCGGCGAGGGCCTTGCCAAGGTCGCCGTCACGGGAGAGGTACTCGATCAGCCAGGCGCTGAGGATCATCGGCGCGCCGTAGATCGAGATGAAGAGCAGCGCGAGTCGATAGACGCGGACATGCTGCACGGCGGCCTTGAGGAAGCCTGTACCGCTCTGCTCCGGTTTCGGAGCTGCCTCTGCCCCCCGGGGAATCGCAACGAACGCCGCTGCCGCAAGGGCCGCGCTGATCGCGAAGCCGACCCGCCAGTCAATCCCGAGGTCCGAGAGGGCGCTGCCGGTCAGCAGGGCGAGCGCGATTCCGAGCTGAATCGAGGCCCCGAAGACACCGACGAGCCGCACCCCCCCTGCGTCGCGGGCCCAGACCGCCCCGAGCGTACTCATCAGCGCGAAGCCGAGGCCGGGCAGGATGCGCCCGACCGCCAGGCCGATGAACGCCGGCGTAATCGCGAAGAGCAGGTTGCCGACGACGAACAGTGAGCAGGAGAGCCGGAGACCCCCCACGAGGCCGGTGCGCTCACCGACCTGAGCGGCGATCAGCAGCCCGAACACGGTGGAACCGAGGAAGAGCGTTCCCGCGAGCAGTCCGACCACCGCCAGCGAGACGTCGAACTCACGGGCGATCTCAGAGGCGACGGGCCCAACGTTGCCTCCGTTCCAGGCCCCGCTGAGTCCGACCAGCGCGACGGCCAGTGTGACTCGGGCAGACGGGGAGCGCGCGGTCATCGTTCTCTCACCCTCTGTCCAGTGTGGCCACTCCCGTTGACTCCCCTCGCCAGGCCAGCATGAGGCCCCAGCCTACTCCTGTCCTTGATCGCGTCCTGGTTCTGGGGCTCCACCGTTGCCGTGACGTGGCACCGACGGGGCGCCAAGGCGATGGTTGTCGAAGCCGTCGACGCTCGTCCTGCCGCTCGTGCACGGGTTCATGTCCTCACCTTCGGTTGCGTCCGCAGCCAGACTGGGCGGCGACCGGCGAGTTCAAATCAGGGCAAGTTGCGGCACCCTGTACGTAGTCTCCCCGTGCCAGCCACGCTCGAGGTCGCTTCGCCGACCGCTTATGGAGTCCGCTTCTTGTCACAAAAGTGGACGCAGTTCGACCGAGGAGGCGAGTCGCTCGATGTCGCCCCTTCTCCCGGTTCCAAGGCCCCGGCGCGTCGCGTTGAGTGCACCGGCGGCGGCGCCCAGCCGGAGAGCTTGATCGATCGGCTGGCCCCGCGCCAGGGAGACCGCCACGGCGGCAAACATCGAATCCCCAGCGCCGCGATGCTCGCGTGTATCGAAGGTCGGGCCGATGACTTCCACGATTCCCGTGTCAAGCAGCGCGAGCGCCGGCGCGGAGCCGCGTGAAACGATCGCGTAGCGGATGCCGTGCTCCCGCACGCGTTCGATCGCCGTTGCCATTTCAGCTCTGTCGCGGAGCGCTGCCTGGAGGTGCTCACGCAGCTCGCGCTCGCTGACGTGAAGCACGTCGATCCCACCGGCAAGCGCCGCGACCAGCGGCGCGCCGGAGAGATCGGCGGCGACAGTGCGACCGTTACGCTGCAGGTCACCCGCCAGGCGCCGGAAGAAATCGACGTCGAGAAGCTCGTCGTCGTCAGCTCCGGTGAGCACGGCGAGATCGGCCTGGGACGACACGCTGAGCATGGTTGTATACAGCGCGTCGGCCTCGTGCCGCAAGAGCCGCGGGCTGGCGACCCGCACGAGCTCGATCAGGCCACCACGCCGGCGCTCATGGACATATGAGCCGCTGCAGGCGGCGGTCTCGACCGCGCTCAACTCGAGCTTCTCACGCTCGATCAACGGACGCAGCACCGTGCCGACCTCGCCCCCAAGCGGAGCGCAGAAGCCGACCGTGGCTCCGAGCTCGCGCGCCATACGGGCGACCCAAAACCCCTGTCCGCCCGGGTGCAGATGCAGCTCAGGCTCCCCGCCTTCTCGCTCGAGCGTGACGGTCAGAATCGGTGACGGGGCGAGCACGGCTAGTCGGGCGTCAGCCTGCGGCGCGGGGGGCGAAGGAGGCATCGCCGTTAGTCCACGACGCCGGCGCGGGCGGCGGCGATAACCGAGACCATGCTCTCCTTCAGCGCGATCACCGAGGCGAGCGTCGAGGAAGACCTGGGCCCATGCGGGTCGCCGCCCTCGTCGTAGACGACGCCGCCGGCCTCCCGGACGAGCAACACGCCGGCACTTACGTCCCAGGGTCGATCCGACAATGCAATCGTCGCCGAGATCCGACCCGCGGCCAACCAGGCGAGGTCTAATGCGACGGAACCGTGGATCCGCAGCCTCATCGACCGACTGACGAGCTCCTCGATCACGCCGAAGCGTAGGCGGTTGGTGGCTCGATGCTTGCGACCGAAGGCGAAGTCGGACAGCGCGACCAGCGGGTCGCCGGTCTCGACTGATGGGACGTGAATTCTTGCGCCGTTCCGGAAGGCCCCGGCTCCCTCAATCGCGACAAACCGCTCGCCGAGCAGCGGCGCGGCGACGATGCCGACCACCGGCTGCCCGGCGCGGACGAACGCGAGCGAGATCGCGCAGAGTGGACTGCCATCCGCATAGTTTGCGGTGCCATCGATCGGATCAAGTACCCAGATGGCGTCCGACTCGAGGCTGGCGCCACCCTCCTCCTCGCCAAGAACTGGGACGTCCGGCATCTCCTTCATGAGCTCAGCTCGAACCAGCCTCTCGATCGCCACATCGACGACGGTGGCAAAGCCGTAGTCACCCTTGTCGATCAAGGCTCTGACGTGCGAGCGACCACGGACCATCTCCGCAGCCGCTTGGTCGACGGCGTGCTCGGCTGCGAACAGCGCTCGCGACAGCTCGCTCTGGCGAGCCTCCATCGGCGCCATCAGCCGGTCGTCCGGGGCGCCGCACCCGCCTGATGGCCGCCGTCGCTGGCTGCCCCGCGCGGAACCACGATCACCGGGCAGTGCGCCTTGCGAATGACCTGCATCCCGACGCCGCCAAGCATCACGCTCCTGAGTGGGCCGTAGCCACGCGAGCCAAGCACCAGCAGATCGAGCTGCTCGCTGCGCTCGATCAGGATCGTGGCCGGATATCCATCGACGACCTCCGCTGCCGCGACCTCGACGTTCGGCGACGGGACCAGCGTCGCGATTGCATCCGTCAGTCGCTCGCGCTCAACAGCCCGCACGTCGAGTGGGTTGGCCAGCTCATCAGCAAGCGACGGCCGGTAGGAAACGGCTGCGATCAGTCGTAGCTGCGCGCCCAGCCCGGCCCCCAGGGCGCCGGCAAAGAGCAGCGCCGCCTCGGCTTCGGGCCGGGCGTCGAAGCCGACGCCAATCGTCCCGATCGGCCTCGACGCCCGGCTCGCGAACCCACGCGGGGCCACCGCCACTGGGCAGTGGGCGCCACTCACCAGGGAGGCGCCGACCGAGCCGGGGTAGACACGGCCCAGAGGACCGCGGTGAGCTGACCCGACAATCAGCAAGTCAACCTCGAGCCGCTCAGCGAGCTTCGTCAGCTCCCTTGCCGGAGAAGGCCCGGTGAGACGATGGCCTTCGAACTGAGCGTCGCCGAGCTGCTCTGCGGCGCTCCCGAGAATCTCATCGAAGCGCTCGGCCAAGGCCGGCTCATAGGGGTTGAGATCGAGCGGCAGCAGCCGATCGTACTTGAGCACCACAGCAACCGAGAACTCGACCTCGAAGACGTTTGCGAACTGCCGCGCCAGCTCGAGCGCATCCCTCGACTGCTCTCGGTCGTCGTAACCAACTGCGATTCGAAGCTTCATCTGCCCGTCCACTCAGAGCGCCGTGGGATACGTCTCGGGCGGCTCGCTGTGGTCCCATTCGGCCGAGCGCTCGAGCGGCTCCACGGCTCGTGTGCGATCGAAGTGAAGGATCGCATCGAACTGCTCGGCGAGCCGGGTATAGAAGTAGTGGCTCTCGCGCTCGGTCTCGGGACGGTAGATCACCCCGATTGCTCGCTGCAGCCGCGGCTCGGCCAGCACCTCATGCAGCATCTCCCGCTCGCTCAGATCGAGCATGAAGTTGGCAATGCCGGTCTGGTGGAAAAGCTCCTCGCAGCTACCCGGCAGCCCGGGAAGGACCCGCTTGCGCTCAGCCGGGCCATCCCATTCAGAGGCTGCGGTGACGGTGCCCTCGTAGGTTGAGAAGCCGACCAAGGCCGCCTCGGTCCCAAAGTGCTCGCGAGTGAGTTGGCCGAGATTGAGCTCGCCGCGCCGCGCCATCTCGGTACGGCGCGCATCCCCGACGTGGGAGTTGTGAGCCCAGACAACGACCTTGGCCGGCGTACCGCCATGACGATCGAGGTGGGTGAGCAGCCGCCGCAGCGAGTCCGCCATGTGTCGGTCGCGGAGGTTCCAGGAAAGCTCATGCCGGCCGGCGAACATCGCTCGGTAGTAGCTCTCGGCCTCGACAACGAGCCGAGCGTTCTGCTCCGCATGGAACTGTTCGTCCTCCGCCGCGATGCCGTCGCGTCGGAGGTAGGAGTCGCCGGCTCTCTGCAACTCACCGAGTTGGTCGACGACATCCTGTCTGCAGGCGGCCGTCAACCCGCTCATCACCGCGAGACCGTAGTCCTGGCTCCGCTCGAAACCCTCGAAGCATGCGTAGCGATTGCGCGCGGCATCCGCCGCGACGGGATCGATTGCCTCCAGGTAGCTGATCACGCTCCCGATCGAGCGGTAGAGGCTGTACAGGTCGAGCCCAAAGAAGGAGACGGCTCGGCCACCCCCCTCCCGGTAACCCCGGAGCCAACCAACGAAGTCCAGCACGTCGGCGTTGCGCCACATCCAGGTCGGAAAACGCTCGAAGCCGCGCAACGCCTGCTCGGCGTCTGCATCCTCATCTGCGCCGTGGACCCAGCGGTTGACCCGATAGGCATCGGGCCAGTCGGCTTCGACCGCAACCGCACGAAACCCACGCTCCTCGATCAGCCGTTTGGTGATCACGGCGCGGTGGCGATAGAACTCGTGAGTACCGTGCGAGGCCTCGCCGAGCAGCACGACCCGCGCGCTGCCGATGGCCTCGATCAGGTGGTCGTGGTCGCCGGGCGCTCCGCTCAGCTGCCATGCCGACGCACGCAGCGCCCTGGCATCGGACGCGGAGGATCCGAGTTGCCGCACGCTTGTCATTGGGCGCCCGTCGAAGCGGCGTCCCCCACCGAAGCCGCGAGCTCGGAGCTGAACCAGTTGGCCGCGAGATCGGCGACCCTCGCGAGGGCCCCGGACTCCTCGAAGAGGTGCCCGGCTCCGGGCACGACGATGACCTCGCTGCGACCGCCGAGCCGTTCGGCCGCAAGCTCGTTCAGTCCGCGCACCTCACGGTCGTTCCCTCCGACGATCAGCAGGGTCGCGGCCGACACCCGCGGCAGCGCATCGGCGGCGAGGTCAGGCCGGCCGCCGCGCGAGACCACGGCGCCGATTCGGCTCTCCGGCGCGGCCGCCGCCGTGAGCGCCGCTGCGGCGCCTGTGGACGCCCCGAAGTAGCCGATCGGCAGACCCCTGAGCCGCTTCTCGCCGTAGGCCCACTCGGTGGCGATCAGCAGGCGGCGAGCGAGCAGAGCGACGTCGAAGACGTGCCCGCGCTCGCCCTCCTCCTCTTTGCTGAGCAGATCCAGCAGCAGCGTCGCGAAGCCGGCGGAGTTCAGCGCTTCAGCGACGGCGCGATTGCGGGGACTGTGCCGGCTCGATCCGGACCCGTGAGCGAAGATCACAAGACCCCGCGGGTCGGCCGGGACCCGGAGGTCCCCCTGCAGGCTGATGCCGGCGCCGGCGCCGATACTGACGGCAGCGGCCGTGCCATGCATCTCGGCGCGACCGGCGCCGAGCAGCTCAACGACCTCCGAGTCCGAAGTCGGAGAGAAGTCACGGTACCAGCGGCCTACGCCGCCGAACTGGCGCGGCTTGCGCAGACACACGATCTCGTCGAACTCGCCGGTCAGCGCCCGCTCGACTCCTTGCGGGCAGACTGGAAAGGCAGCGACGATCCGGGCTGCGCCCCGGCCGCGCAGTGCTCGCGCCGCGGACACGGCGGTGCTTCCTGTGGCCAGTCCGTCGTCGATCAGGAGCACGTTTCGACCCCGAACCTCTATCGGCAGGGCCTCCCCGCGGTAGCTGGAGCGTCGCCGCTCCAACTCCAGGCGCTCGCGCGCAATCGTTCCGCCGAGCTGGTCGCGGCTGATGCCAAGCGAGGCAATCGTGTCCCCGTCGAGGATTACCTGGCCATCCTCGGAGATGGCACCGACGGCCAACTCAGGGTTTTGCGGGGCCCCGAGCTTGCGGACGAGAAGGATATCCAGCGGTGCGCCCAGCTCCTGGGCAACCTCAAAGGCCACCGGAACACCTCCACGCGGTAGTGCGACGACTACCGGCTCCTCGAGGTCGAGTTGCGCCACCACCTCGGCCAGCTCGCGGCCCGCCTCCCGGCGATCCCCGAACGGGGTGCTCGCATCCTCCTGCGGCTGCATCGGCCTGGCCCAGCGCCTTTTCACCGCGAATCAGCCACCGGATCCGGGCTCCTGTGTCCCCGACTCGCGTCGCAGCCGCCGAAGCTCTACCCGCAGGGCGCGAGTCCGCCGGCGCTCGACCGCGAGCGCCTCACTCTGGCTTCGCAGCGCTCGACCCATGTGCTTGATCTTCGAGAAGGTCTCGGCGAGCAGGCGGTCGCTCTCACTCGGGGTATCCGTGGCAGCGGCCAGCCTCGTCAGCTCATCCGCGGCGACACCGATCCGTCGGCCGAGATCCTGGGCGCCGACTCGTGCGCCCGCTTGGACCCGCGGACTCCGCTTGGTAGGCGGAGTCCCGGTCGGGGCTGGAATCGAGCTGCCGGGCACTGAGGCTCCTCACGTCGCAGGGGTCGGCGGCCGGAGGGCTGGGTGGCCGGATGGCTTCATTCGGGCCGCTCCAGCGCTGCGGTTGACCGGTCGAAGTCGCTGCCGGGGCTCTTCAAACGGTCGATAACGATCGTATCCGTGTCGGAAGGTGGCGGCATCGGGGGTATCTACCTAACGGTCGGTGAGAGCCACTGATAGGACTCGCGACAGGAGAGTCATGGCCTCTGTCTAGTTCGAGCGGGCCGATAGATGCTCTGACCGAGGGGGTGGCTCAGCGGCAATCCGACGGCGACGCCACCATCGGCGGAGCTCGTCCGAGCCCCAGACGATGAACGGAAAGCTCGCCAGGATCGCGAGCTCCGGCGCTCCCAGCGAGGCGGTCGCAAACAGGCTCTGAAGCGGCGGCAGGTAGACGATCGCAGCGGCGAGGACCAGCTCGAAGAGGATTCCCCAGAGCAGCAATGGGTTTGAGAGCGGGCCGATCTGGCGCAGCGACGCGCGCGAGGTCCGGGCAGCGAAAGCTGTCCCCACCTGGCATGCGGTGATGCCGGCGAAGGTCATCGTCGTCGCGAGCAGGTAGTCGGTGTGCAAAGCGCTGCCCGACCCAGTCGGGTCCCCGGGCGACCAGCCGGCGTTGAGCAACACGAAGAAGAAGCCACCGCTGACCAACGCCGCCTCGACCAGGCCGAGCCAGAGCCATGCCCGGACGAGCATCGCTCGGTCGACGATCCCGGCATCTCGAGGGCGCGGGGGACGCTCGAGGATGCCGGGCTCGGCGGGCTCGCGCCCGAGCGCGAGGGCCGGCAGGGTCTCTGTGCCGATGTCGATCGCGAGAATCTGAAGCGCCGTCAGCGGTAGGGGGATCGCGCCGCCGGAGAGCGCGAAGATCAGGAACGGAATCACCTCCGGGACCGTGTGGGCGAAGATGTAGGTGATGAACTTGCGGATGTTTTCGTAGACCACCCGGCCCTCCTCGATCGCGTCGATGATCGAAGAGAAGTTGTCGTCGGTCAGCACCATCGTCGAGGCCTCCCGCGCGACCTCGGTGCCCGAGGCCCCCATCGCGATGCCGATGTCGGCCTGTCGCAGCGCCGGCGCATCGTTGACCCCGTCGCCGGTCATCGCCACGGTATGCCCTTGCTCGCGCAGCGCGCCCACCAGGTGCAGCTTGGTCTCAGGGTTGCTGCGGGCGACGACCAGCTCGGGCTCCTCCTCGAGCAGCCGATCGAGCTCCACTTCGCTCATCGCGTCGACCTCGCCGCCGGTGACGACGCGGGCCGACTCACCGGCGATCCCGACCTGCCGCGCGATCGCGAGGGCGGTGAGGCCATGGTCGCCGCTGACGACGACAATTCTGATCCCAGCCCGGCGGCAGCGTGAGACAGCCTCGCGGGCCTCGGGCCGAGGTGGATCCTCCATCGCGATCAGGCCGACGAACGTGAGGTTGGATTCGGCCGAGCCACGCGTGCCGGAGGGCGCCTCCGGCGACGACCGGCGCTCCGCGAAGCCAAGCACCCGCATCCCTCGCCCTGCGTAGGACTCGAACGCACCCTGGATTCGCGCGGAGGCCGCCTCGTCGAGCGGGACATCTCCCCTCTTGGTCCGCAGCCGGCGGCAGCGCTCCAGCAACTCCAAGGGTGCGCCCTTGCCGTGGATCCAGAGTTTGCCGTCCGGCTCTTCGTCGATCGTCGTCATCCGCTTCACTCGGGCATCGAAGTGGAAGACCCCCCGGCGAATTCCTTCGCGCTTGCCCTGGGCTTCTCCAATGTCCTCGCCTAGCTGCGCCGCGGCCACCAGGAGCGCGCTCTCGCTCGGGTCGCCCGATCGTTGCCAGCGCCCATCGACGAGCTCGGCCGTAGCGTTGTTGCACCGGACCGCGGTTCGCAGGACCGCCGAGAACGGCTCGCGGTCCGCGGCCGTCGCCCGATCATTCGCCAGATCGAGCTCTTCGCCATCCGCCCAGATCAGCCGGACCTGCATCGTGCCCTCAGTCAGGGTGCCAGTCTTGTCGGTACAGATCACGTCTGTCGAACCAAGCGTCTCCACCGCGGTCAAGCGCTTGACCAGGGCGCGACGCCGGGCCATTCGCCGCACGCCGACCGCCAGCGCCAGAGTGATCGTCGGCAGCAGCCCCTCGGGCACGTTGGCGACGAGCAAGCCGATCGCGAAGGTAGCGGCGTCGTCGAGCGGTAGCCCGGCGACAGTCGCCCCGATCGCCAGGAACACGAGACCGGCAACGACAGCGATCCAGGCAATCAGCTTGGCGACATCATTGACCTGCACCTGCAGCGGACTGAGTTCGGCCCGCACCCGCTGGGTCAGGGCGGCGATGCGCCCGAGCTCCGTATGCATGCCGGTGGCAAACACCACAGCCTCAGCCTCGCCGGACGTGCACAGCGTTCCGGAAAAGACCAGGTCGTCGGCCTCCAAGAGCGACGCCGCATTCTCTCCACGAATCGCGCTGCGAGCCACCGGTTGCGACTCACCCGTGAGGGCCGAAGCATCGATCTGCACTGACCCCTCGATCAACCTTGCGTCGGCGGAGAGACGGTCTCCTTCCGCGATCAGCAGCAGGTCGCCCGGAACGAGCTCGGCCGCCGGAACCTCCAGCCTCGAGGCGTCCCGCCGCACCCGGGCGCGTGGCGGCAAGTAGCGCTGCAGCGCCTCGGTCGCACGCTCCGCCTGCAGCTCCTGCGCGAAGGCAAAGACCGCGTTGAGGATGATCACGACGACGATCGCGATTGCCAGCGCGACAATCCCGCCAACGACTGCCAGCACCGCCGCCCCCCAGAGCAACAGCGCCAGGGGGTGGGTGAACTGGCGCAGGAGGTCGCGCGCATGACTTACGGCTTCACGCCGGCGGATCTCGTTCGACCCGTACTGCTCAAGGCGCCGAGCGGCCTCGCGGGCATGGAGACCGTCGCGACGCGTCGCCAGGTGGCGCAGCAACAGATCGACGCGCTCCTCGGGATCAACCAGTTGCGCCCGCGGCCCAGGCTCGGGCACGATGCCCTTGCTCAACTCGCCGCCCGCGCCCGTCTGGCCGGGTGGGATCGAGCGTGAGCCCCAGGATCAAGGCCGTCTCGGCCGACGAGATCGAACACCAAAGCTGTCGTTCCGGCGTCCACGCCGCCGACCGTAGCCCAGGGTGGACTGGGCTCCATCCGCCCTCCGCACGCGTCTGGCTCCGTAGTTTGGCGCGGATCCGCCAAGCCGGGAGTCGCCCCTGCGGGACCCGTCCCGGGACCGGCGCCAGGCCTCGCAGTTGATCAGGGTATTGCGACCCGTGCCACGCGCGCAAAGAGCGGCATCAATGGCACTGCGTCTCCCCGCTGTCGGTGAAGGTCTTTCCTTCCTCGGCGATGAACTCCCATTGGTAGCGGTCGCTCATCAGGGTCAGCTTCAGGATCCCGAAGGTGTCGTTGTTGCGGATTTCGCTGTTCGGCTGGATCGTGTCGAAGTCATAGTGGCTGCGGCCTCCCGTGCCGACGACGAACTCACGGATGCCGGTCGCCGGATCTGACTCTCCCTCGGGGGTTTGGGGAGCGAAGCGCTCGTAGACGTGGTCGTCCCCGCCCAGCACCACGTCCGCGCCGGCCGCATAGAGCTCCTCCCAGAACGGCCGCGGGGTCGACTGGTTGCCGTGGATCGCGCCCGAGCTGAAGACGGAGTTGGGGAAGTAGGCAAGCGTGCAGGCGGCGGGGTTCGCGGCGAGGTCAGCCCGAAGCCACGGCAGCTCCGCCGAGCTGGGACCGCAACCCCCGACCTGCCCGCAGTTGGAGTTGAGCGAGACGAT
>JAQBGG010000049.1:0-10338 GCA_032122625.1 Acidobacteriota bacterium
GCCTCCTACGGTCGCCTTGATCGAAGGAAGCGACAGAGGAGGAATGATGACGAGGACCAAGAGGTTTGCCGCGTTCGCCGTGGCAGCCGGCGCAGCCGTGCTGCTGCTGGCGCCAACGGCGATGGCCAGCCGTGAGTATGAGGTGACGATCGAGAACCTGACCGACGGTCAACCGTTCTCGCCGCCCGTCGCCGCAGTTCATCGCGGCCGTCACACGCTGTTCGACGTAGGACAGCCGGCGAGCGTCGGAATCCGCGAGCTTGCGGAGAACGGCAACAACGCACCGATCGTGGCGCAGCTCACCGCTGACCCGTTCAACGTCGTCGGCGACTTCACTGAGGCGACGGAGCCGTTGGTACCGGTAGGGGTGCCAGGCGACGCGATGTTCGACCAGTCTGTGACTCTGACGCTCGAGGCGCCGGCGAGGTACAAGAGGCTGTCGCTTGCGGGAATGCTGATCTGCACCAACGACGGCTTCACAGGCGTCGACAGCCTGAAGGTGCCGGGCAAGGTTGGCGACAAACGGTTCCGGAGGACGGCCGGCTATGACGCCCACACCGAGATCAACACCGAGGACTACGCCGACATCGTGCCCCCATGCCAGGGCCTGATCGGCGACACCTCGGGCGAGATGGGGACCGGCACGAGCAATCCGGCGCTCGCCGAGGGTGGCGTCATCGCTCACCATGAGGGGATCGATGGCACGCTCGACGACCTCGATGCTGCAATCCACGGATGGACCGACCCGGTGGGCCGGGTCAAGGTGAAGCGCGTCGGCTGAGGCGCCCACGCAGCGGCCGCGCTTCGGCGCGTGAGAGAAGGGGCCGGCGGCGACGCCGGCCCCTCTTCGTACGTTCGAGCCTTCACCGATCCATGAGCCGACCCACATCGCCGGAGATCAGGAGTAGGCTGCTCCGCCATGGCTGCTGTGGAGGTCGAACGTAACGGGGCGATCCTCGAGCTCACGATCGACAGGCCGAAGGCGAACGCGATCGACTCGGCGACCAGCCGGGAGCTGGGTGAGCAGTTCGTGGCGTTCGGTGACGATCCCGATCTGCGGGTCGCGATCATCACCGGAGCTGGGGAGCGGTTCTTCTCGGCCGGCTGGGATTTGAAGGCCGCGGCCGCCGGCGACCCCGAGGACTTCGGGCACGGTGGGTTTGCGGGTCTGACCGAGCTGTTCGATCTCGACAAGCCGGTGATCGCCGCCGTTAACGGCTTCGCTGCGGGCGGCGGATTCGAGCTTGCCCTCGCCTGCGATTTGGTCGTCGCGAACGAGGGCGCGCGGTTTTCCCTGCCCGAGGTCAACCGAGGCTTCGTCGCCGATGCGGGCGGGGTGCTCCGACTGCCGAAGCGGCTACCGCGCCCGCTTGCGATGGAGATGCTGCTCACCGGTGCGCCGATCGGCGCGGCGCAGGCGGCGCAACGAGGGCTCGTCAATCGCGTGGTCGGCGCCGGCGAGTTGATCCCTGCCGCCCGGGGGCTTGCCGAGCGGATCGCGGATGCCGCTCCACTCGCCGTGCGCGCTGTGAAGGCGATCGTCGATGCGACCGAGGAGGTTCCGGTTCGCGAGGGTTATGCGAAGCTCCGCGATGGCAGCATCCCGGCGGTGCAGCGGGTCAACGCCTCCGCCGACGCCAAGGAGGGGCCGCGGGCCTTCGCGGAGGGTCGCGACCCGGTCTGGCGGAGCGAGTGAGCGTTCTACGGTCCGATGCGAACGCGGGCAAGGTCGCGCTCGTTACGGGCGGCGGCACTGGGATTGGGCGCGGCGTGGCAGCGGCGCTTGCGGCATCCGGGGCCAGGGTCGCGATCTGCGGCCGCCGACCCGAGCCCTTGGAGCGGGTCCGGGCCGAGCTGGAGGCCGGCGGCGCCGAATGCATCGCCCTGCCGACTGACATCCGCGAGCCAGACCAGGTCGAGGAAGCCGTGCAGTCGGTACTCGATCGACTCGGCCCGATCGACGTGCTCGTCAACAACGCCGGGGGCCAGTTTGCGGCAAGGGCGGAGGAAATCAGCCTCAAGGGGTGGCGGGCGGTTCAGCGCCTGAACATGGACGGAAACTGGGATCTGACCAGCCGCGTCGCCCGCACCTCGATGATCCCAGCCCGGAGCGGACTGATCGTCTTCCTCGGGTTCTCGCCGCGCCGCGGCATCCCCGACTTCGCCCACGCGAGCGCCGCCCGAGCTGCGCTCGAGAACCTGGCCTCGGGTCTCTCGCTCGAGTGGAGCCGGTTCGGGGTGCGCTCGGTCTGCGTTAGCTGCGGGCCGATCGAGACCGAGGGCCTTGCCTCCTACGGCCCGGAGTCGCTCGAGGAGTCTCGGCGCACGATCCCGCTCGGTCGCCTCGGACAACCGGAGGAGGTCGGCGAGACGATTGCGTTCCTGGCCAGCCCCGGCGGAGCGTTCATCACCGGCACCACGGTCGTGGTCGATGGCGGTGTCGACGCCTGGGGCCTCGCTGAGCCACCGCCGGAGCCCGAGCCGCCCAGCTAGAAGGCACGCGGCGGGCAGTGCAGCCTTGACAGTTGGGCCGGCGCTTCGGGGCATGCCGGGCCCCTACTTCTCGCCGGCGACCTTGCCGAGGTAGGCGACGAGCGCGTCGATCTCGACCTCGGTTAGCTGATCACCGAAGATCGTCGGCATCACGCCCTTGGGGAATCCGTCCGAGGTGCCGGCCGCCGGGTCGACGATCGAGGTCCGGACCGCGGCGGGGTTCTGGCCCGGAAGCACGTCGTCGAGCACGGGCCCGATCTGTCCCGCGGTGTCCGCGTCAGCGAGCGTGTGGCAGTCACCACAGCCGGCGCCTGCGAAGAGCGTCCTGCCGTCGAGGGCGTCCTCATCCGGGCTCGAGGCCTCGCCGGTGGCGGTGCCGGGCCGCGCCGCCTCGCCCTCGGTCAGCGGCGCCTCCTCCTTCTGCTTCTCGACGGCCTCGGCCTCGGCCTCCTTCGCCGCCTTCTCGTTCTCCGCGCGCCGGATCTCCTGCTCGTCACGGGCCGAGAGCACGGCGCCGGCGCCGGTTGCGAGAACGAGCAGCACGATCAGCCCGAGAAGGCTGCGGAGGGCGCCCGCGGAGGGGAAGTCCTCCCGCCACATGCCGATCAAAGCGGTCGCGAGCGCGAGCGCGATGAGGGTCCCGCCGACGATGAAGAAGAACGTCTCGGCTGACGTGCTTGCCATGATCGGGAAGCCGAATGAGTCCATGCTGGGATACGAGCGTATCGGGCCGCGGCCTCGACAACTAACCCGCGAAGGGGCGCTGCTGCCTCGCAGGGTCGGGTGGCTCGGAGGCGGCTGGATGAAGCCGCTCTCGCAACCCGCCTCGCCCCGGTATATGGTGGCGCAATGGTCCCGAGCTACGGGGATGCACAGCTCGTTATCCTGGTCGTGTTCGCCGGGATCGCATTTGCGCTCGCCGCGGTGTTCGTTCTGGTTGCGATGCGGGCGAGTAGCCCGGTCGCCTTCGAGCGGGTCAAGGAGACCGGGTACGCGCTACGGCGATTTTGGGTCGTGTTCCTCGTGATCCTGCTCTCGGCGGCGGTCATCACCTCGCTCCTCCTGCTCCCCTACAAGAGTTCTGCCGACGTCACGGCAAACGTCCGCGTGACCGGCGGGCAGTTCTTCTGGTCGATGGCGCCCGAGGCCGTGCCGGCCGGAACCGAGGTGCGCTTTCAGGTGACCTCGGCCGACGTCAACCACGGATTCGGGATCTACCATCCAGACGGCTACCTGATGGGCAGCGTGCAGGCGATGCCTGGATACACGAACAGCCTAGATCTCAGCCTCGACGATCCCGGCGGCTACCTGATCTCGTGCCTCGAGTTCTGCGGCATCGGCCACCACGAGATGGCTCGGGAGTTTCAGGTGGGGGGCCCGTAGATGGAGGCCTACGCGACGACCATCGCCCACCCCGACGGCGAGGCTTTGCTACCTGCACCAGGTCGCGAGGCGCGGATCGTCGGCTGGCTCTGTGCCGGCACCGGGCTAGCCCTGTTCGCGGTGATGGGTCTGCTCGGGCTGACGATGCGACTGACACAGGCCGACGTGCTGGGGCTCTCGGCGGAATGGTTCTACCGGCTGATGACGCTGCACGGCGCCGGGATGCTGGCCGGCGCCCTGCTCGCGATGATGGGTGGGCTCTGGTATGTGACGCGGGCGAGCGCGCCGCTCGATTTCGGCCGCATGTTGCTCAGCTACGCGGCGATCGTCGTTGGCGCGGTCGCGATCGTCGTCGCCGTCGTGCTCGGTGGCTTCGCGACCGGCTGGACCTTCCTTTCGCCGCTGCCGTTCCGGTCCTCTGGGGACTGGTCGACCTGGGCCAGCGCCACTTTCTTCGGCGGGCTGGCGCTGGTGGGAACCGGCTTCTTCGTCTTCTGCATCGACGTCCTCGCGAGCGTCACCCGCGCCTACGGCGGCTTCGGCCGGGCGCTCGGTCTGCCGCTGCTTCGCGACAGTGACGCCGACGTCCCCCCTCCACAGGTGATCGCCGCGACCGCCGTCTGCACCCAGGGGCTCCTTGCCAGCGCGGTCGGGACCACGATCCTGCTCGCGCTGCTGGGCAAGACGATCGACGCCGACGTCACCATTGATGCGCTCTGGGCGAAGAACCTGACCTTCTTCTTCGGCCACTCGATCGCCAACCTGATCATCTACCTGGCGGCGGGGATGATCTACGTACTGCTCCCTCGCTACGCCGGCCGGCCCTGGAAGACGACGAAACCGATCGTGATCAGTTGGTTGGCGACGTTGATCCTCGTCTCCACCGCCTACTCGCATCACCTCTACATGGACTTCGTGCAGCCGGAGGCGGCGCAGTGGATCTCCCTGGTCGCATCCTCGGCGGCGGCCGTGCCGGTCGCCGTGGTCACGATCTACACCGGGATGATGCTGGTCTGGGGCTCACGTTACCGTTGGACGCTGGCTTCGGTCCTGCTCTACCTCGGCTTCGCCGGCTGGGCGATTGGCGGCACCGGGGCGGTGATCGACTCGCTGATCCCCGTCAACCTCCGCTTTCACAACACCCTCTGGGTCCCCGCCCACTTCCACACCTACCTGATGCTCGGGGTCGTCTTCTGGATGATGGCCTTCGCCACCTACATGCTCGAACGGGCGGCGGGGCGTCCGGCGGGATTCAAGTCCACGCTGTTGGCACCGGTGGCGATGGTGATTGGCGGCTACGGTCTGGTCGGCTCCTGGTACGCGTCCGGCGCGCTCGGCGTGCCGCGCCGCTACGCGGTCCAGTCGACCCTGTTTCCCGGGGCGGAGGACTACAGCCTCGTCGGCAGCATCTTCGTGATCATCTTCTCCGTTGGCTTTCTCGTCTTTCTGGCGGAGCTCGGGGGGCTCGCACGGGACGCGTTACGCGAGCGCGGCCGGGAGCCCCTCGCAGCTCACCCGCCGATCGCCGGCGGCTCACCGGAAGCGGATCCTCCGCCTCAGCGGCCTCCGCTGACGAGCTCGTGGCAGATCGGGGCGGCGGTTGCAGCCGCGACGGCGTCGGTCTTCGTCCTGGCCGCGCCAGTCAGCGAGGCCTCGGAGGCCAGCGACCAGTTCCACCATCTCGCCCATGCGGTTCAGTTCCTGATGGGAGCCGCGCTCGGTGCCGCGGTCGCCTCGACGCCGTGGGTCTTCAAGGCACTCGCTCCCCGTCTGCGGTGGATCCCGCTCCTGGCCGTTATCCTCGCCCCGATCGCGATGCTGCTCCTGATGATTCCCGGCGCCTACGAGCCACTCGAGGACAACGACGCGGTCCATGCTCTCTATCACGGCGGGGTAATCGCGCTTGGAACGGTCGCGGGCTTCGGCGCCGCGATGCTCGGCCGTGTGACCGGAAGGCTGTTGCTCCTGCTCACGGTCGGAATGGCGCTGATGTATGCAGCCGGTGTTACCGGAGGCTAGTGGCGAATGACCGATCAGGAGACAACCTCGGAGGGCACCCGCTCGGCCGAGGCCTGGCTGCTCGGGGCGGCCGCCGGCGCGGTGATCCTGGCGCTGCTGTTCGGGGCTTACCAGATCGGTTTCACCCAGGGAGAGAAGGGTGCCCAGTCCGGCGCCGAGCAGGCGACCGACTCCCAGCCTCCAGCCGAGCCGAAGGGCGAGCCCGCCCCCGGCCCGGGAACGGATCTGTTCGTAGCCTCGTGTGGGAGCTGCCATGTGCTCCAGTCGGCGGGGACCACAGGTGCGGTCGGCCCCGACCTCGACTCGCTGGCGCCCGCCGAGGACCAGGTGCTTTCGGCGATCGAGAACGGGGGTGCGGGGAGCGGCCAGATGGCCCCGAACCTGCTCAGCGGCGAGGACGCCCGGCAGGTCGCGGCCTACGTCGCCAGCTCGGCTGGTGGCTAGCGGCTGGCCGTTGCGGGGCCGAGCAGCGGACGGCAGCTGATCAACGCCTCAGCCGGGTCACGTCGATCAGGCAGCCTGCTTCGGCCGGCGGGCGCGGCTCGAACAGCAAGATCCGCACCTCGGGGTCGATCGCCGCTGTGAACCCCTCGACGATCCCGTGATGGAGCGAGCAGACGAGCGTGGGGTTCTCCTCTGCCGCGGCGCGGAACGGGCAAGCCTGGAGCTGGAAGCGCCCCTCGCCGTCGTAGCTGGGGCTGAAGCCGAGCGCTGTCAAGAGCCCGTCCAGTTCCTTGATCGCGTCCTCAGGTTCGCGACCGGCGGCCATGTCGCGGCCGATGCTGCGGCCGGTATCGCGGATCTCAAGCGGGCTCAGGTTGGAATCGAGCACCCCACTCAGCCACTTCGAGAGTGCCTTGTACGCCGAGCGGACCGGCAGTTCGCCGCCGGCGGCGGACCACTCCTCCGGGGGGCGACCCGGACCGTTATGCGCGCCCGCCTGTCTACGGACGAACCGGGCTTCCTCCAGCTGCTCCAGATGGAGCCTGACCGCGTCAGCATCCAGCGCCAGGTCCTCGGCCAGGTCCTCGACCCGGGTTGGTCTGTTCCGCGCAGCAAGGCCCGAGAGCACGCGGGCCCGGGTCGGATGCCCGAGCAGCGGTGGCTCCACCGAGCTTGCTGTCATAAGGAGAGTGTAGGGCGGCGACGATGCGATGGCCATCGGCGAGGAGCGAAAGGCCCACCCGCCTCAGCGGGCGGTCCAGCCGCCGTCGACGACGAGCGTGTGTCCGGTCACGTAGCTGGACGCGTCTGAGGCCAGGTAGAGCAACGCCCCCTGCAGCTCGTCGACCCGGCCCGGCCGGCCCAGCGGTGTCCGCTCACCGATGAAGCGCAGTCCGTCGTCGGTCTCGATCTCCGACTCCGTCATCTCGGTCGGGAAATAGCCCGGGGCCAGGGCATTGACGCGGATGCCGCGGCCGGCCCAGCGGACGGCGAGTTCACGGGTGAGGCTGACGATCGCCCCCTTAGTGGCTGTGTATGACGGAGTATCGGGCCCATCACCGGCCACGAGACCACTGATCGAGGCGGTGTTGATGATGTTCCCACCGCCCTGTTCGAGCATCACCGCTGCCACCTCCCGTGCGCAACAGTAGGCGCCGGTCAGATTGACCGCGACTACCCTGCGGAACGAGTCGGCGCTCTCGATCGGCCCGTCCTCCTCGGGGGCGACGCCGGCGTTGTTGGCAAGGATCTGGACCGGCCCGAAGCGCTCGACGGCGGCGGCCACCAAGGCTTCCACCTCGGAGTCAACGGTCACGTCACAGCGGATCGCCGCCGCCTCGCCACCCGCCGCGGCGATCCGCTCCGCCAGCGCCTCGATCCGCTCGGTCCGGCGAGCGGCGAGAACGACCCGGGCCCCGGCTGCGGCCAGCGTCCAGCCAAAGCTCGCACCGAGCCCGGAGGAAGCGCCGGTGACGATCGCGGTTCGCCCGTCGAGGCGGAACAGGCGAGTTGGATCCTCCATCGCGCGTCCGCCTCAGGCTCGCTGTGGCCCGATTGCTGTGGACATCTTCGCTCAGCCTAGCGAGCGATATGAGTCCGCTCGACGCGGGCGCATGTGGGTCGCTCGAGGCGGCTTCAACGGTCATCGTGGCGTCGGGGTATGGTGGGCTCGATGATCGACCCGGTCGAACGCTGGCGGCGGATGCTCGGCCCCGAGACGGAGAAGGCCGCCTGGGCCGGCCTGCCGAGCTTCGCCGACGTCCCCTACTCGGAGGATCCTTCGGATCTCACCGGGGTCGATGTTGCCGTCGTCGGCGCTCCGTTCGATGAGCTCGTCTCCGATCGTCCGGGAGCGCGCTTCGGCCCGCGCGCGATCCGCTGCGCGACGCCGACCTCCTCCTACCATCTCGAGGAGCGGGTCGACTGGGCGGCCGAGCTGCGCGTCATCGACTACGGCGACGCGCCGGTTCTCCCCGCCAATCCGGTCGCCTCGCTCGGGGCGATCGAGGCCACGGTGCGCGAGGTGGTCGCGGCCGGCGTCATGCCGCTGATCCTCGGTGGCGACCACTCGGTCACCGAGGCGAACGTGCGCGCCTGCGCCGGCGATCGCGGCCCGGTCGGCATGCTCCACTTCGACGCTCACACCGACACCGCAGCCGAGGTCCACGGACAAGAACGCTCGCACGGGACGCCGATGTTTCGGCTGGTAGAGGCCGGCCTGGTCGATCCCGGCCGCTACGTGCAGATTGGTCTGCGCGGCTGGTGGCCGGAGGAGCAGGTTTTCGCCTGGCAGAGAGAGCGCGGCATCACGAGCTTCTTCATGCACGACGTCGCCAGGCAGGGCATCGACTCGATCCTCGCCGAGACGTTCGAGATCCTCGGCTCGGGACCGGTGTTCCTCACCGTCGACGTCGACGTCCTCGATCCCTCCATCGCCCCCGGAACGGGGACGCCTGAGCCCGGGGGAATGAGCTCAACCGAGCTGCTGCGGGCCTGCCGCGTCGCCGCGCGGGAGCTGAGCTTGATTGGTGCCGATGTCGTCGAGACGCTGCCCCTGACGGTCGAGGACATGACCGCGGTGGTGGCGAACAGGACCGTGGCGGAGATCCTCACCGGCCTCGCGGCGAGGAGCCGGGCCGGCTGAGGCCGAGTCCGACCGCATCGACCCGAGCCTCGGAGAGCCGGCTCAGACCTTGATCTTGCCCGACTTCCCCTTGCTGCAGATGACCTTGTCGCCGTTCTTTGTGTAGGAGCTCTGCTTGACCTTCGTGTAGTACTTGCCCCTCCTGAGCTTGCCGCCGGAGCGCTCAATTCGGAACTTCCCCTGGCTGTCGGTCCTGCCGGAGGCGAGGACCTTCTCGTTGCCGTGCATCTTCCGGACGACCTTGACCTTGCGGTTCTTCTCGCACCGGCTCTTGGTCGACGCGACCCTCCCCGAGTACTTTCGAGCATCGCTGTCCGCAGACAGCTTGAACTTCGTGATCACCGTTGGCGCCTCGACCGTAGCGGCGCTCGCGATCCCGACCGAGAGCGCGACGCAGCCGACCATCAGGGTGGCCGCACGGACCATAATCCTCTTCATCCAACGACCTCCATCGCCGTGCGCCCGCCGCAGCGGCCGCAAATACCCCAACCACGCTACCGGCGAAGGCCGATTCATGCAGTCAGCCGGCCCGGATGAGGTCGCCGGTCACGGGATTGCGCTTTGCCGTTTGCGTCCAGCCCGGTGCCTCGGCTTCGACGTCACAGAGCGCGGAGCCTCGCAGTTGCGGCGAGTCTGGGAGACTGATCGCGTGAGCTGGAAGCTACCCCGTCTGTGGATCGTGGCGAGCGCGATGGCGGTCGCGGTGTTTCTTGCATCCGTGAGCCCGGCGCTCGCCCAGGAGGCGCCGATCTGCAAGAAGCGCGACAAGACCTACAGCGGCAAGAACGACAAGATCAAGCTCGGGCCGGGACGCCAGCGGGTCAACGGCGGCGACGGTAATGACGTGATCCGGGGCGGGCCCGGCAACGACATCCTCAACGGCGGTCGCGGCAACGACAGGGTCTACGGCGGACCCGGTAAAGACGTCGTCTGCGGAGGGCTCGGTAACGATAAGCTCTACGGCGACAAGGGCAACGACAGGCTCTTTGGCGAGGAGCAGGACGACAAGCTCTACGGCGGCCGCGGTAACGACTACATGCTCGGCTCCGCCGGCCTCGACAAGCTCTTTGGCTGGGGTCGCAAGAAGGGCGAGTTCGTCGACGACGGCATCGACTTTCTCGACGGCAGCTTCGAGGACGACGTTCTGCAGGCGGGGGGCCGTGACACTCTGAAGGGCGGTTCGGGCGAGGACGTGCTGCGCACGAAGA
Organism: Acidobacteriota bacterium; assembly: GCA_032122625.1. Taxonomy (GTDB): domain Bacteria; phylum Actinomycetota; class Thermoleophilia; order Solirubrobacterales; family 70-9; genus CAXMST01. The sequence goes on from JAQBGG010000049.1 coordinate 10,192, forward strand.
CCAAGGACATCGCGCCGAAGAAGATGGATGGTGGGCTGGACGATGACAAGCTGATTGGCTCCAACGCCGCCGACAGGATCTTCGGCGATCTCGGCGACGATCTGATCCAGGGCAACGCAGGCGACGACACGATCCACGGCGAAGAGG
>JAQBGG010000050.1:0-35915 GCA_032122625.1 Acidobacteriota bacterium
CGACCGAGCAGCGGTTGGCCGAGACCAGGAACCTCGTACTCGGGGTCGAGAACACCGGAAGCGAGACGGTCCCTGAGCTCGCCTTCACGGTCTTCACGGATGAGTCCGGCGCCGGCGAGGCCGGCGGGGCCGTCGACAGCACGTCCGACGGCTCCTTCAACGTGCGCTCCGATCAGCCCGGCCTCGAAAACCCGAACCGCCCCGTTTGGGTGCTGGAGCCCAAGTTCCCGCGCTTCGTCGGCGAGCCGCCGCCGCGGGGTCTGTCGGGAGGCTTCCGCGTCCAAACCAACACATTCGGCTTCGGACCGTTGCAGCCCGGCGAGACAAAAGAGGTCGTCTGGCGGCTCACGCCGGTGCAAGCCGGCACCTACACTCTGAGCTACATCGTCGCGGCAGGGCTCGACGGCAATGCGAAAGCCGTCACCTCCAGCGGCGAGGACGTCAAGGGCGAGTTCATAGTCGAGATCACCGATCAACCTCCGAGGGCGCGAGTCAACAACCAGGGCAAGGTCGTCATCGAGAACTGACCGTCGCTGGGGTGCCCGCGCCGCCCTCGCAATCCCTTTCGTCCTGGCCGTCCTGCTGTTCAGCGGCTGCGGTTCCCGGAACGACGACGAGCCGCGGGCCACCGCAGCTGAGACGACGGGGGCGGATCGCCCCAAGCCGAACTCAGCCCCTGCCGAGCCGGTGCCCGCCCCGCCCCCGGTCGGCGACGGTCGGGGCGGGGTTGAACTCAAGCGGATCGGCAGCTTCTCCTCGCCGCTGTACGTCGCCCAGCCGCCGGGCGAAGAGACCGACATCTACGTAGTCGAACAGGGCGGGCGGATCATCCGGGTAGCCGGCGATGGCTCCACCTCGACCTTCCTCGACGTCTCGAGCGAGATCTCCGCCGGAGGTGAGCGCGGCTTGCTCTCGGTCGCTTTCGCGCCCGACTTCGCCGGCTCGGGACGCTTCTACGTCGATTACACGGACCGCGACGGCAACACTCGGGTAGTCGAGTACCGGTCAGAGGGCGGGCTCGGGGCCGATCCCTCCTCCTCCCGCCGCGAGCTGTTGCGCATCGACCAGCCCTTCTCGAACCACAACGGAGGCCTGCTGGTCTTCGGGCCGGATCGGCTGCTGTACATCGGTACCGGCGACGGCGGCTCCGCGGAGGACCCGCAGCGCAACGCTCTCAACCCGGAATCGTTGCTCGGCAAGCTCTTGCGAATCAACCCACTGCCCGACGGCAACCGGGCTTACGGCATCCCCCGCGACAACCCGTTCGCGAGCGGGGGCGGCCGCGGCGAGATCTACTCCTACGGTCTCCGCAATCCGTGGCGCTACTCCTTCGACCGCGATACCGGAGCCCTGAGCATCGGCGACGTCGGGCAGAACGCATTCGAGGAGGTCGACCTGGTCGAACGCGGCGAGGGCCGGGGCGCAAACTTCGGCTGGTCGGCCTTCGAAGCCGATCAACGCTTCAACGCCGACCAGGACCCCTCCGGCGCGGTCGAGCCGGCGCTCGTCTACCCGACCAGCGGCGGCAACTGCGCGGTGACCGGGGGCTACGTCGTTCGCGATGCCCGCCTCACCTCCCTCTATGGGCGCTACCTCTACGGCGACTTCTGCGGCGGGCAGCTGCGCAGCTTTGCCGCCCGCCCGGGAAAGCCGGCAGGCGACGACACCGACCTCGGCCTCCAGGTCGAGCAGCTGTCGAGCTTCGGTGAGGGCAACGACGGCAGGATCTACGCGACGTCATTGAGCGGCCCCGTCTACCGCCTGGAACCCGAGAAGTGACGCCGGAGCGGCGCCTGGTCGAGCCTCTAGGCTTCCCGGGTACCGTGGGACGAGTCACAGGCAGGATCAGGAAGCCGGCTGGGGCGCTGCTCGCGCTGACCTCACTGACGGCGCTGGCGATCCTCGCACCGGCCGGCAACTCGGCGCCGGCGGCCACCGCAGTCGGCGACGGCAGAGGTGCCCTGAACCTGAAGACGATCGGCCGGTTCGACGCCCCCGTGCAGGTGACCACCGCCCCGGGTCGGCGCAATCGGAAGCTGCTGTTCGTCGTCGAGCAGGAGGGATTCGTTCGCGTCGTCCGAGGCTCGCGCACGCTCAACCGCCCGTTCCTCGATATCCGCGATCAGGTCTTGGAGGAGGGCGAGCGTGGTCTGCTCTCGATCGCCTTCGATCCCCGCTACGCGAAGAACCGCCGCTTCTACGCCTACTTCACCGACCACCGGGGCGACATCAACGTGACCCAGTACCGACGGCGTAAGGACTCGAAGACGCGGGCGAAGTCGCGGCCTCGCGGCGTGATCGAGGTCCAACACCGCGGCGCCCCCAACCACAACGGCGGCACCGTCGCCTTCGGCCCCGACGGGCACATGTACCTGGGGACGGGCGACGGCGGCGGCGGCTGCGACTCCTTCGGCAACGGCCAGAACCGCGGCTCCTTGCTCGGCAAGCTGCTGCGGATAGACCCAAAACCCGCCGGCGGCTACACGGTCCCGGCGGACAATCCGTTCCTTGGCTCGGCCACCCGAGACGAGATCTATTCCCTCGGGCTGCGCAACCCGTTCCGCTTCTCCTTTGATCGGGCGACGAAGACGATCGCGATCGGCGACGTCGGGCAGAGCACCTGGGAGGAGGTCGACTACGAGTCGCTGCAGACGGCGCGCGGCGCCAACTTCGGCTGGAACACCTTCGAGGGGACCGAGCCGGCAGGTTGCGGCGGCGACCCCTCGTCGCCGACCCCGGCCGAGCACTCGGGACCGATCCACCAATACGGTCACAGCGGCCCCGGCTACACCGGCTGCTCGATCACCGGCGGCGTCGTCGTTCGCGATCGCGGTCTGCCCACGCTGTACGGCCGCTACGTCTTCGCCGACTATTGCGCCGGCGAGCTACGCAGCCTCGTCCCCGGTCTCGAGGGCGCCGCCGGCGAGCGCGGCACCGGCCTCGATCTCGGCAGCCCGACCTCGTTTGCGAGCGGGCGCCGCGGCCGGCTCTACGCCACCTCGCGGAGCGGTCAGCTGTACCGGATCAAGGCGGCTGCTGCGGCAACGTCCGGCGCGGGTAACACCGAGCGGGCGGGCGACGGGCGCGGTGGTTTCAAGGCGGATCCGATCGCAAGCTTCGACAGCCCCGTCTACGTGCATGGCCCAGAGGGAGCCGGGGGGCTCGTCTTCGTTGTCGAGCAGCGCGGCGTGATCAGAATGATCAAGGACGGCAAGAAGCTCGGCGGCAAGTTCCTCGACGTCCATCGGCGGGTGCAATCGGGCGGCGAGCGCGGTCTGCTCTCGGTCGCCTTCAGTCCCGCCTACCGCAAGAACCGCCGCTTCTATGTCTTCTATACCGATGGCGGCGGTGACCTACGGGTTGAGGAGTACAAGCGCTCGCGCAACAACGCCCGGGACGCCAAGGAGGGCGCCGCACGCAAGGTCATAGAGATCGACCACAGTGCCAACTCCAACCACAACGGTGGCCAACTGCAGTTCGGGCCCGACCGCAAGCTCTATATCTCGACCGGCGACGGCGGCTCCGGCGGCGACCCGCCGGAGAACGCACAGAACAAGTCGAGCCTGCTCGGCAAGATCCTGAGGATCGATCCGCGCAAGAGCAAGCGCAACCGCTACACCGTGCCCAACGACAATCCCTTCACGGGCCGGCCCGGACGCAAGGAGATCTTCTCCTTCGGCCTGCGCAATCCGTACCGCTTCTCGTTCGACCGTGGCAGGCGGAGGATCGCGATCGGCGATGTCGGCCAGGATGCGCGCGAGGAGATCGACTTCGAGAAGCTCCGCAAGGCGAACGGCGCGAACTTCGGCTGGGATGCCTTCGAGGGCACCAAGCGCTTCAACTCCCCCGACGCCAGCCCTCCTCCGAAGAACCACGAGAAGCCGATCCACGACTACTCCCACGCCGGTGGCAACTGCTCGATCACGGGCGGCTACGTAGTCCGCGACCGACGGATCAACTCGCTGTTCGGCCGCTACGTCTACACCGACTTCTGCCGCGGCGAGATCCGGTCCCTGATCCCGACCGTAAGAGGCGGGCGCAAGGATCGGTCGGCCGGGCTCGGCCGGCAGTCGGGGATCTCGAGCTTTGGAGAAGACGCCCGCGGCAGGATCTACGTTGCCAACCTCTCGACCGGCAAGGTGTCCCGGATCAATCCGAGGTGAGAACAAGAGTGACGCTCGCGGCGGCCGCTTTGGCTGTTGTCGTGTCAGCCTGCGGGGGCGAGAACGCGGACGTCGGGCCACCCGACGGCAGGAACGACGCCGACGAAGCTCGACTCGGGTTGCAGAAGCTGGCCCACTTCCGGGACCCCGTCTACATCACCCAGCCGCCCGGCGTCCGGGGCCTGCTCTTTGTCGCCGAGAAGCCGGGCCTGATCCGCGTCTTGAAGAACGATCGCAAGCTCGAGCGACCGTTTCTCGATCTGCGCAAGTACGTGCGGGCCGGGGGCACCGAGCAGGGCCTGACCTCAATCGCGTTCCCACCTGGTTACCGCAACAGCCGCCGCTTCTACGTTGCCTACACCGATGAGAGCGGCGGCGACCTACGCATCGAGGAGTACCGGGCGAAGCGCAACGAGCCAACCCGGGCTCGGCGTGGCACGCGGCGCGAGGTGCTCGAGATCAAGCAGCCCACGCCGATCCACAACGGCGGGCTGCTGCTCTTCGGGCCGGACGGCCGCCTCTACATCGGCGCCGGTGACGGCGGGCCGAGCTACGACCCCAACGACCTCGGCCAGAGGCGTAAGAGCCTGCTCGGCAAGTTGCTGCGGATCGAGCCGAGACGCGTCGGCAAGGGCCAGCCCTACGGGATCCCGGCGGGCAACCCGTTCCGCGGGCGCGGCGGCGCCAACGAGATCTTCGCCTACGGCCTGCGAAACCCCTGGCGCTTCTCGTTCGACGCCAAGACCGACGCACTGCTGATCGGCGACGTCGGCCAGGACCTGATCGAGGAGGTCGACTACGTCCGCCCACGGCGGGCTCGCGGCGCCAACTTCGGCTGGTCCGGCTGGGAGGGCACGCGCGAGTTCAAGCGCAGCGAGCAGCGCGGCAACGCCGTATTCCCGATCCATGAATACACGCACGCGGACCGCTGCTCGGTGACCGGCGGCTACGTCGTCCGCACGCCGGAGCTGCCCTTGCTCCGCGGCCGCTATCTCTACGGGGACTTCTGTGACGGCGAGCTGCGCTCGCTCGTCCCCCCGAGCGACGGCAAGAGCAAGGACAGTCGTCTCGAGGGCGTCAAGGTGCCGGCGCTGGTCTCCTTCGGAGGGGATGATCGCGGGCGAATCTACGCGGTCTCGTTGAGCGGACCGGTCTACCGGATAGTCGAGCGGCGCTGAGCGCACTCGGCGCCGGCTGGGAAGCCGGCGAAGGTTCCCTGCGAGCCGCGTCGGCTTCGAATCGTCAGCCGCGTCCGTGATCCCGGCGGTAGCCGGCAAACGGCTGGCCGTCGAGTCCGAGAGCATCCTCGTGCGAGATGCGCTCACAGTCGCTGGCCTCGACCCGGCAGATCACCGGAGAAGCCGCTGCATCTTCCAGCACGAGCCTGGAGCCGTCACCGAGTTCGAGCTCGACAGGAGACTGAGCGGGCTTCGGCTTGATCGGGGACTGCTCGACTGGTTGCTCTTGCATCGGAAGCCACGTTAGCAAACCCTCACGATGCGTTTGTGAAACATTCGTGCCAAGGCGGAAGCCGTCCTGTCAGGAGGCCTGCCCCTCCGCCTCGTACTCCTTGAGAAAGCCCTCGAACTCACGCATGTGACCCTGCTCGTCGGCGAGGATCGTAATCACCATATCCTCGGTCACCGGATCCGCATCGGCGCAGACCTCGATGATCCGGCTGTAATGGTCGATTGCCCCCTGCTCGGCCTCGATCACGCCCCTGATCACCGAGGTCAGGTCGGTCGGGTCCGCCGGCGGCTGCAGAAACCCCTGCACCGATGCGAACTGCTCGGAGCCCGGCACCGTGCCGTACAGCTCCTTGATCCTGTTCGCGAACTGCTGCGCGTGCCCGAGTTCCTCGGCGATGTCGACCTGCAGCGACTTCTTGATCTCCGCCGCGCGCACGCCGTCGGGGTTAACCGAGTTGCTGACGTAGCTCATCACCGTCTCGATCTCCATCCAGTAGGCCTGCTCGAGCAGGCCTACGATCTCCTCGCGCTTGGCGCGATTGTCCTCGGAAAGCACGTTGCGGTCAGTCATTTCAAGGTCTCCTGTCTGTTTCGGGCCGCCCGGTCGGCGTTGTAGAACTTACCCCGTGTCTCCCACTCCTACGCAGCCGGCGGGAAATCTAATCCGGGTTGACCAGCGGCTGCGGCTCGGGGGGGTCGAGACGCGCCGGCTGCGGATCGAGGGTACCGGCATCCCCTACCTCCTGATTCACGGCTTCGCCGACAGCGCCGACACCTGGCGCCCCCTACTCCACGAGTTGGCGACAGCGGGACGTGGGGCGGCCGCGATCGATCTCGCGGGCTTCGGCGCCGCGGCGGCGCTCGCTCCGGATTCACCGATGCTCGGCCAGTGGGATCGGATGGTCAACCAGGCGGTGCGCGAGTTGAGTGAGGCGAACGACGGCTCGCCCGTATTCATCGCCGGCAACTCCCTCGGTGGCAGCCTGGCTCTGCGGGCGGCTGAACGCGCGGAGTTGCCCGTGGCGGGGATCATCCCGATCGCGCCCGCGGGACTCGAGATGGCCCGCTGGTTCGGCGTAATTGAGGGTGAGTTCCTGATCCGCCTCTTGCGGCTCTCACCGGTGCCGATTCCCGAGCTGGCTGTGCGCGAGGTGGTCGGCAGGGTCTACGCCAACCTCGCCTTCTCCGCCCCGGGGCGGGCCGGGCCCGAGGCGATCGCGTCCTTCACCCGCCACATCCCGTCGGTTTCCCGTGGCTCGGAGATCCTCGACCTCGGGCGCCGGCTGCTGCCTGAGCTCGAGGACACCCCGTTCCACCTAGATCGGATCGACTGCCCGCTGCTGCTTGTCTGGGGGGATCGGGACCGGATGGTCTACACCGGCGGCGCCGAGCGCGTGCTGCGGACGGTCCCCTACGCCGATATCGAGGTGATCCCCAACTGCGGCCACTGTCCGCAGGTGGAGCTACCTGAGCGGCTCGCCCAGATGCTGCTCGATTTCCCCGAGGGCTACGAGCACCCGGCCTAGCAATCGTCTCAGAACCCGCGGGGTCTTGCGACGGCTTCTTGGGGCCTATCCCGATAGGTGATCTCACCCTGCCGGAATCGGCCCTAGGGGTCCTCGGATTCCACGGTGCCGTCGCCCTCGACGTCCTCATCGGGCGGTAGATCGCCGCCTCGATCGGTGCCGGCGATCAGCTCGTCGAGCTTGGCGTCGTCCGGGATGAAGCCTGACTTCATCCCGAAGTAGACCGCCTGGGGATGATGGGCGATGATCGCCACGGTCGATTGCTCGGGTTCTACCGCGTAGCCCTCGGAGAGCGTCATGCCGATCCTCTCGAGTTCGAGCAGGCGCCAGAGCTTGGTGTGCTCGGACTGCTCCGGGCAGGCCGGGTAGCCCCAGGAGTAGCGGCGCCCCTGGCCGGGCTCGATGCCGAGCGCGGTGCGCGCCTCCGCGTGGCTCCACTCGGCCAAGCCTTCGGCCGCCTGGACGCCGAGGCCGTGGACGAAGAGCTGCTCGGCGAACTCGCCCTCGCGCTCGAGCCTGCCGATCAGCTCGGTCACCTGATCGCCGACGGTGACCCCCTGCAGTGCGACCACGTCACGCTCGCCGCCGTCGATCGGGCGGTAGAAGTCGGCGAGGCAGATGCGGTCGTGCCGCGGCTGGCGCGGGAAGACGAAGCGCTCGAGCTCGCGGTCGTGATCCTCGGGATCGAAGATCACCAGCTCGTTGCCGTCGGCGTTGCAGGGAAAGTAGCCAATCCGGACCGCCGGCCGCAGGTAGTCCTGCTCCCGCCACATCCGCTCGAGCTTCGGGGCGAACCCCTCCTCACCGTCATGGCCCTCGACGATCCGTCGCCAGGCCTCGCCCTTGTTGCCGCGCCCGCCCCAATGCAGCTTGAACAGCACGTGGCGGTCGAGGTATGGGAAGACCTGATTGAGATCGACCTCAGGCTCGCGAACACCCCAGAACGGCGGCTCGGGGACCTCGAGGTCGATGCGCGCGGCCGATCGCACGCTGCGGTCGTTGGTCGGCGGCGCATCGTCGGGGGCCTCGACCTTCTCGCGCAGCTTCCTCGCGTCCTCGCGCAGTTTCGTGACCATCGCCCGGCGCGCCTCGGAGTCGAGCAGCGCGTCCATCGTGTCGAGCCCCTGGAAGGCGTCCTTGCAGTAGAAGACCCCCGGCTCGTAGATCTCGTCGGACTCCTTCCCCTTCGGGTACAGAACGCGGCGGCCGAAGTCGCGATTGATCGCGGCGCCACCGAGCAGCACGGGGAACTGGTGTCCACGCTCGTGCAACTCGCCGATGCAGGCCGGCATCTGCTTCGAGGTGGAGACAAGCAGGGCGCTGAGCCCGATCGCGTCGACCTCATGCTCGACGGCAGCCTCGATGATCGTCTCGATCGGCACCTGCTTGCCGAGGTCGATCACCGTGTAGCCGTTGTTGGTCAGGATCGTGTTGACGAGCGACTTGCCGATGTCGTGCACATCACCGAACACGGTCGCGATCACGACCTTGCCCTTGCTCGTGTCCTCCATCCTCTCGAGATAGCCCTCGAGCCGGGCGACGGCGCGCTTCATCACTTCGGCCGACTGCAGGACGAAGGGCAGGATCAACTCACCGGCGCCGAATTTGTCGCCGACCTCCTTCATCGCCGGCAGGAGCACGCCGTTCAGGGTCGGCACGGCGCCGATCTTCTCGACGGAGCGGTCGATCCAATCCTCAACGCCATCCTTTTTGCGGCGCAGGATGTGCCAATGCAGGGCCTGCTCGGGTTCCATGTCCGCGGTCGGGTCCTCGGCCTCTTCGGCCTCTTCCTCCCCCTTGCTCTCGAAGTGGGCGATGAACCGCTCGAGCGCGTCCTCGCGGCGGTTGAAGACGAGGTCGTCGGCGAGCTCACGCTCAGAGTCGGAGATCTCGCCGTAGGGGGTGATGTGGTTCGGGTTGACCATCGCGAGGTCGAGCCCGGCCTCGACGCAGTGGTGGAGGAAGACCGAGTTGAGGACCGCGCGGGCGGGCTGGGAGACGCCAAAACTGACGTTGGAGACGCCGAGCGAGGTCTTCACGCCGGGCAGCCCCTGCTTGATCGCCGTGATCCCCTCGATCGTGGCGACGGCGCTCGGCTTCCACTCGTCCTCACCCGTGGTCAGGGTGAAGGTCAGCGCGTCGAAGATCAGGACCTCGGGGTCGAGGCCATGCTCATCGCAGGCGTACTGCTTGATCCGCTTGGCGATCTCGAGCTTGCGTTCGGCGGTCTTCGCCATCCCCTCCTCGTCGATCGTCAAGGCGATCAACGCGGCCCCGTGGCGGATGGCCATCGGCACGACGCGGTCGAGCTTCTCGCGCCCGGCCTCGAGGTTGACCGAGTTGACGATCGCCCTGCCCGGGATCCGCTCGAGCGCCGCCTCGATCACCTCGGGCTCCGTGGAGTCGATCTGCAACGGCGCCGGCTGGCTCAGGGAGACCCGCTCCGCCAGCTCACTCATCTGCACGTCCTCGTCGGCCCTTTCGGTCAACGCCACGCAGAGGTCGAGGATGTGAGCCCCTCCGTTGACCTGGTCCTCCGCCACGGCAAGCAGGCCGTCGTAGTCGTCGGCGAGCAACAACTCCTTTGCCTTGCGCGAGCCCTGCGAGTTGACCCGCTCGCCGACCAGCGTCGGCGCCGGCTCCTGAACGAGGTCGAAGGCACCCATCATCGAGGCCACCCGCGGCGGTCCGGGCGGCGGCCGCTCGCCGGGCACGAGGTCTTTGACGCGCTCGGCCAGTGCCGCGATGTGCTCAGGCGTCGTCCCACAACAGCCACCGACGATGCCGACGCCGTGGCGCTCGACGAAGCCGCCGAGCACGCTTGCGACCTGCTCAGGGGACTCCGGGAAAATCGTCTCGCCGTCGGGCCCCTGCAGGGGCAGGCCGGCGTTGGGAATGCAGTGGACCGGCATCGGCGAGCGCTCGCCCAGGTAACGGATCGCGTCGCGCATGTCCTCGGGACCGGTCGAGCAGTTGAGCCCGAGGATGTCAACGCGCATCCCCTCGGCGATCGCCAGGACCGCCTCGATGTCGGTGCCGAGCAGCATCTTGCCGCCATTCGGCAGGAGCGAGACTGAGACCTGGATCGGGACTGCACGGTCGACGCGCTTGAAGGCCTCACGAGCGCCGACGATTGCCGCTCGCACCTCGAGAATGTCCTGTGCGGTCTCGATGATCAATAGATCGGAACCGCCCTCGACCAGGGCGCCGGCCTGCTCCTCGAAGACCTCGACCAGGCGCTTGAAGCTGATCTCGCCGAGGGTCGGGTCGTTCGACGCCGGGAGGAAGCCTGTCGGTCCGATCGAGCCGGCCACGAAACGGCCCGGCCCGGCCGCCTTGCGGGCGATCTCGGCTGCGCCGCGGTTGATCTCCACCGTGTGCTCGGCGAGGCCCCATTCGTCGAGCTTCAGCCGCGAGCCCTGGAAGCTGTCAGTCTCGAGCACCTCGGCGCCTGCCTCGAGCATCGAGTTGTGGACCTGCTCGATCACATCGGGTCGATTGAGGACGAGCGCCTCGTGGCACTTGCCCTGGAGCCCACCGTAGTCCTCGGCGCTGAGCTCCATCGGCTCCAGCGTCGCGCCCATGCCTCCGTCGTAGACGACCACGTGGTCGCGTGCGGCGGCGAGGATGTCGCGTGAGCTACTCATCGGTTTTGGCGGTCACCTCCATCGGTCCCGGCAGTCGCACCGTTTCCAGCTCCGGAGAGCCTCATCGGTTGCGGCGGCGTCGGCGGTCCGGGTCCCTCAGCCGCTCTGGATGGTCCGCTCAGGATAGCGAGGGCGTCTACGCGATCCCCAGGCGGTGCATAGAGTTCGCGGTGATGGGCCGCGAGGGGGCAAAGCTGACTGAGCGGGCGACCGAGGCCGCGGAAGGCCTGGTCGCTGAGCTGGCTCCACTGGGCGAGGTGACGACCTTCCGGGCGGAACGAGCCCTCGGCATCGCCCGCGATGCCAAGCGCTGAACCTCGACCGATGATCGAGCTAGCCGATCGCTCCGGTGCTCTCTCGCTGGGAGCGTGGCTCGAGCCTCACAGGCGTGGCGCTCATCGTCCGCAGCTTGACGTCGGACCAGGTCATCCCCTCGCGGACGAGGGCGGGCAGGCCGAGCGCGACCGCGGTGGCGATCTCGACCGCCTGCAGAATCACACCGTAGGCGAGCGCGTCGGCGGCGCTGACCCCGTAGCCGGTCGTCAGCACCGAGATAACCGCGAGCTGGAAGATGCCGATGTTGGAGGGAGTCGCCGGGATCACGGCGGTGACGTTGACCGCGAACAGGACCGCGGCGGCGCCACCGATTCCCATCAACGGGGTCAAGCCCATCGCCACCGCCAGCGCGTAACAAGCGCTGACTTGGATCGCCCAGGCTGTGAGCTGGGTCGCCGTGGCGAGCGGCCCGCGGCGGGGATCACGGAACACGGCGAGCCCACTGCGGACCTTGAGTAACGCGTCGCGGATCATCGCCGCCGTGCGGGCAATGCGTCCCGATCCGGTACGCCGCACAACCGTCGGGGCGATCAGCACGAGGACGAGCAAGATCGCGGGAGCCATGCTGGCCAGAAACAGGTGCTCGGAGTTTCGGCTGAAGAGGTCGGTGCTGCTGACGATGATCACTCCGAGCAGGACCAGGGCGAGGATGTTCAGGACCGTCTGCGAGACCAAGGTGCCGAGGAGCACCGGGAACGACTCGCGGACCCGACCCACCCTCCGGGCCATGATCATCGCCCTCGCCGGCTCGCCGAGACGGGCCGGCAGGGTCGCCGACATCAGTACGCCGATCATCGTCGCCGAGGTGAAGTCACGACGCCTCAGGCGAGCCGAAGGGAGCGCCGCGCGCGCCGCCAGAAACCACGCTGCCGAGCGGAAGAAGAGCGACAGCGCCATCAAGGCTGTAGCGATCAGGACCCAGGCGAGGTCGGAGCGCACAGCGCTGTGGACGACGTTGTCGAAGCCGATCTGTCCGGCCGCGAGATAGGTGAGGCCGGCTCCGACCCCCGCGGCTGCGAGCAAGCCGACACGGCGCGCCGCGCGACGGCGGCGGGAGCCGATCGTCAGGGCCGGCTCGAGCGATGGGAGGCGTCGGGCCGCGATCCGCTCGCTGCCGTCAGCCGGCACCATGCCCGCCTGGCGAGCGAACCGCTCGGCGCCGTTTACCGGCATCGGCGTGGCCAGGGCGCGCTCGTAGATGCACTCGACCCGGGCGGCGACCCGAGGCCACGAGTAGCGCTCGGCCGACTCGCGGGCGGCGGTCCCCATCTCCCGGATCCGCTCCGGCTCGTAATGCAGTCGCAGCAGCTCCTCGGCCAGGCTCTGCGGGTCGCCGACAGGGACCAGGAGGCCGTCGTGGCCGTCGCTGACTACATCGGAGTAGCCGGCGATCGCGGAGGCCAACGCCGGAGTGCCCGCGGCGAATGCTTCCGTCAGCACCATCCCGAAGCTCTCGCCCGAGAGCGATGGCGCGCAGAGCACGTCGGCGTCGCGATAGGCCTGCCAGAGCTGATCCTGGCTGACCCGGCCACGGGCGTCGATTCGATCGAGGATCCCCGGGTCCGGCAGGTGCCGCTCGACCTCCTCGGTGGTGACGCCGACGGCCACCAGGCGGCAGGGGATGTGCTCGGCAAGGGCCTCGAACGCGCGCAGCAGGACAGGCAGGCCCTTGCGCTCGTCGGACCTGCCAACGAACAGAACCTCGAGTCGATCGCCGCCGTGGGCGATGCCCGTGGATGACGATCCCGCCGCGAGGGCGAGATCGACGCCATTGGGAATGATCTCGTACTCACCGCCGTACCAGCGCCGACCGGTCCAGGCGGCGGCCTCGGAGACCGCGATCCGCGTGTGCAGCTGGTTGAACTTCCGCCGGGCGCCACACAGATTGGCGATCGTGTTCGGGCCGGCCTTGGTCGAGTAGGCGTGAAAGGTGCCGACAACCGGCGCACCGGTGAAGGCGGTGGCATCCCAGCCGAGGACCGGCGCCGGCGGCTCCTGAACGTGAACGACGTCGAAGCAACCCCTGCGGAGCTGGTCCCTCATCCGGGTGATCGTGTCCGGGAAGACCGAGACGTTCGACACCGAACCGTTGGCGTGAAAGCCGACGGTGCGCCCAAGCGGGGTGAGGTAGTCGGGCAGGGGCCGTGGGCGCGCCGGGGCACCGCGGTGGAGCGTGCGACTGAGGCGATCCGGCGGATCCCAGGGAGCGAGTACCCGGACTTCGTTGCCTCGCTGCAGCAGGTGCTCGGCGAGCGCCTGGGTGTGCCGGTTTACGCCTCCCTCGTACGTCCAGGAATAGGGCGTGACAAGAGCGATGCGCATCTGGACACCAGCACCTTAGCCCGACTCAGCCCAGCTCGCTGTCCGAGCTGAAGCATCGGACCGCCCAGGCAAGGCCGATGAACCCCGCCAGGTAGGCGGCTCCAACCAGCAGCAGCAGGGCGCCGGAGTCGTTGGCAAGAGCACCGACGACGGATGCCACGATCCCGCCGACGAGCCCGGCGCGCGCCGCCGGGCGGTCGACGAACCAAGAGACAATGCGGCGACGGAAGACGACCGCGGCGACGACCCCGGCCAGGGCAATCATGTAGAAGGTCGAGTCGACGAAACGCCCGAAGCTGCGGGCCCCGAGCCGCACCCGGCGCTCGACGACCTCACCGAACTGGTCGAGGCCGCCGGCATCGAGGACCGACCGGGAGAGATGGGCGTCGCCGCCAATCGCGAGATCGATCCCAACCAGGGCAAGAACCGCGACCAGAGGCGCTGCGACCAGCAACAGCACGCGCCGTCGGCCGCCGCCGAGCGCGGCGACGACTACGCCCGCGGCCCCCGCAGGGAACGTGATCGCCGCGCCGACGTCGGCGCCGAAGCGCCCCGGCGCGAAGACCAGCACCGCCAACAGCGCCGTGACGCCGGCCACGATCGCAACCGAACGTCGCGGATCGGCGGGGCGGACCGCGGCGACGGCGGCTCCCGAACCAAGGGCGAGGAGCGTTCCGATCACGGCTTCCAGCTCATTCCCGATTCCGTAGAAGCGGACGCCGACGTCGGGGTTGGGGCCGATCAGGGAGACGGAGGTCAGCGGCGAGCCGGCGATCACGTCGATCGCTGTCGCGGAGACGCTGACGAAGGCGGCCACGGCGAAGGCGGCAAAGGGGGCACGCTCGCCGTAGCGCCTGCGTGTCGCGCCCAGCGTTGCCAGGGCCAGGAGCGGTGCCCCGATGCCGATCAGGAGTCGCTCGCCGAGCACGGTCGGCTCAAGTGCCGCGGTGAGCAGCAGCAACGTCGGCGCCCAGGCGATCGTCACCGCCAGAGCCGAGAGCGCGATCGCCGCACCGCGCCGGCGGAAGAGCGCGGACGCGAGCACGGTGATCGCCGCCCAGACGATCACGTTGACCCCGAGGACCGGGTGGCGCCGGGGGGAGATCTCGCCCATGCGCTCGCTCAGCGCGGCCAACGAGTCAAGGTCACGCTCGCCGGTTGAGGTGATCGCGCGCCCGCTCATCGCTGCCGGGATATCGAGTCCGTAGCGCTCGAGAATGGTCGGGCCGATGTCGGTAGAGAGGACGTAGCCGTCGATCCGGGTCGTAGGTGAACTCAGCGTCCCGTTGAAGCCGTCGCCGGCGATCCCAACGGCGAGGCGACGTCCAAGCGGCGGTGGTCGCTCGATCGCGATCAGCAGGTCGCGCTCGCGGAGCCCAGCGACAAGGGCGGGAAGTTCTTCGGCGTCAGCCGCACCAATGCTCACGCCCGGGCAGCGTCCAAGGGAGCAGTCCTTGGTGCGGGCGATGCGGCCGTCTCGAGCAACCATCATCAGAGGGTTCTCGCTCCCATCATCGCCAACTGCCGCAACCGGGACGCCGGCCTCGAGCAGGGTGCTCGCCAGCAACCCCGGCTCGAGCTCGGCCGGCGCGTCGGTGGCCCTCTCCAAGGCGCGCCGCCAGGGGCCCGGCCGGACCCCCTGCCGCCCAACCCGCAGCGGCGGCAGCGGCCTCGGGTACAGCGATTCAAAGAGGCGGTTGCCCTGGCTGATGTCGAGGCTCGTCTGGGTCGGAGAGACCGATCCCAGCCCAGCGCTCATTGTGCCGGCGGCGATCCGCGGTGACTCGAGAGCGATCGCCCGGATCGTCGTGGCACGCGGCAGCGACACGAGCGTCACCCGGGGCGCGGGGTCGTCGGCGACCGCCGGCGCAGCCGCGAACGCGGCGGCGAGCGTCAGCACACACGGCAGCAAGTACAGCGGAATCCGGCGCCGCCGGATTCGGACCGGACCTGCAACCGTGTGCACTAGCATCGTGGCAATGGCTGAGCGGACATTCGTCAAGTTCACGTTCCTCAAGATCGACCCCGCCTGGCAGCGCCGCGACAGCGAGCAGCGGGCTCAGGATAAACGTGAGTTTCTCGCTGCCTGCGAGGACTACGCCACCGATCGGCCACTGCGGGCCTACTCGACTGTAGGCACCCGCGGGGACGTCGACCTCGTCCTCGTCAGCCAGAGCCCGGTCCTCGATGACATCCACACCTTCGCCGTCGTGCTCGCCCAGAGCGGCCTCGCCAAGTGGGCGACGACCCCTCACTCGTATCTGGCGATGACCAAACCATCGCCCTATTCGGAGTCCGAGACCCGCCCGGAGCTGCTCGTCAGCAAGCGCAAGTACGCGTTCATCTATCCACTGGACAAGAAACGCGAGTGGTACCAGCTGGAGCCCGAAGAGCGGATGCGGATCATGCAGGACCACATCGAGACCGGCCGCC
Organism: Acidobacteriota bacterium; assembly: GCA_032122625.1. Classification (GTDB taxonomy): domain Bacteria; phylum Actinomycetota; class Thermoleophilia; order Solirubrobacterales; family 70-9; genus CAXMST01. Next base: position 15,897 of record JAQBGG010000050.1, read on the forward strand.
GCTACCCGCAGATAACGATCAACACCGCCTACTCGTTCGGAATCGACGATGCGGAGTTCGTCGTCTCCTTCGAGGGCGACGAGCCGGGCGATTTCCTCGACCTGGTGCAGGAGCTACGGGCGACCGAGTCGAGCGCCTACACCCTCCGTGACACGCCGATCTTCACCTGCGTCTCGATGTCGGTAGCCCAGGCGCTGGACGCGCTCGACGGCACCGCCACGGCACGCACCGAGCCCGCGATTGCCTGAGTCAACCGGCTCTTGATGGCTGTTCCAGGCACACCCGGGTCCCCACTTCGGGTCGCAATCGTCGGCTCAGGGCCGGCCGGCTTCTACGCCGCCGAGGCGCTCTTCGCCCATCCCGAGATCGACTTCGAGGTCGACATGATCGACCGTCTGCCGACCCCCTTTGGATTGGTCCGCGCGGGAGTCGCGCCCGACCACCCGAAGATCAAGAACGTGATCCGCCGCTACGAGAAGACCGCCGGCCATGAGGCTTACCGCTTCTTCGGCAACGTCGCCGTCGGCGAAGCGGTCTCGGCGGAGGAGCTGGAATCGATCTACGACGCGGTCGTCTGGGCCTACGGCGCCAGCACCGACCGCAAGCTCGGGATCCCCGGCGAGGATCTGCCCGGATCGCACGCCGCCACTGAGTTCGTGGCCTGGTACAACGGCCACCCCGACTTTGCCGACCGCAGCTTCAACCTCGACTGCGAACGGGCGGTCGTGATCGGCAATGGCAACGTCGCGGCCGACGTCGCCCGGATGCTGGTCCTCCCGCCGGCCGAACTCGAGGGCACCGACACGGCCCATTTCGCGATCGAGGCGCTCGCGGCATCAGCTGTGAACGAGGTGCTGGTGGTCGGCCGACGCGGGCCCGCGCAGGCCGCCTTCACCAATCCCGAGGTCCGGGAGCTGGGGGAGCTGACCGCGGCAGACATTATTCTCGACCCAACCCAGCTCGAGCTCGACGCCGCGAGCACGGCCTTCCTCGAGTCAGATCAGGCAGATGCAACCAAGCGCAAGAACGTCGAGGCCTTCAGGGGATTCGCCGAACGCGAGCGCGGGAACAAGCCCAAGCGGGTCGAACTCCGCTTCCTGCGCAGCCCGATCGCGATCCACGGCGAGGGTAGGGTCGAGGCGATCGAACTCGGGATCAACGAGCTTTACAGCGACGAATCCGGGGCGATCCGGGCGCGTGACACGGGTGTCACCGAGACTGTCGAGTGCGGACTGGTGCTGCGCTCGATCGGCTACCTGGGCACCCCCGTTGACGGACTCCCCTACGACGCCCACCGCGGCGTGATCCCGAACGAGCGCGGTCGCATGATCACCGCGGCGGGCGAGTCGCAACCCGGTCAGTACGTCGTCGGCTGGATCAAGCGCGGCCCGAGCGGCGTCATCGGAACCAACAAGAAAGACGCCGCTGAGACGATCGCTGCCCTGTTCGAGGACGTCGCGACCGGCCGGTTGCCTGAGCGGGCCGGCGATCACGAGGCGCTGCCCAGCCTGCTCGATGAGCGCGGCGCGTCATATGTGGAATACGACGGCTGGCGCGCGATCGACGCGCTCGAGACCGACCGCGGCCAGGCGCTTGGACGGCCCAGAGTAAAGCTGACCTCGATCGACGAGATGGTCGATGCGGCCAAACGCCGCTAACGGCCACCGGCTGACCGGGACAGGGGGGCTAAACCCCCCGCGCTCATTTGCCGATGGGGACCGTGCCGATATCGGAGGAGGAGCTTGCCAAGGAGGGGTGTCCACTGACAGGGCGATGGCCTCGATCGCGTCCCGGGAAGATCGATCGCCGACTCGATGAGCTCGACGCGCGAGATCCGGATGCCGCATCGACCAAGGCGGTCGAGCTGATCGAGCCCGGCGAAAACCACCTCGAGGTGCCGTCCGCTCGCCCCGACGCGGCCCGTGCAGCGCAACGACTCGGGGGGCGGTCGACGCTCGCGGCCGTGTTGCAGGCGGCCCCCGAGGCCGTGTTCATCTTCGACGCCGGAGCCGTGATCCACGATTGCAGCCCTGCGGCCGAGCAGCTGCTCGGGCTGCCCCGGGAGCGGATCATCGATGCCAACTTCGTCGAGCTGCTGTTCGCGGAGCGCTTGCGGTTCGCGATCCGGGGCGTGATCGATGCTCGCGGGACCGGTCGGTCGGGCCCCGTTCCCCAGGCGATCGTAGTTGGCATGCTGAACGGTGAAGGAGCGGAGGTCCCGGTCGAGCTGACGCTGAGTTGGGCGCCGGAGACGGCCCTGTTCGCGGCCCACTTACACGACAATCGCGAGCAGGGCGAAAGGGAGCGAGAGCTCGCCGCCGAAGCGCGCCGGCGCACGCGGCTGCTCGACCTCGGCCAGCTCGCGCTCGGCCCCTCCAGCCCCGGACTCCTGATCGACCAGGCCCTCTCGGCGGTCACCGAGGAGGTCAAGCTCAGCGGATGCGAGGTCTGGGGATACGACGCGGAGAGCGCCGAGCTGCACCTGCGAGGGTCGACGGACCGAGACCGGACGCCGGTCGGGGGCGTACGACCTCCACCCGGGTCGCGTCTGGCGCGAGCGTTGAGCGAGCGGGACGGCAGCGTACTCACCGGCGAGCGCCTCCTGCCAAGCTCCTGGCTGACCCCGGAGGACCGCGCTGGGGGCGCTCCCTCCGACATCGCCGCGATCCTGCTCGGCGCCGACGGGGTGCTCGGAGCGCTGATCGGGGCGGGGGGAGCAGAGCAGAGCTTCTCGAACGCCGACCAGACCTTCGTCGCCTCGATCGCACAGACTCTCGCCTCCTCGCTGGAGCGAGACCGCGTCAACAACTCGCTCACGGAGGCCGAGAATCGCCTGAGAACGCTGGTCGAGCGCCTGCCGGCGATCACCTACCGGGCCGAGCTCGGGGCGGACGGCCGCTGGCTCTACGTCTCCCCCCAGGTCGAGGAGGTCCTCGGTCTCTCCGCCGAGGAATGCGTTGCCGACGGCGTCTGGTGGAAGAAGCGCGTCCATCCCGATGACATCGACCGCGTGATCGCGGAGGAGAAGCGCGCCGCAGCGGATCGCACCCCACTCGACATCGAGTACAGGATGACCGCCCGGGGCGGCCGCCAGATCTGGGTCCGCGACCGGGCGTCGGCCGGCACACGGGGCGAGGACGGCCGGGTTGTGGTTGACGGCATGATGTCCGACGTCACGGTCCGCCGGAACGCGGAAGACAGGCTGCGGCACCTCGCCGAGCACGACCACCTGACCGAGCTCCTCAACCGCCGCGGCTTTGAGCGCACCGTCGACCACCAGCTGCGGGGCATGCCGCCTGGAGCCGGGGGCGCGCTGGCCGTTGTCGATGTCGATCATCTGAAGCTCATCAACGACTCCCGTGGCCATGCTGCGGGCGATGCGCTGCTCCGGGAGATTGCGGCGGCGCTCAAGGTCTCGCTCCGAGCCGAGGACGTGATCGCGCGCCTCAGCGGCGACGAGTTCGGCATCTTCATCCCTGATACGAACGAGGGCGAGGCCCGCAGGCGCCTGGGTGAACTGGTGCATCTGATTCGCCTCGGTCGCGACGGTGGCCTCTCGGTCACGGCCAGCGCCGGCGTCGTGTTCGTCGAGGGCGGCAACGATCTTGACGCGACCGACCTCCTGGTCCATGCCGATGCGGCGATGTACCAGGCCAAGGAGCAGGGGCGGGATCGAATTGTCTTCTCGGATGCAAAAGAGGACGAGCGGCTGAGTTGGCTCGCCGAGATCCGCGAAGCCGTCGAGGAGCGTCGGCTGGCCCTGTTCGCCCAGCCGATCTACGACCTAGAGACGGGCGAGCTCTACGCGAGCGAACTGCTGGTCAGGATGATCGACCGCGAGGGCCAGGCGATCTCTGCCAAACAGTTCATTCCGACCGCGGAGCGATTCGGGCTGATCAGCGGGGTGGACCACTGGGTCCTCGCCCGAGCCGTTGAGGTCGCGGCAGCGGGGATGCGGGTGACCGTCAACCTCTCCGCCGCCTCGATCGCCGACGAAGACCTGACCAAGATGGTCGCTGATCGCCTCGAGGCGACGGGCGCCGATCCGAGCCGACTGATTTTCGAGATCACCGAGACGGTGGCAACCCCGACGATCGAGCTGCTGAAGAAATTTGCAGGGCGGGTCGACGCGCTTGGATGCGGCCTCGCGCTCGACGACGTCGGCACCGGCTTCGGCACCCTCACCTACCTGCAGAACCTGAGCTTCAGCCACCTGAAGATCGACATGAGCTTCGTGCAGCGCATGCTCGAGTCGAAGAACGACTTGGCGATCGTCCGCTCACTGGTGACAATCGCCCGCGAACTCGAGCTCGTCACCGTCGCCGAGGGGGTCGAATCGGAGGAGGTTCTGGAGGAGCTCAAGCGGCTTGGGGTCAAGTACGCCCAGGGCTACTTCCTCGGCGAGCCGGCCCGGATCAACACGGAGCTGACCCACTGACCGTCCCCCGGACGGCGTCCTCTTCTACGATCCCGGGATGGCTGACCTGGCTGAGCTGAAGGGCATGATCGAGGCAACGCTGCCCGGCGCCGTCGTCGAGGTGGTTGACGAGGGCGGAGGCGACCACCTGCGGGCGATCGTCAGCGCGCCGCAGTTCGACGGCAGGAGCCGGATCGATCAGCACAGGATGGTCAAGGCGGCGGTCAAGCCGCGCTTCGACGACGGCGCTATTCATGCGCTTTCCGTGCAAACCAGCGTTCTCGAGTAGATCGCCCCTCCGCCCACCCCTGCCGAGCCGCCACGACGGCTACTCTGGAGGGGACAGAGGAATCGATCCAGGAGGCAGTGAGCCGATGGCAGCCAATCCCGAACTCCGCGAGCAACTCGAGCAAGCGATCAACGCCAACGACGTGCTCCTGCTGATGAAGGGAAGCCCGGAGGCGCCGCGCTGTGGCTTCTCGATGCGGACCGTCGGCGTCCTCGAACAGGTGGGCGTGGAGTACGGGGCGATCGACGTTCTGCCGATCCTCAGCCCGCTGCGCGAGGTGACCACCGAGCGCTCCGATTGGGAGACCTTCCCTCAGCTCTACGTCAAAGGCGAGCTGCTCGGCGGCTGCGACATCGTCGAGGAGATGTTCGAGTCCGGCGAGCTGACGGAGATGCTCGGCGTCGAGCAGCCGGAGGCCGCCGTAAGCGGCGCTGCCACGGAGGCCACGAGCGACGGGCCGCACCAAAGCCCGCCGATGCAGATCGAAACCTGAGACCTGGGCCCAGCCCGGGGCGCCGGACGTTCCGGGCGCCGACGCGGAATGTTGGGTCCCAAAGAGGTTGCGGCTCCGGCACAGACGGTCACCCACACGTGATGGCCGGGGCGCCACGATCATGCCGTGGCCGCCGAGACCGCGATCCTTCCTTCCCCGAATGCGCTTTCGCGGTCTCGGGCGATCGATTCGGCGATCACCCGGATCGCCGCCGCCCAGAGGGGTCGGGTCGCCCGCGCTCAGCTGATCGCGGCCGGGATCGGACGAGGTGCGATCGCCAACCGGACCGCCTCGGGGATGCTGGCCCCCTTGTACCCCGGGGTCTATGCCGTCGGGCACCTTTCACGTGAGCCGCTCGCCGATCTCTGGGCGGCGCGGCTGTTCGTCGGCGCCGACGCCGTCTTCAGCCACGAGGTAGCCGGTCAGCTGCGCGGCATCCAGGCCCGGGGCACCGCCCCGATCACGCTGACGACGCCGCGCAAGCTCGCGTCGCGGCCCGGGCTCCGGATCCACCACTCCCTACTCCCGGCCGACGAGGTCAGCCTGCTCGACGGCCTGCCGGTCACCGTCGTCAGCCGCACGCTGCTGGATCTCGCCGGGGTCCTCACTCCACGACGGCTTCAGCGGGCGCTGGAGGAGTGCGAGCGGCTCCGGATCGGCGGCGGACTCGGTGTCGAGGCACTCCTTGCCCGCTACCCGGGCAGGCGCGGGGTCGGAACGCTGCGACGAGCCCTCGCGACCTGGTCGCCCGGCGCGAGCTGGACTCGAAGTGAACTCGAGGAACGCTTCATCTGCTTCCTCGACGGCCAGGGTCTCCCCCGAGGCGAGACGAACGCCAGGGTTCAGACGGCACAGGAATCGTTCGAGTGCGACGTCGTCTGGTCGCAACAGCGGCTGATCGTCGAACGCGATGGGCTATCCGTCCACCGCGGCGATCTGGCCTTCGAGCGTGATACCGCTAAGCGGCGGGCGCTCTCAGCGGCCGGATGGACCGTCGTCGTGATCACTTGGCGAGCGCTGCACGAGCAATCCGAGGCGCTCGCCGCAGAACTCGCCGCGCTGCTTCGCTGAAGGGGGCTAGACGGTGGCGCCGGCCGGCGTCTGTTCGGCGTCGTCACGGACCTGGAAGGAGGAGCCGCAGCCACAGGCGGCGACGACGTTCGGGTTGTTGACCGCGAAGCCGGCTCCTTGAAGACCCTCGACGTAGTCGACCTCGGAGCCGAAGACGAACTGCATCGAGGTCTTGTCGACGACGACCGCGACGCCGTTGTGCTCGAAGACGTGGTCGTCCTCCTTGGCCTTATCGAGGGCCAGCGTGTACTGAAAACCCGAGCAACCGCCGCCCTTGACCGCGACGCGAAGCACCTGGTCGGATTCCTGCTGGCCGGCGAGGAGCTCGTTCAGCTTCTCGGCGGCGATGTCGGTGAGCTTGATTGCTGTCTGAGGTGTGTCCATGCGCTTCACATTGTATAGGCCGGTCAAGCGGGCTAGGTGGAGCCCTCGCCCTCGACCCTCGCCGATGCGGCATCAGGGCCGTACCGCCACTGCAGATACTCGCGGATCCGCTGCGAGTCGTGGACGATCTCATCGCCGTCGATCAGCAGTGGCACCCGCTTCTGGCCGGTCAGCTCAACGATCTCCGGCCGCTCCGATCGTCGGTATGGGACCCGCTCGGTGCGATAGGGAAGGTCGAGCTTTCGGAGCGTGCGTGCGACCGCGCCACAGGGGCAGAGCACGTCGGTGGGGGTTGGGCAGCGGTAGAGGACGAGCTCGCGCGGCGGCGGGCGATTGCCGGCCTCGCTCACAGCGGCACCAGCCGGCCGGCAAGCCGCGCCGCCTTGCCGGCGGCCGCGAGAGCCTGCTCGGCGACGCCGGGATTGCCGCCGACGCGGTCCCCGAGCTCTGCCGCCTGCCACCTGACGGCGTCGGTCAAGGTCTCCTCGTGGCCACGTGGCCGATAGCCGAGCTCCCGCTTCGCCTTGGCCGGCGAGTACGTCCACCAGAGCGCTGCCGAGCGCGTCTCGTCGGCGGAGATCGGGACCGGTAGGCCGAGCCGCTCCACCGTTTCGGCGACGCCGAGCGCGAGGCTGGGAGGCAGCTTCAGATGCGGCGCCGAGACGCCTGAGATCCGCGAGAGGTCGGCGAACAGACGCTGCAGGGTGAAGTTGCGACCCGCGAGAATGTAGCGCTCGCCCGAGATCCCGACCTCGTCGGCGAGGACGTGCCCGGCGGCGATGTCGCGAACGTCGCTGATGTTGATCCCTCCGTTCACATAGGCCGGGATCGCCCGCAGCAGGAATCGCTTGACGAGACTCATCGAGGTTCCGGTCGGATCCTCGGGACCGAGCACGAAGGTTGGGTTGACGATGACGATGTCGAGGCCGTGCGCGGCCACCCGCAAGGCCTCCGCCTCGGCCTCGTGCTTGGAATGCACGTAGGGAATCCCGCGAGCACTCGCAGGAAAGGCCTGCGTCTCATCGGCCCGCCCGCGGTCGGGCGCCGGGCCGAGGGCTGCGGCGGAGGAGCAGTGGACGACCCTCTCGACCCCGGCCTCAAGCGCCTCCTCGCAGACGATTCTCGTCCCACCTACGTTGGTCGCCGTGACCTGCGCCGCCAGGCCGCGCTTCATCGAGGTCATTCCGGCAACGTGGAAGACGCGGTCGACGCCGTCGACTGCGCGGCGCACGGCGCGGCGGTCGGTGACGTCGCCGTTGACCCGATCGAACTCCAGGTCGGCGAGATGCGTAGCTCGATTCCCGGCGCGGATCAGAAGCCGCAGATCATCCCCCCGGACCGCCAGAGCGCGGGCCAGATGCGAGCCGATGAACCCGGTTCCCCCGGTTACGAGCGTCGAAGTCATTTAGGACTGTTGATGCTAGATCACCGACCCCGGCCCGCGGTGCTACAAAGGATCAGTGAGCCGGCCCGCAAAGACCGCTGTCGTCTGCGACAGCACGAGCTATCTACCCGCGGCGCTGCGCGCCGAGCAGAGCATCGATGAGGTCAGCCTCTACGTCGCTCTCGGCGGTGAGCAGAAGCGGGAAACCGAGATCGGTGACTACGGCGCCTTCTTCGGCAAGCTGCGCGAGAGCGAGCAGGGCGCGACCACATCGCAGCCGTCGGTCGGTGACTTCATCGCCGTCTATCAACCCCATCTCGACGCCGGCCATGGTATCGCGTCCATTCACCTCTCATCGGCGATCTCCGGCACATTCGAGGCCGCCAATCAGGCCCGCGATCGCTTGATCGAGGAGGGCACCGATCCCGGGCGGATTCACGTCTACGACAGCCGATCCGCCTGCGGCGGGATGGGAATGACCGTCCTCGCGGCCTGCAGGGCGGCGGCCGGCGGGTCCGACGCCGCCGAGACCGTGGCCGCCGCAGCGTCCGCTCGCACCGAGCTCGAGATGTGGTTCGCGGTTGACACCCTGGAGTACCTCCGCAAAGGTGGTCGGATCGGGGCCGCCCGCGCCTGGCTTGGCTTGGCGCTGCAGATCAAGCCAATCCTGACGCTCGATGAGGAGGTCACGCCCGTCGAGCGGGTGCGGACGCGGCGGCGCGCCTTCGAGCGGCTCATGAAGTACGCCCGCGAGCTCAAGGAGTCGGGGCGTGACGGCTGGGTCGTGCAGCACATCCAGGATCCCGAGAACGCCCAGCGGCTCGCCGCCGAGGCACGCGAAGTATTCGGCACCGACCCTGCGTTCATCTCTGAAATCGGCCCCGTGATCGGCGCCCATACGGGACCCGGCCTGCTTGGAATCGGCGGCCTGCCCAGCCGGCACCTGCCCTGAGCGCCCGGACACGGCGCCTCGCCTGGTCCGGCGCGGTCGCCGGCTAGCGGCGCCGGCGGCGGCGCAGCATCATCAGTCCGCCGGCGACGAACCCGGCAACGGCCGCTCCGGCGATCAGCTGTTCACGGTGGTCGCGAACCTGCTTACGCCAATCGGTCAGCTCCGTGACCTTGCCGCGGAGTGCCTCGACCGAACTCGCCAGCTGTCCCTGCTGGGCGGCGATATCGGTGCGGATCTGCTCCGCCGAGCGTCCTGGCGCACCCGGGCGGGAGGCCGGTGGCGAGCCGCTCACGAGTGCCCTCCAAGCGTCTCACGGGTGACCTTGGCCTCCTCGAGCGCCATCGTCGGCGCCGGGGGGCCACCCTTCTGCACGGCGCGGTAGGCGAACGCGCCCGCGAGCGCGGCGATGATCAAAAAGATGCCGGCCATGATCAGGAATCCGGCCCAGACCGCCGTCTCGACGCCCAGCAGGTCGTTGATCAGCCAGGCGCCGGCGAACATCAGCATTCCAAGCGCGAGCAGAACGAAGACGCCGGCGGCGAGCCCGACGACCGAGCCCTTGACAAGCTCGGTGACCTTCTCGGTGACCTCGGTCTTGGCGAGCTCGATCTCCTCGCGGATCAGGATCGAAGCCCGCTCGGAAACGTCGAGAACGAGCTCGCCTACGGTGCGGTCCTCCTCGGTCTCCGGGGGAGTGCTGTTCGGTGGGTCTGCCATCAGTCGGGCGGCTCCTCATCGAACAGGCGCTTCCAGATCAACGTCGAGAGCCGGTGGGCGGCGATGCTCGCAAGAGCGCCGGTCCCGGCCAACAGGCCCGACCAGATAAGTCTTCTGACGACTTCGTTCTCCATCAACCCTTCCTTACCCGTACGGCAGATTCCGAACCGGGCCCGCGACCATACCGCGCCGGGGCGGGCGGCTGGTTGCAGAGCAAGCGGCCCCGCGCTCAGTCTCGCCGGTCCAACCCCCCGCAGATCAGCTCGACGACCATCTCCCGGGCACCGTCGAACTCCTCATCGGTCGCCGGCATCAACTCGAAAACCCAGCCGCTGAGCAGCTGCTCGATCGCTCCATAGAAAGACATCCCGACGAAATCCGCGTCGATGTCGGTACGGAAGGTGCCATCGCGCTGGCCCTGGGTGACGATCTGGGCGACCTGGTCATAGGCCTCACGGATCTGCGGCAGGTGGGTGCGGCCGAACGAGTTCGCCGCCCTTGTGACCTCGATGATGATCACCTTCATAAGCTCCGGGTTGTGGCGGTAGGAGTCGATGATGAAACCGGCGATCGCCGAGAGCTTGACGCGGGGTGACTCCTCCCCGGCCATCACGTCCTCACCAGCGGCGAGCAGCAGCGACCAGCGCTCCGTGAAGAGCTCGGTCATCACCGCCTCCTTGCTGCGGAAGTAGTGGTAGACGAGGCCGTAAGCCACCCCTGCCTCGTCAGCGATGTCAGAGACCCGCGTCGCGTGGTAACCCTGCCGGGCGAACACCAGAATCGCCGCCTCGAGGATCGCGCGGCGTTTATCGATCGCGGCGGGTCGTCCGGCCTCGGTCCCTGTCTCAGGCATGGCTTCCAGTCGCGAGGTTTACGGGCGGCCAACGGTATGCCGCCGGGCGGCGGTTGGCCAGGGACGGGAGTCTGCTGCGGACGCGATCGATCTCAGCGGGGTCGAGGTCGGCCACGGCCAGTCCCTCCCCAGCTTCCCGGAGCGCGACGATTCGACCCCAGGGGTCGGCGATCATCGAATGGCCCCAGGAGTCGTAATGGGGATCGGCCCTGCCCACCTGGTTGGCCGCGATCAGGAACAGCTGGTTCTCGATCGCCCGGGCGCGGATCAGGGGCTCCCAATGCGGCTCCCCGGTGGTCGCGGTGAAGGCCGACGGCAGGGTAATGATCCCGGCGCCGCGCAGGGCGAGAATCCGCAACAGTTCCGGGAATCGGAGGTCATAACAGACGCAGAGCCCGAGATCGAGGCCGAGACCCGCGTCCGCGACGACCGTCTCCTCACCGGGGGTCTCGTGCTCGGATTCGCGATAGGAGACGCCGCCGACGTCGACATCGAACATGTGGATCTTGCGGTAGGTGCTGACGACCTCCCCGTCACCGTCGATCAGGACCGAGGTGTTGGCGACGCGCTCCGAATCGGGAAGCCGCTCGGCGACGCTTCCGGCGAGGAGGACGACGCCAAGCCTCCGCGCCCACTCCCGGGCGGCCGTGATCGCGGCGCCCTGTAGCGACTCGGCCCGCTCGACCAGCATCTCGCCGGGCCCAAGCAGATCCCACTTCTCGGGCAGGACGACCAGCTCGGCGCCGTCGGCGGCTGCGCTCGCGACAAGCTCCGCCGCCCGCTCGATATTCCGGTCCCGATCTGCGCCTGAGTTGAGCTGTACCGCGGCTGCCCGCATGCCCCTCCTCACATCTCCACGCACCCATCGGCGCGGGGCGACCGACCGGTTGATTGACCAGTCAATCTAGATGATTCTCCCACGGACTCGTGCCTGCGGGGGCGCCCGGCACCAAGCCGGGCGCGGCCCGACGGCCTCGCGACACGCTCAACCGGAGCTCAGCATCATCGTCAGAACGGCGCCGACGACCAGGGCGCATTCGAAGATCGCGACCACGGCCAGAGCGCCGAGCCCGCTGGAGGTGCTGAACCCCTCGAGCAGCGCCAGCACCGCGAAGACACCGCCGAGGGCGAGTGCCAGCCCTCCCCAGGCGACGACAGCCAACTCCCAGCGACGGTCGCGGTCCTCGCTGCTCGCGGCGAGGAGCCGATGGATCGCGAACGGTGCGAACAGGAGCAGGCCAAAGAGTCCGACCGCGAAGATCATCAACCACGGACTCAGCGACGAGAGCCGCAGGTAGGGCCCGTCGCCGACCAGCACCGCGAGCGCCCCGGTGAGGGCCAGCGTCGCGCCGGCCCAGGCCCCCAGGGTTAGGGCGCGCTGCTTCACCCAGGGCCTTGGCCCGGGTCGGTGTGCGGCCGACGGCGCTCGATCTCCCGAGCCAGCAGCTTGGTGTGCATCGCCGCTATCAGCGCCCGGAGCGGTTCCGTCCCGGCCTCGAACAGCTCGATCACCCGTTCCTGCTCGAAGCGACCGACCAGCTTCTCGGTCAGCATCGAGACCTCGCGCTCGGCCAGCTGCGAGAGCGGCTCGAGAAAACGGGCGGCATCGTGGACGGTGAAGCCGATCCCCTCGTCGTAGCCGCCGGCGCGGAAGCGGGCGATCGCCTCGACTATGCGGGCGTCGGAGCTCGAGTAGCCACCCTCGTCTGGGCCGATCACCCCGAGCTCCTCGAGCCTACGGATCACCTCCGGGGGCGTATCGAAGCGCTCGGCCAACTCGGCCTCGCTGATCCGCTCGCGCTCATCCTCGAGGGCGAGCTCGAAGACGCGCTCCTCGGTCTCAAGCGCTGAGCGCAGCCGCTCGGGGTCGGCGCCGTCGCCTTCGAGCAGCCCGCCGATCACCCGGAGCGGCATGTACCGCTCCTCCTGAAGCTGCTTGATCAGCCTGATCCGTTCAACGAGCTCCGGCGGGTAGTAGGCCATGTTGCGCGAGGTCTTCTCGCCCTCCGGCAGGAGCCCCTCGCGCAGGTAGTGGCGCACCGTCGCCACCGGCACGCCCGCCTCCTCGGCGAGCTCGCTGATCTTCAGGCGACCCGGCCCGTCGCTCACGGCGCGACCCCCTCGACAACCACCTCAACCGGGAAGTTGACCGAATTGGCAAGAAAGCAGCGCTGATGAGCCGCGAGGTGCAGCTCCGCGAGGACGGCGGGGCCCGGGTCGCTTTCGAAGTGGACCTTCGGGTGGAGCTCGACGGCGGTGATTCGCATGCCGTCGAGTGTGCCGACCGCGGCGTCCTCGTAGGCCACAATCCGCAGCCGGCGCCGGCGCGCCAGGGCGAGGAACCAGAGCATGTGGCAGGAGCTGAGCCCACCGACGAACATCTCCTCGGGGTCGGCCTTGCCCGGATCGCCACCCCACTCCGGCGAGCAGGAGGCGGCAACCCTCTGCCCACCGAGCTCGACCCGGTGGGCGCGAAGATCGTCCTTGCTCCCTTCCCAGACGACCCGGGCGCGGTGTCGGGTCAGCGACCCTTCCACTCCGGCTCCCGCTTCTCGAAGAAGGCGCTGACGCCCTCGAGGATGTCCTCGGTTGAGAAGGTGAGCGTCAGTTGGCCGCGGAGGAACTCCAGCGCGTCGTCGAGCGCCATGTCGTCCTGGCGATACATCGCGTCGCGACCCAGCTTCATCAGGAGCGGCGATTTCGAGGCGAGCTTGGAGGCCCACTGATCGACGGCCGCCTCGAACTCGGCCTCGGGGACGACCTTGTTGGCGAGCCCGTAGTCAACCGCGTCGGCGGCCGAGATCCGCTCGCCAAGCAGGAGCATCTCGTTGACCCGTTTGCGCGGCACGTTGCGATAGATGATCGCCATGATCATGTAAGGGAAGGCGCCGATGTTGATCTCCGGCGTACCGAAGGTGATCCCTTCCTTTGCGATCAACAGATCACAGCTGAGAGCGAGCCCGAGCCCGCCGGCGAGGACGTGCCCGTTGGCGGCGCAAAGCGTCGGCTTGCCGAGCCGCGGCATCAGGCGGAAGAACTCGAGGAATAGGTCGTTGGCGTAGTGCTTGTCGAGCAGCGGGACGTCGGCGGCGAAACCACCGAGATCGGCGCCGGCACAGAAGACCTTGTCCCCCGCTCCCCTCAGCACCATCGCCCTGACCCCGTCGTCATCGCGGACCCGGCCGATGGCGTTGACGAGCTCGCTGAGGAGCTGCGGGGAGAGCGCATTGCGCTGCTCGGGCCGGTTCAACGTCAGCGTCGCAACGCCGTCGGAGACCTCGTAGAGGAGCTGTTCGTAGGCGGCACCCATAGTGCTCCGATCGAGGCTACCAGCGTGGGAAGTAGGAAGTGACGCTGCCTACTTTTCGGCCAGCGCCCGCCCACCAATCGCGGCGGTCAGCGGCAAGGCCGCGAGCGCGCAAAGCCCGATCGCGAGCCAGCCCCGATCGAAGGCCGCCACAGCTTCCAGCGCGGTCGGTGTGCCGACGACGGCGACGACGGTCGCGACCCCGAGCGCGGCGCCGACCTGTCGGGTCGCGGAGTTGACGGCGCCGCCGGCAGCGAAGCTCGCCGCCGGGATTACCTGCGCGGCCGTACTGGTCAGGAGCGAGACCGCGAGCCCGGCCCCGGCGCCGACCAGGACGGTCCCCGGCAGCATCACGGCCAGATAGTCGGGCGCCTCCTCGAGGCCAAGGTAGAGCCAGGCCGAACCCGCGGCGAACAGCACGATCCCGACCATCGTCAGGTACCGGAGCCAGGTGCCGTGCGCGCTTCTGCCGCCGATCGCGGCGGCGACGGCGGCGGCGAGCGGGGCCGGCGCGAGGGCCAATCCGGCTTCGATCGGGCTGTAGTCCCAGACCGTGGTCAGGAACAGGACCGCGGCGAAGAGCTGGCCGTAGAAGGCCATCCCCATCAACACCGAGGCAAGATTCGCGAGTGAGAACGGGCGCGAGCGGAAGAGATCGAGATCGAGGGCGGGCACGGCAGCGCGGCGGGTGCGGACGATGAAGGCCGGCACGAGCAGGGCCGAGGCGGCGAAGCAGGCGACGATTGCGGGGCTCGTCCAACCCCAGGCGTCGCCTTGCACGATCGCCAGGGTCAGGAGCCCGACCGCCGCGGCCGAGAGTGCGATCCCGATCGGGTCCACAAGCCCACGGGTCCCCGTGTCGCGCGACTCCCGCAGCGTCCCCAGGCCGGCAACCAGTACCGCCACCGCGATCGGCAGATTGATCACGAAGACCCAGCGCCAGTCGGCGAGCTCGACGAGCACGCCGCCCAGCGGCGGGCCGAGCGCAGCAGCGACGGCGCCCGCGGCCACCCAGAGTGACATCGCCATTGTCCGCTGCCCGATCTCGAAGGCATCGAGTACCAACCCCTGGGAGGCGGGAACGAGGAGGGCGCCCCCGACCGCCTGAACAACCCGAAAGCCGATCAGCACCGCGGCCGACGGCGCCACCGCGCAGCCGGCGGAAGCCAGCGCAAAGACGACCAGCCCGATGAGAAAGAGGCGCCGGCGACCGAAGCGGTCGCTGATCCGGCCGCCGGGCACGAGCAGCGCCGCGAAGGTGATGTTGTAGGCAGCCAGCACCCAGGCGAGCGCGGAGCGGGAGGTGCCGGCGAAGGTCGCCTCGATATCGGGGAAGGCGATGTTGACGACGGTGACGTCGAGGTAGACGAGAAAGCTCGCGGCGGAGGCGACGGCGAGCACGCGCCAGCGATGGTCACCCATCCCGGCAGCCTAAATCACTGATTCCGCATAACCGTGACGTGCACCGGCCGTGGGTGCGGGAATCGGAATCATTGATCCAGGCGCCTTCAGCGCGGCGCACGGATCCGGTCGCCCAGTGGTTCGGCGCGGCGGGCACGGTGAGCCGCGAAATACGCTCTGCGCAGGAAGTCCGCGACTCCGAGGAGGGACCCTGCGCTCGCTCAGCGAGTTGACCTACCTGAGAGCACGCACGATCGTCGTCGTCGCTGGTCTCGTGCTGCTCGTTGCGGCGCCGTTCGCGGCAGGGATCTTCGACCGGGTCGAACCGTTCGACCTCTCGGATCCCAACTCCGAGGTCGAGCGCGCGTACGCCGCATACGAGCGAGCCACCGGAGCGCAGTCGGAGCCCGATGTGGTGCTCCTCGTCAAGCCGGACGACGGGGCCAGGAGCGCGGCCGGCGCCGCTGAGGTCGAGGTCACCGCCGAGCGCCTCGCGGCAATCGAAGGCATCGCGGTGGTCAGCGAGCCCGGCCAACAGCGGGAGCTGATCTCCGACGACGGGAGGGCCGCCCTTGTGATTGGATCGCTCGACGCCGGCGCGGGCCGCGTCGATGTCGGCGAGCGGGTCGACAGCGCCTTCGCCGCCGACCCCGGCATCCGCGCCGGCGGGACCGCGGTCGCCGCGGCCCAGATCGGTGAGCGCACCGAGCGGGACACCCGGCGGATCGAGATCTTCGCCGCCCCGGCCCTGCTGCTCCTCCTGCTGCTGGTCTTCCGCACCGCGGTGGCCGCGGCGCTGCCGCTGATCCTCAGCGCCTTCTCGATCGTCGTCACCTTGGCCCTGCTCAGCGTGCTGTCGCGCTTCGTCGAGATCGATCTCTTCTCGCTGCAGGTCGTGACCGGGCTAGGCGTCGGGCTGGCTATCGACTACAGCCTCTTCGTCCTCGCCCGCTACCGGGCAGAGATCGGACTCGGCGAGGGCTACCACGCCGCCCACCGCCGGACCGTGGCCACCGCCGGCCGCACGGTCACATACGGAGCCTTGACCGTTGCAGTGGCGCTGGCCACGCTGACTCTCTTTCCGCAACAGTTTCTCAGCTCGACCGGGATCGCCGGTGCCCTGGTCGCGCTGGTATCCGGCTTCGCCGCCCTGTTCGTACTCCCGGCGGTGCTGGCCTTGCTCGGTCCCCGGATCGATCCCCGCCTCGAGGCGGGCGGCTCGCTGAACGGAGCAAAGCGCGATCCTCTCAGCGGTGGCTCACGGTTCTGGACCGGCCTCTCGAAGCGGGTCATGGCCCATCCGCTACCGATCGCAACGATCGGGCTGGCCGTGATGCTCGCGGCCGGGAGCCCCGCCCTCGGCAGCATGCTGACGACGCCCGACGCCCGTGCACTCCCCGATGATCAGAGTGCCCAGACGGTTGACGACGCGGCGGCGGCGGGCTTCGAGGGCGTTCCGGCGAGCCGCATGTCGGTGATCGTCCCAGCCGACGAAGCTGCCGCCGAGACGGATGCGGCGGAGCTGCAGATTGCTCGCCTCGACGGAGTTCTCGAGGTGCGCTCGCTGAAGAGATTGCCGGACAGAAGCTCCTACCTTGTCGTCCTCTCCAACGTCGATGCTCTCTCCGAGGAGGGCCAGAAGCTGCTGGAGAAGGTTCGCGCCGCCCCCTGGCCGCCCGGCACGCTCGTCGGCGGCCGCGCCGCTGAGCTCGCCGACCAGCGCTCCAGTATCGGCGAGAGCGCACCGCTCGTGGCCGCGGTGATCGTGATCACGAACCTGTTTCTGATTCTGCTCATGTTCCGCTCGCTCGTCCTGCCGCTGGTCTCGATCACCCTCAACGCACTCACCGTGATCGCCTCCTACGGGATCACCGTCGCGCTGTTCGAGCACAAGGAGACGGCCGAGTGGCTCGGCACCGTCGCCCAGGACGGCATCGACCTCTCGGTCCCGGTTCTCGCCTTCGCCGTCGTTTTCGGCATCTCAACCGACTACGGCATCTTTCTCTTCTCGCGGATCGCTGAGGCTCGCGAACGGACGGACTCCGAGGCGACGGCGATCACGGAGGGGCTCGCTCGTACCGGGCGGCTGATCACCTCCGCAGCGGTGATCTTCAGCGTCGCCGTCGGCGTAAACGTCTTCAGCGGCCTCGTCATCGTCAAGGAGTTCGCCGTTGCGATCGCCTTAGCGGTGCTACTCGACGCCACCATAGTTCGCGGGCTGCTCGTGCCATCGCTGCTGCGGATCCTCGGCGCGCGGGCCTGGTGGTGGCCGGGGCGTTCAGCCACCGGGGGCCGTGGGGTCAGGGGCTAGGGAAGCCCGCGGCAGCCCCCAGCTCGAGCAAGCCCCCGACGTCACCGACCACCGACGAGTCGCCCTGAAGAGCCTCGCCGATGGTCCGCAGCCGGCCGCCGCCGTCGCTGTGGGAGATCACCGTGCGAACGAGCAGCTCCCGCTCGGGGTAAGCCGGGCGGCGGAAGCGGCCGCTCAGCGCCCGCAGCGTACGTGGGTCGCTGCCGAACGGAGCCGTGTGGGCGCGGGCGACCTGGGCGAACGTATAGAGCCCGTGGAGAATCACGCCCTCGAGGGCCATCGCCCGGGCGAGGTCGCCATCGAGATGGAAGGGCGTGAAGTCCCCCGAGGCACCGGCGTAGCGGATCGGCGCGTAGCGATCCGGTGTGAACCGCAGGTCCGCGAGGCCCTCCCCCTCCCCCGGCCGGCCGGGATCGGCCGCCGGAGGCCCCGCCTGAAGCGGCGCCCGCGGCTCGCTGCGACGACTCCCGCCTGCGGCCATCGGCGGCGGCACGACGCCCTCGTAACGGGCGCTCACAAGGGGCGCGCCCGAATCGTCGACCGAGACCGACTCGAAGACCCTCAGCGCCCTGCCGTCATCGAGG
Organism: Acidobacteriota bacterium; assembly: GCA_032122625.1. GTDB lineage: Bacteria > Actinomycetota > Thermoleophilia > Solirubrobacterales > 70-9 > CAXMST01. The sequence goes on from JAQBGG010000050.1 coordinate 34,060, forward strand.
TCCTCGGCCACGGAGAGCCGCACCGTCGTCGTCACCGCCTCGCCCGCCAGCACGGGGCGGTGGAAGTCGAAATGCTGCGCCTTGTGTACGAACCGGTATGAGGCGATCCCGACCTCGGGGTCGAAGATACCCACCTCGGGGTCGAAGATCGCCGCACCAACCGCCGGCGCGCAGAAGACCGCGGCAAACACGGGTGGCGCCGGAACCGAGCTGAAGCCGGCCGCCGAAGCGACGTCGCGGTGATGAAAAATCGGGGCCTCCTCACCGACCGCGTGTGCGTACTCGCGAATCTTCTCGAGACCGACCTCGTAGCGGTGGGCGCGCCAGGACTTGCCGACCGGAGCGGCGCTCATCGGCAGAGCGGCTAGACCGTCTGGGCGCCGTCCGGCGCCGACGGCGCGGCGCCGGCCTGCTCGAGCACCCGGAGCATCGCATCGACGACGACCCCGTCGAACTGGCTGCCCGCGTACCGACCGAGCTCGGCGATCGCCTCCTCATGGCTGAACGGTGGCCGGTAGGGACGCTCGGAAGTCATCGAGTCGTAGGACTCGGCCACCGCCAGGATCTTCGACTCGAGCGGGATCGAATCGCCACTGATGCCCCGTGGGTAACCGTGCCCATCGGGCTGCTCGTGCCGGCAGAGGATCCACTCGCGGATGTCAGAAAGCTCGCGGGCGCCGAGAATCCGGCCGGCCAGCTGGGGGTGCTGGCGCACCGTGTCCCACTCGGTCGGCGAAAGGGGCCCCGGCTTCTCCAGCACCGAGTCGGGCACACCGACCTTGCCTATGTCATGAAGGAGACCGGCGAGGCGCAGGCGCTGGATGCGCGCCGCAGAGAGCCCCAGCTCCTTGCCAATCATCTCGCAGTAGCGGCCGACGGCCATCGAGTGGCTCGCGGTCCGAGCGTCGCGAAGGTCGAGCACCTCGGCGAGGCTGAGAACGGTGCTCAGGTGCGCGCGCTGATCCTTCAGACCGCGGCCGGGATCCCCGGCCAACACGTCCTCCAGCTCGGCGCTGAAGACCACCGCCCGATCGGCGCCGAGGGTCTTCGCGGCCTCGCTCGCTGCCGCGCCGGCCTGCAGGAGACTCTCGCTGCTGGCCGCGTGCTTGGGGAAGGAGGCGACGCCGATGCTGACCGCGAGCGAGACACCGCGCTCACGGAACGAGCGTCGGGCCCGGGCGAGGATCTGCTCCGAGAGCAGGAAAGCCGTGCTCTCATCGGTCTCGGGCAGGGCCACCGCGAACTCCGCCACGCCTGTGCGGGCGACGGCGTCCATCCTCCTGGTCGAGTCGTCGAGCATCCGCGCGAACTCCGAGAGCAGCTCATCGCCGGCCCTCATACCTAGCGCTTTCTGGGCCTCCCGCACACCGGCGAGCTGAATCACCAGGGTGCTGACCCGGTGCGCTCCCATGCGAGCGCGCTCAATCTCACCGGTGAGCACCTCGCTGAAGCCTCGCGAGTTGAGCAGGCCGGTGAGCAGGTCCGAGCGCGCCGCATCGGCGAGTTGCTCGAGCAGATTCGAGACCCGGATCCGCAGGAAGCTGATCAGAACCGCGGCGACCAGCAACGACCCGCAGATGATCACGTAGTGGTGGACGACGTTGCCATCGACGCTGCCGCCGCCGTTGCCCGAGGGCGTCAGCAGGATCGCAGCGCCGTAGAAGACGACGACGAGTCCGAAGTGCCCGATCGCCGCCGAGCGGCTCAGGAAGTAGAAGGCGTAGAAGGGCGGCCAGAAGAAGAACAGCGCGTAGGCACTGACCGGGTCCCCGCTGAAGATCACGCCGAGCGCGGCGGAGATCGTGCCGAGCACGGGTGTCACAACGAGCATCCAGGATGGAACCCGCGAGGCCATC
>JAQBGG010000051.1:0-5487 GCA_032122625.1 Acidobacteriota bacterium
GGCACTGGCTGGGCTCGCAGGGCGCGGAGAATCGATCGAGGCGGCCTCGATCGAGGCCGCACGTGCAGTGGCCGCAGCGGCGGCAGCTGATCAGCTGAGCGGAGCCGAGGAAAGCCTCAGCGCCCGGCATGCGATGGTTGAAGCGGAGCGAGGCGCCAGGCTCGAGGCCAAGATGGAGGCGGAGAGCGAGCGTCTCGCCGCCGCGATGAGCCGGCGCGCGAGGGAGCTCGAGGAGACGGTCGCCGAACGGGCCGACGGGATCAGAGGCGAGCTGCAGGCTGATGCGGACCGCCGAATCGCCGCGGGCCTCAGCGACGCCGCCGGTGGGCTCCGAGACCATGCAGAGGAGCGGGTCGCTGCCGGGGAGCGACGGATTGCCGAGCGCGGTGAGGAGCGCCTCAAGGCCGAGGCCGCCCGAATCACGGCGACGGCTGAAGATTTGCGGAAGCAGATCGCAGAGCAGAGTGAGTTGGCCGCCGAGCGCATCAAGGGCGTGCGTCGCGAGGTGGAAGCTCGGATCAGCGCCGTCGGAGACTCAATCGCCGAGGGCGCAGCCGGCCTTCAGCAGCAGGCGGTGACGGCGGCGGCTGAGCGGGCGGCAGAGGTCGCTTCGAAGCGCCTCGAGGCTGTTCACGATGAGCTCGGGCAGCGGATGGCCGGCGAGGTTGCTGAGATCCGCAGGGACTCCAGCAAGGCTCTCGACGAGCTTCAAGGTCGGGTGGAATCCGTTGTCGAGGCCCGTCTCGGTCGTCAGTCCGAGGCCCTCCAGGCCGCGAATCGGGAGGAGCTCGAGCGGGTGAGGGAAGGGATGCTCGCGACGCTGCGCTCCGAGCGGGAATCGCTGGCTGAGTCGCTTCGCGGTCAGCAAGCACAGGTCTCGCAGGCCCTGGCAGCGACGGAAAGCCTCGTCGAGGAGACCAAGTTGCGCCGCCAACAGGACAGCCTTACGATCAGATCGGGGGTTGAGAGCGCGCGCAATGAGAGCGCCGACCTGCGGGCGGAGGCGGAAGCGGCGGTGGCCGTCGCCGCGGAGCGGGCGAAGTCGGAGCTCGAGGAGCGCGGCTCCGAGCTCCAGTCCGAGATCGCGAGCCTCCGTGAGGAGATCTCAAAGCGCAGCGTCAAGCGAGAGCGCGCGCGGATCGCGAAGGAGCAATCGAAGGCGGCCGCCGCGGTACGCGGCGAGCTCGACGCAGCGGCGGCGACAGCGGCAGAGCGGGTCACGGAGGCGGGGCGCGCCGCAGAGGCAGATTTCGGGCAGCGGCTGAATACGCTGGCCGAGCAGGCCGCGACAGAGGTCAGGAGGGCCCAGGGCGAACTGACCGAGGCTGTCGGCGGGCTTTCTGAGGCGACGCGAGCCGAGCTTGGCGGCGTCACTGAGGAGCTCGTCGAGCGCTCCAGCCGAGCCGCAACGGATGCCGCGAACGCCGCGACCGGGGCTGCTGTCGATCGCCAGGCCGCGCTGCTCGAAGATCGTCTGCGAGCGGCCCTTGAGCAGTTTGAGGAGGGCGCCCGCCGACGGATCGCGGATGCGGCCGACGACGCCGAGGGACGGATCCGCGAGGCCGACAACGCCCAGGAGCGGGCTCTGCGGATCCGCGAGAAGGCGGATCAGGCACGGAACGAGTCTGAGCAGCGGGTCAGGCAGGCCGAGCGTCGGCTCGCCGAGGTGCTTGACCGAGTCGAGATCGTCGAACACTGATCCCAGCGGCAGCCCGGCGCCGCAACTTGCGGGGTAAGCAGGTCGGAGCGGGGGCGGGCGGGCGTTGGCATCTGCGGCGGTTGCCATGATGGCCAGATGAGCGCAACCGCGGCACATCTGCACGTCCACAGCGAGTACTCGTTGCTCGACGGCGCCAACAAGATCGAGGCGATGGCCGCCCGCGCCGCTGAGCTCGGCATGCCCGCCCTGGGGCTGACCGACCACGGAGTCATGAACGGTGCTGTAGAGCTCTACCAGGCCTGCCGCGCCCACGATGTGAAGCCGATCATCGGCCTCGAGGCATACCTCGTCGGCGACATCGCCGAGATCAAGACGAAGACGCGCTGGGAGCGCAACCACCTGACCCTGCTCGCAGCCAACAACACCGGCTTCCGGAACCTGGTCAAGCTCAGCTCGGCGGGCTTTCTCGAGGGCTTCGCCAGGGGCAAGGCGAACGTCGACCTGGCGATGCTCGAGCGCTACTCGGACGGCGTGATCGCCCTCACGGGCTGCCTGCAGTCGAGGTTCTGCAAGAGGATCGTCGAGGACCGGCCACGGGAGGCGCGCGAGCACGTCGATCACCTGATCAACATCTTCGGCCGTGAGAGCGTCTATTTCGAGCTCCAGGTCAACGGCATCCCAGAGCAGGAAAAGGCGAACGAGGGCATCGAGCGGGTCGCCCGTGAACTCGGCAGCCCGCTCGTCGGCACGGCGGATGTTCACTACCTACGGCGCGAGGACTACACCAACCACGCGGCGCTGCTCTGCGTGCAGACGAAGTCGACCCTGGAGTCTCCGAAGCTCCGCTTCGACACGAACGAGTTCTATCTCAAGAGCTCTGAGGAGATGGCTCAGTCTTTCGCGCCGTGGCCGGAGGCGATTCCCAACACGCTCGAGATAGCAGGTCGCTGCGACGTCGAGATCGAGCTCGGCGAGTTGCTTCTGCCGCGGTTCCCGACCGCCGATGGCTCGGAGCCCAGCGAGATGCTTCGGCGGGTGGCTGAGGAGGGCCTGCGCCGCCGCTTCGGTGATCCAGTGCCTGCGGCGGCCGCCGAGCGTCTCGAGTACGAGCTTGGTGTGATCGACGAGATGGGCTTTCCCTCCTACTTCCTGATCGTCTGGGACTTCGTCCGCTACGCGAAGGACAACGGGATCGCCGTCGGACCCGGACGTGGCTCAGCGGCTGGGTCGATCGTCGCCTACTCCCTGGGGATCACCGACCTCGATCCGCTTGCCAACGACCTCCTGTTCGAGCGGTTCCTCAACCCCGCGCGCAAGTCGATGCCGGATATCGATATCGACTTCTCGGTTCGCGGACGTGAGCGGGTGATTCGCTACGTGACCGAGAAGTACGGCCGCGAGTCGGTCGCGCAGATCATCACCTTCGGCAAGATGGCCCCGCGGGCGGCGACCCGCGATGCGGCCCGGGTGCTCGGCTTCGACTACGGGGTCGGCGATCGCGTCGCAAAGCTGATCCCCGAGCCGATCATGGGTCGCAGCCCAAGCTTCGAGGAGTGCCTGCGGGAGGGGGAGGACCTCCGTTCGGCCTACGACTCGGAATCCGATACGCGGCAGATCGTCGACACGGCCAAGGGCCTGGAGGGGATCGTCCGCAACCACTCGATCCACGCCGCCGCGGTTGTAATCGCCGATCGACCTCTGCAGGAAGTCGTGCCCCTGCAGCTCGCCGAGGACCGGGGCGCAGCCAAGGACGGGGAGCGCTCCTACAAGACGGTCACGCAGTACTCGATGGTCCCCGTCGAGGAGATTGGCCTGCTGAAGATGGACTTCCTCGGCCTCCGGAACCTGGACGTGATCGAGGACGCCGTCGATATCGTCGAGCGCTCCCGCGGCGCGGCGATCGACATCGAGACGATCCCGATGGACGACGCGAAGACATTCGAGATGCTCTCCGCCGGCGACTCGATCGGCGTCTTCCAGCTCGAGTCCGAGGGTATGCGCGACGCCCTCCGCAAGGTGCGCCCGACGGCCTTCGAGGACATCGTCGCGCTGGTCTCGCTCTACCGCCCCGGGGCGATGCGCTACATCGACGATTACGCCCGCGGCAAGCGCGATCCTTCGTCGGTCACCTTCCAGGACGAGCGCCTGCGATCGATCACCGAGGCAACCTACGGCTGCTGCATCTATCAGGAGCAGTTGATGGAGATCGCCAAGCAGATCGCCGGCTTCACCCCGGCGGAATCCGATGACTTGCGCAAGGCGATTGGCAAGAAGAAGCGCCAGATGATGGCCAAGATGGAGTCGCAGTTCCTCGAGGGAAGTGCCGCCTCGGGAACGGAGATCGCCGTCGCCAAGGACCTCTGGTCGCTGATGACCGCAGCGGCGGACTACTCGTTCAACAAGTCCCACGCCGCCTGTTACGCGCTGATCGCCTACCGGACCGCGTACCTGAAAGCTCAATACCCGGCCGAGTACATGGCGGCGGTGATTAGCTCGGTGATGTCGACCAAGGACAAGGTGCCCTTCTTCGTCAACCGCTGCGATGAGATGGGGATCGAGGTGCTGCCGCCCGATGTCAACACATCCGACCACGGCTTCGTGGTCACCGGCAACAAGATCCGCTTCGGGCTCGATGCCGTCAAGAACGTCGGCCACTCCGCCGTTGAGGCGATCATCTCGGCCCGCGAGGAGCGAGCCTTGGACTCGCTCTGGGACTTCTGTGAGCGGGTCGACGCCCGCGCGGTCAACAAGCGCGCGATCGAGTGCCTGATCAAGTGCGGTGCCCTCGACTCGACCGGGGCCCCGCGGCGGGCGATGCTCGACCGCCTGCCCGATGCCCAGTCTTCCGGTCAGAAGGCACAGGAGGACGCTCTGCGCGGCCAGGCCTCGATCTTCGCTCTCGAGGAGGCGGATTCGAGCGGTTCAGCGGCCGGCCACCAGCACCCGCCCCTGATCGGTGAGGAGTTCGACCAGCGCGAGCTGCTGCGGATGGAGAAGGAGACGCTCGGTACGTTCCTCAGCGACCATCCTCTCTCGGAGGTCCGGGACGCGATGCGCGTCCGCGTCGATTGCTCATTGACCGATCTCGACGGCAAAGCGGACGGCGCCTGGGTCACGGTCGGTGGGATCGTCACCGAGTGCAAGAAGATCCGCACCAAGAGCGGCAGCAACATGATGTTCGCCACGCTCGACGATCTCGAGGGGCGGGTCGAGATGATCGTCTTCGCGAAATCGCTGGACAGCTGTGGCGAGGTGATCGACACCGACGCCGTCGTCCTCGTCCGCGGCCGTGTCGACCATAAGGACCGAGGAGAAACGAAGATCGTCGTTCAGGACGTCGAGAGGTTCGACCCGAGCAGCGATGAAGTCAAGGCCGCGAAGTCAAAGGTTGAAAAGATGGACCGTTGCGAGCCGCTCACGCTCCAGCTCGACGCGGCGCGGTTCGGGCTCGAGATTATTTCGGATCTGAAGACCGTCTTCGCGGATTTCCCGGGCGAGTCCGAGGTGGTGCTCGAGATGACGACCCGAGACGGTGTCCGCAAGCTGCGCTTCGGAGGCGAGTACCGGGTAGCGCCGTCCGCGGGTCTGCGGGCCGAGCTCGACGAGCTCCTCGGTAGCCACTCACTCGCCGCCTGAGCCCACCTTGGGCTCACAGGGCTTGTGCGAATGACCTGTAGGTGTAGAGGGGGGCCCGCGAGCTGACCGGAGGGCCGCTCTCAGCCCCCCAGGACCGCGTCGCAGCCTGCGGCGAGCACCTCGGCCGCCGCGGCAGCGGGCGGAAGGTCGTTCGCGTAGGCGTCGGTCACGTAGAAGGAGACGCTGCCGAT
>JAQBGG010000052.1:0-38909 GCA_032122625.1 Acidobacteriota bacterium
CAACACGTTGGCGCGGAACTGCGGGTTGGCGAGCCGCTCGGGGCTGAGCAGCAGCAGATCGACCTCGCCGCGGTCGATCCGCTCGAAGGTCTCCTCCCAGTCCTCGCGGTTGGAGGAGTTGACCGTCGCCGCCTCGATCCCGAGCGCAGCGGCGGCCTCGAGCTGATTGCGCATCAGAGCGATCAGGGGCGAGACGAGGATCGTCGGCCCCGCTCCGGCCTCGCGCAGCATCGCGGTGGCGACGAAGTAGACGGCGCTCTTGCCCCAGCCGGTGCGCTGCACGCAGAGCACCCGCCCGCGCCGCTCAACGATCTCGGTGATCGCCTCCCGCTGGCCCTCGCGGAACTCCGCCTCGGGGTTGACGGTCAGGCGCCGGAGCAGGTCGAGCGCGGGGGTGGCTGAAGCTGTGGAAGCGGTCGGCATCGGAGGGGACCGTAGAGGTCCGGCTGGTCGGGCAAGTCGCTGGGCTCCGATTCTCTCCCCCCTATTTGCCGCCAGTTCCAGGACTCTGGGATGCTGCCGCTCCGGTGAGCATCGAGATCTGGCACAACCCCCGCTGCAGCAAGAGCCGGCAGGCGCTGGCGCTGATCACCGACGCCGGGATCGAGCCGCGGGTGCGGCGCTATCTGGAGGATCCACCGTCGGCAGGCGAGCTCAGGGAGGCGCTGGAGGCGCTTGGGCTCGAGCCCTGGGAGCTGGCGCGGATGGCTGAGCCGCTGGCCAAGGACCTCGGACTCGGCGAGCTACCCCGGGAGGCCGAAGCCCGCCGGCAGTGGATCGAGGTCCTCTGCGCGAACCCGAAGCTGATCGAGCGGCCCGTCGTGCTGAGCGAGGACGGACGCGGGGTGCTGGGGCGGCCGCCGGAGTCGGTCCAGGCACTGCTTGGACGCTGACCCGCGGGCCGCCGCCGCGTCCGTCCACACATCGGCAAGCAGGTTCCTGACTTCGGCGTATGCTGTGCGGCGGCGGCGACACTGAAAAGAGGACGCTGATTCGATGTTCGGGAGGATCACCCAGGGCGCGCTGAGGGGCCTGATTGCCGGCGGGCTGACCTGCCTGCTCGCAGTGGCGCTGCCGGTACCCGCCGAGGCGGCGATCCAGCGCGGGACCGTCTACGGCACCGGGGGCCTCGGTGGAGCGCCGGGCGAGGTCCGTGCTCCCGAGGGGATCGGGGTCGACCCGATCAGCGGGCGGATCGTGCTGGCCGACTACAGCAAGTCGCGGATCTCGATCTTCGAGCCGGACGGGGGCTTCGTCCTCGCCTTCGGAAAGGACGTCGTCCCCGGTGGCGGCACCGGACCCGAGGTCTGCACCACCAGCTGCAAAGCGGGCGTCGACGGCTCCGAAGCCGGCGAGCTCAACAGCCCCTACGAGGCTGAGTTCTCGCCCTCCGGCAAAGAGATCTTCGTCGGCGAGGGCAGCAACGGCCGGGTCTCGGTCTTCAGCGACGAGGGCATCTTCCTGCGCGCCTTCGGCGCCGACGTGATTCCCGGGGGCGGAACCGGGCCGGAGATCTGTACGACCACGACGACCTGCAAGGCGGGCGCCTACGACGGCAAGGGCGGCAGCTTCGCCCAGGTCTGGCCGCTCACCTTCGGCCCCGACGGGCTCGTCTACGTGGCTGACTCCAGCGCCCACCGGATCAGCGTCCATCAGCCGAACGGCACCTGGCTGCGGACCTTTGGCAAGGACGTCGACGCAGGCGGCGGCAGCGTCTTTGAGGTCTGCAGCGTCTCCGCCGACTGCAAGGTCGGCGTCGGCGACGGCAGCGCCGGCTCGCTCGCCTCCCCACAGGGCCTCGACTTCGACCCAGCCGGCCGCCTCTGGGTCAACGCCAGCAACACCAACCAGGTCCAGATCATCGGCACCGCTCCGCTGGCGCCCGTCGCGGCGCTCGGCAAGGACGTGGTCCCCGGCGGCGCAACCGGCTTCGAGAGCTGCAACGACCCCTGCCAGGCCGCTCCGCCGGGTTCGGGCCCGGGCGAGCTCAAGAACCCGAACGGTCTCGGGGTCAGCGCCGACGGCACGGCCTATGCCGCCGATCCGGGCAACCAGCGGGTCAACGCCTACCGGGGCGACCTCAGCTTTGCCTTTGCGATCGGCGCCGACGTGGTACCCGGTGGCGGGGTCGGTTTCGAGACCTGCACCACGATCTGCAAGGCAGGGCTGCCCAACGAGCTGACCGGCTTCGACTACCCCTATGCCGTCGCCGTCGACTGCCGCGGCGTCGTCTACGTGAGCAGCGACATCGGCAACTTCGTCCCGGCCCGAGCCCACGGCGAACCCGGCCTGCAGCCCGGTCCCTGCACGCTGTCAGCGAAGGTCCTGCGACGCAACAAGCGCAGGGGCAGCGCAAACCTGGCCGCCACCGTTCCCTATGCCTCGGACCTGACCCTGACCGGCAAGAACATTCGCAAGTCCAGCGCCGAGCACAGCGGCCTCGAGGGCGCCGAGAAGCTCGCGATCAAGCCGAAGGGAAAGCTGGCGAAGCGGCTGCGCCGTAAGGGCAAGGCGAAGGTCCGGGTGACGGTGACGATGAAGCCCACCGACGGCAACGTCGCACAAACGACGAAGACGAAGTTGAAGCTGAAGCAGAAGCAGAAGCGCCGACGCCGTTCAGCTGCTTGATATAGTTTTATATATGGAGACTCCCGGCGAGATCATCCGGCAGGCTCGCCTGCAGCAGGGTGTGAGCCAGCGGTCACTGGCCAGACGAGCCGGGACCACTCAGGCCGCCGTCAGCCTGATCGAGCGGGGCCTCACCTCCCCGCGCTGGGAGACGCTCCGGGCGCTGTTGTTGGCATTGGGATACGAGCCTGGAGTCGACACCCGCAGGCTGGAGGCGCGGGCCGACCCCAGGCACCTGGCGGCGCTCCGGGAGCGGCAGCCGGCTGAGCGCATGGCGCTGGCGATCTCGGCGAACCGGCTCGCTGGGAAGCTCCGGAAGGCGGGCCATGACACCCCAGGCTGAGGATCCCGACGCCCGGCGTCCGCCGGATGTCGAGCGGATCTTCGCGACGCTCGCGGCACACGATGTCGACTACGTCGTCGTTGGCGGGCTCGCGGTCCAGACCCACGGCCACATGCGGACGACGTTCGATATCGACATCTATCCCCGCCCGACGCCGGACAACCTCGGTCGGCTCGCCGATGCCCTGAGGGCGCTGGAGGCGCGCGCCTTGAATCCGGGCAGCGAGGAGATCGATATCTCGGCCGCGATGCTGCCGCGGGCAACTCTGTGGCAGTTCGACTCCCGAGACGGAGCGATCGACGTGCTCCACGATGCCCCCGGCGCCCCGCCCTACGAGGAGCTGCGCGCCGGAGCGCTCGTGATCCAGCTCGGCGGGCTCGAGATCGCGATCGCCGGCCGAGACGATCTGATCAGCATGAAGCGCGCCGGTGCCCGCCCGGTCGACCTCGATGACCTCGCTGTCCTGACCGAACCGCCGCCGCCGGATAACTAACCCGACGACGGCGGCACCCGCCGGTCAGATCTTCAGCTTCGCCACGCAGCGCTCGCCGGTCGCCGGGTTCTTGCCGATGCCGGTTATGGCGTCGGTGCCGGGGAGGTTGGCGATCTTGCGCTCGATCGAGAAGGAGCCGCTCGGGGCCTTGGTCCTCGCCCTGCCGCGGAAGACGCGCTTGCCGTTGTCCTTGAGGCGGACCTTCCATTTGACGCCGTTGCGGTTCTGGTCGACCTCAAACTCGACCTCAAGGCGACCGTCCCGGGCCTTGGCCTTGATCTTGGAGGAGCTGCTGCCGGTGCAGGTGCCGGTCTTGCGGATGTCGTCGCTGCCGCTACCCGAGGCGGCCGGCACAGCCAGTGCCATCGCGGCTGCTGCGGTCGTGAGTGGAATCAGGATCCTGCGGTTCATCGGTTCCTCCTGGGTCTGGGTCGGCGGGGGCGGCTGCCTCCGTCGCTGTTCAGTGCTTCGAAGGAGGATCGCCCCCGGCGCACCTGCAATCAATCGGACATTGGTCTTAGGACCCCTCAACGGGCACCCAACAGCGCGTCGTAGGACCAAGGTCCGATTGAAAAAGCGACCTCCGGAGCTCCAAGCTGGTCGAGACAACCCAACCCGATCGACCAACGATCAGAGGAGAACAGATGAGAAACCGGATTGCACGCACCATCGCAGTGGCCGGAGCGGCAGTAGCGCTGATCTTCGGCGGCGCCGCGGTATCGCAGGCCAAGAATGGGGCCGACGATGGCCCCGGCCATCACAGCAAGGGCCACCACAGCAAGGGCCACCACCACAAGGGCGGTCACCACAAGGGAGGCCATCACAAGGGAGGCCATCACAAGGGCGGTCAGCACTCCAAGTCCGGCGGCAGCGACGATGGCGTCGGCCATGACCTGGGTGATGATCACGGCCAGGGCGACGACGACGGTCCCGGTCATGACGTCGATGATGACCACGGCGAGCACGGGCCCAATCACGACTGACCGCGTTCCGGACAAACCCCCGCACGTCGGCGCCGACCGTCCCGCGGAGACCGGCTCCGCGGGGCGGCGGCCGCCCGACACCTCGTGCAGGCGGGAGAATGGACCCCTTGTCGCCGGCCACCTCCAAGCAGGATATGAACCGCGGGATCGGGGCACGACTCCGCAGCCCTGTCGTGCAGTTCGCGCTGGCCGGCTTGCTCGCGATCGCCGCGATCGGACTGGTCTCGGCCTATCTGCTCAAGGAGGCGGGGATCGACGAAGCGACGCGCGACGCAAAGCAGGTCAGCTCGCTCGCCGGGGAGGGGATCGTCGAGCCGCTGGTCGGCCCGCGGCTGATCACCGGTGAGCCGCGCGCGCAGCGACGGCTCGACTCCGTTGTCCGCAGCCGCATCCTCGGCCGCGACGGCATCGTCCGGGTGAAGATCTGGGACGCCGACTCACGGATCGTCTACTCAGATGAGCAGCGTCTGGTCGGCGAGCAGTTCGAGCTCGGCCCCGAGGAGCTCGGGATCCTCGAGAACGGCGGCATCGAGGCGGAGCGCACCGACCTCTCGCGGCCGGAGAATCGCTTCGAGCCCCGCGACGTCGACCTGCTTGAGGTCTACCTGCCGATCCAGAGCCGCTCCGGGGAGGCGTTGCTGTTCGAGACCTACACCCGCTCCAGCTTCGTCAACTCCGCCGGGCAGCGCATCTGGTCAACCCTGGCCCCGGTGCTGATCGGCGCCCTACTGGTGCTCGCCGCCCTGCAGCTGCCGCTCGCGGCCTCGCTGGCCCGCCGCCTGAGGCGCGGCCAAGAGGAGCGCGAGGCGCTGCTGGAGCGGGCGATCGACGCCTCCGAGATGGAGCGGCGCCGGATCGCGCAGGACCTTCATGACGGCGTCGTCCAGGACCTCGCCGGCGTCTCCTACTCGATCGCCGCCGTTGCCAACCGGGCGGGGCGGTTGGACAGCGGCGATGCCTCCCGGCTGGGGGAAGCCGCCTCGCGCCTGCGCCAGAGCGTCCGCGACCTGCGCGGGCTGCTGGTCGAGATCTACCCTCCCGACCTGCACCGTGCGGGCCTCGGCGCCGCGCTCTCCGACATCATCGGTGGCGTCAATGCCCGAGGTCTGCAGGCCGATTCCAGCGTCCCCGACGATCTCGATCTACCAACCGAGATCGAGACGCTGTTCTTCCGGATCTCCCAGGAGGCGGTTCGCAACGTCGTCGCCCACGCCGGGGCGGAGAACCTGATGATCCGGGTCAGCACCTCCCCGGGGCAGGCGCGACTCGAGATCGAGGACGACGGCCGCGGCTTCTCGCCCGACCTCAAGGCCGGCGCCCAGGGCCACTTCGGCCTGCGGATGCTCTCCGACCTGACCACGGAGGCGGGCGGCGAGTTCGAGCTCGACGCCGAGCCGGGTCGAGGAACGCGGATCCGCGTCGAGGTACCGGTCCCGTGATCCGCGTCCTGCTGGTCGAGGATCACCCGGTCGTCCGCGCCGGCCTCGACGACCTGCTCTCGGGGACCGACGACATCGAGGTCTGTGGGATCGCCGAGGACGGGGCGGCGGCGGTCGAGCGGGTCGCCGAGATCGGACCCGACGTGGTCCTGATGGACATCTCAATGCCGGCGATGGATGGGATCGAAGCGACCCGGCGGATCACGGCCGCCGATCCCGAGGCGCGGGTCGTGATCCTCACCTCGTTCTCCGATCAGAAGGGCATCCTCGAGGCGATCGACGCCGGCGCGATCGGCTATCTGCTCAAGGACGCCGCTCCCGAGGAGCTCTTCCAGGGGGTGCGGGCCGCTGCCGCAGGCGAGTCGCCGCTGGCGGCGAGCGCCGCCCGGGCGCTGCTTCAGGCCCGCCAGGCGGGCGACGGCCCCGAAGAGCTGACCGACCGCGAGCGCGAGGTGCTGGTGCTCGTCGGCGCCGGGCTGCCGAACAAGCTGATCGCCCGCCGGCTGGAGATCAGCGAGAAGACCGTGAAGACCCACCTGACCAGTGTCTACCGGCGGATCGGGGTCGACAGCCGCACCGAGGCTGCGCTCTGGGCAAGACAGCGGGGGCTGGCCGAAGAGCGCTGAGCGGCGGATGAAAGCGGCGCCGAGCTGCGGCTGGCCTCCGCGGTCGACGGCGACCTCTAGGCGCCGCCAGTCCCCTGCCGGCGGTACTCCCAAAGCTCGACGAAGCCGTGGTCCTGGAAGCCAAGCCGGGCGTAGATCGGCGCGCCGGCCTTCGAGGCGCGAAGCGAGGCGGAGCGGGCGCCGGCCTCGCGCGCCCGCTCGAGCGCCGCGTGCAGGAGCCAGCTTGCGATCCCCCTCCCCTGCCACCGCGGCAGCGTCGCCACCGCGGTGACCAGCACGTCGTCCCCGTTCGGGACGGTGCCGAGGCAGGCCACCGGCTCCTCGCCGACCCGGGCGAGGCTCCAGGCAACCGGCGCTGCGCCCGGCTCGACGAACGCCGCCTCGAAGGCGGGCTCGCCGTAGCCGTAGGCGGCATCGTTGAGGCGTCCGACCAGGGGCCAGGTGCCCGCCTGGTCGCGCTCGACCCCGTCGGGAGCCGGCGGCGGCTCGGCGAGCTCCTCGAGCCAGAACGACATCGCGCGCGGGGACCCGTCGAGCGTGTGTCCGCGCTCGGCCAGCAACGCTGCGGTCGCCCGGTCCTCATCGGGGACCCAGACCGTCCAGGCCCGGACGCCGGCCCGCTCGTAGCCACGCTCGAGATCCGGGAGCGCTTCGGCCAGCGCTACGGGGTCGTTGTAGTAGACGGAGTTGAAGAGTGAGCGCTCGGCCGCCGCGGGGGTCACGGCTGCGCGCACTCCCGGCCGATCGATCCCGGTCGAGCCGGGGGCGTGGCCGCCGAGCGTCGTGACCTCGACCTCGAGGCTCTCAATCGCCCGCTGACGCAACTCGCCGATCTGATCTACCTCCCGCTCAGGCCGCGAACGGCGTCAGCCAACCTCGAGCTGAGACTTCTCGACGAAGGCGCTGTAGGGATGGACCAGCACCCGGCCGGTGCCGCGGCGCTGGAGCGCGCGGCGGAGCTTGCCCGAGAGCCTGATCGTCGCGGTGCGCTCGCTTGGGCCACCCTCGGAGGGGCGGGTCCAGCCGAAGCTGAAGCTCCCCTTCCGGCGCGCCGTCGTTCCCAGGCCCCTGAGGGCGACGCGGCCGGCACAGCGGCTGTCGAAGTCGTCGTGGCGCTCGAGGGTGATCTCCGCGCGGCGACCGCTGCCGTTGAGCTCGACGGTCGTCGCCTCGATGTCGCAGGCGATCGAGACCCGCTTGTTGCAATGCTGACCGGGGAAGGAGGCGGGGCGATCGGGGCGATCGGCGTCGCTGCGGCAGAGGACCTTCTCGAGGCGGGCGGGCTCGGCGGTCATGATCCCGTCCACTCCCCAACCGAGCAGCTGCTTCATCGTCGGCTGGTCGTTGATCGTCCAGACGTGGACGCCGTAGTCGTCGGAGTGGGCCCGGTCGATGAAGGCCTGGTCGGTGACGGTGATGCCGTTGAAGCCAAGCGGCACCTGGAAGGCCTTGCTGCCAGCCGGCGGCAGGGTGCCGTTCAGCACGTAGCCGGCGACGCCGCCGATCGCCGGCGCGAGGTCGATCTGCGGCGCCGCTTTGTGGAAGCGCGCCAGGGCCTCGTCGTTGAACGAGGCGACCATGATCCCCCTGCTGCGCCCCAGCTCGTTTAGATAGGCGGCGAGCGCGTCGGCGTTGCGGAAGAAGGAGTCGAGGTCGTCGTCGGCGGCGCCCTTGATCTCGATGTTGATCGGAACCTTGGGGTAGGCGTCGATCACCTCCTCCAGGGTCGGGATCCGGAAGTCGTCGGGCCGGAAGGAGGGCGGCGGCCTGCGATCGCCGACGCGGACGCCACGGTAGGGATATGAGGCTGCGGGCAGATCCCTCTCGATGCCCTCGCCGGGGACGATGTTGTAGCCGGCGTCGAGCGCCTGGATCTCCCTGGTGGTCATCTCATAGACCGAGCCGGAGCCGTTCGTGGTCCGATCAACGGTGCCGTCGTGGATCACCATCAGATCGCCGTCGGAGCTCGTGTGGATATCGAGCTCGAGCATGTCGGCACCGAGCCGCATCGAGCGCTCCAGCGCGTACATCGTGTTCGAGGGCGCCTCGTCCTCGCCGCCCTGGTGGGTGATGTTCAGCGCCCGCAGCTTCGTCCAGTCCGTCGGGCCGGCGGCGGCTGCGGTCGGCAGGAGCACGACGGCGGTGAGCGCCGCGAGCAACCCCGCGCCGAGTGACGACTCCCTGAACTCCGCTCCCAGCATCGGCCTTGAGTCTAATCGCCAACTTGCCCGCCTAGCCAGCTCGACGGCCCCGTAGGATCCCGGCAATGGAGGAGCCAACGTTCGAGGGGATCGAGGTCGCCGTCGCGGGCACGCGAGGCGAGCTGCACCTGAACCGGCCCGAGAAGCTGAACCCACTCAGCCAGGACACACTGCGCGATTTGGCCGAGGCTGCCAGGTGGTTCAACTCCAACCCTGATCTCAAGGTCGTTGTCGTCGCCGGCAGGGGTCGTGCCTTCTCATCCGGTGCCGACGTGACCGCCTTCGCCGGATCGACCGCCAAGGACGCCTGGAACCGTCGCCGCGACGCCGACGCCGGCCGGGTGATGGCCGACGCCCTCGAGGAGATGACCGCGGTGACGATCGCCAAGATCCACGGCCACTGCATCGGCGGCGGCGTGGTGTTGGCCGGCGCCTGCGACCTGCGCCTCGCAGCCGAGGGCACCAACTTCTCGATTCCCGAGGTCGACCTCGGGATCCCGCTGGCCTGGGGTGGAATCCCCCGGCTGGTTCGCGACATCGGCCCGGCGCTGACCAAGGAGCTGGTGATGACCTGCCGCCCCTTCGACGCTGCCGAGGCCCTCGCCTGCGGCTTCCTCAACCGGGTCGTCCCCTCCGAGCAGCTCGACCAGTCGGTCGAGGAGCTGGCGGTGCTGCTTGAGAGCAAGCCGAAGCTGGCGCTGCTTGCGACCAAGCGCCACACCAACGCCATCACCGAGGAGATGGTCGGAACGATGCGCAGCTGGTCCGACGCCGACGGCCTGATTGCCGGGCTCGGCGACCCCGAGGGCAAGGAGTCCGCGGCCCGCTACCTGGCGCGGATGAAGGGCGCGGACCCCGCCGCCGAGCAGTAAGCGTTAGCCCACCGCCGAGGCGAGGCTGACCATGATCAAGATCAGCCCGACGATGCCGACCCCCCGGCGCAGGGCGTTGACGCCGTTGGCGGCCTCCTCGTAGGCCCAGATCGTGATCCCGACGTAGAAGACCGCGCGAGCGACGTCATGGACGGTGCCCTCGTCGGCGAGGGCCGCCACTAACAGGCCGGCAAACGCCGCCCAGAGCGGCGCGTTCGGAAACTGGGCGACGGTGTAGCCGCGAATCTTCAGGTCGCGTTGCATCCCGTAAGCCTAGGTCCCGGCGAGGACCGGCCGGCTGCAGCGGCGTCAGGCTCAGGCGTCGAGCTCGGCCATCCGCTCGACGAAGGTGAACTCGGGCGGGCCCTGGAGGCCGGCCGCGGCCATGATCTCGCCAACCTCAGGATCGGCCATGAAGGCCTCGACGCCGTCGCGATCCCAGTCGAAGACGTTGATCAGCTCGGTTGGATTCTCGGCGCTGCGGAATACCGTCACCCCCCGGGAGCCGTGCTCTGCCCGCTTTTCCTTACCCCCCGCCTGGAAGGTCTCGATGAAGCTCTCGTAATCGGCGATCTGAACCCGTGCAATCGCGTATGCCATGGCCACTCCTCTCGGTCGCTTACCGGCTGAGCGTAGCTACGCGCTCGAGGGGTCACAGAACTCGGAATAATTCCGAGGAACGTGACCCTTCGACGCCGGAGGTCTGCGCGCGGCCCTCAACCTCAAGCCGCAGCCGGCCCCGAGAGCGCGAAGGGGTTGCCCTCCGAGTCCTTGCAGATCGTCCAGCGCTCGCCCGGGTGGACGATGCTGCCGCCGAACTGCTCGACGCGGCTGACCGCGTCGGCGAGGTCATCGACCTCGAAGTAGGGAAGGGAGAAGGAGTCACCGGGACCCGGGCCACGGGCGTGGACGCCTACCGCGGCGCCGGACTCCGCCACCGCCGTCTGCCAGCCCTCGCCCTGAGCGGGACCACGCGGCTCAGGCTCGCTGCCGAGCACACCGCCCCAGAAGCGTCGAGCGCGCTCGGTGTCATCGGCGGGGAACTCCACAAATGAAAGGCGCGGTGCGAGCATCACGTTCCACGATAGCCGCCCCGCTGCCGGGCGCCGGCTCGGCTGATCCCGCGATCGCCCTCGGTGCCCGAGGGACAGCTGCTCGGGGTGCTCAGGGGCGAGACGTAGCGCCGGCCGAAGCCAGCGAGCAGAGCACCTGGTAGATCGAGGTGAAGCCGATCTCGAAGCCGTTGCGGGCGGCGCGCAGGTAGAGGCGCCAGACCCGCAGGCGCTCCTCGCCGGCGAGGCTCGTCGCCCGCTCGAGGTTCTCGTCCAGGCGGCGAGCCCAGTGGCGCAGGGTCTCGGCGTAGTCGTCGCCGTACTCCTCGACGTGAAGGGTGCGGAGTCCGGCGCGCTCCAGCGCCAAGAGCACCCGCGAGAGGTGGACCGGGTCGGCGTCGGGGAACACGTAGCGCTCCGAGAACGGGCCCGCCTCGGGGTCGGTGTGGCGCAGGCGGGTGATCCCGTGGTTGAGCAGCCGCCCCTCCGGCGTCAGCAGTCCCGCCACGCGCTCGGCATAGAGGTCGATGTTCTCGGCGCCGACGTGCTCGACCATGCCGATCGATGCGATCGCGTCGTAGGTGCCGGTCAGGTCGCGGTAGTCGACGACCGCGATCTGGACGCGGTCGGCGAAGCCGGCGGCGGCCACCCGCTCCCGGGCGAGGCGGGCCTGTGGCTCCGAGAGCGTCACCCCCAAGACCTCCTCGGCCCCGCGCTCAGCCGCCGTGATCGCGAAGCTGCCCCAGCCGCAGCCGATGTCGAGCACCCGATCGCCGGAGCCGATGGCGAGCTTCTCCGCGGTCAGATCGAGCTTCGCCCGCTGCGCCGCCTCCAGGGAACTGTCATCGCGGGAGAAGAAGGCGCAGCTATAGGTCATCGACTCGTCGAGAAAGAGGGTGAAGAACTCGTTCGAGACGTCGTAGTGGTGGCGCACGGCGCGGGCATCGCGCTCGCGGCTGTGGCGGGTCCCCTTCGGTACGAGCTCAGAGCGGGGCGGCTTCGGTGGCCGGGTCAGCCCCATCGCCCTGATCGCGGCGACGGTCAGCCGCAGGCGCGTGGTGGCATCAACCGGCGGCGGCTTCCAGGAATCGAGCAAGGCGATCACCCCGTCGATGTCATCGACCGCGAGCTCGCCCGAGACGTAGGCGCGGCCGAGGCCGAGCTGGCCGGGCGCCCGCAGCGCGTGGGCGACGGCCTGTGGCGAGCGCACGGTGAAGGTCGGGCCCTCGCCTCCGGTAGCAGGCAGTTCGCTGCCGTCCCAGAAGACGACCGTGAAGGGACGCTCGGGGAAAGCGGATTCGATCTCGCGCCGGAGCGGCGCTGGGCGAGCCAGGGGCATCGGCCGAGGTTACCGACGGCCTCCGCGCCAGGCTGGGCTGCTTCCTTTCACCTGAATAGCTCATCCTGAGCTTGGAGGAAGGACAGTTGGATCCACCTATACTTGGCGGCGCGCCCGTGAGAGCCTTTCCAAAGCTGACCTATGCGAACGTGATGGTCACGCTGCTCGCCTTCGTCGTCCTCTGTGGCGGAGGTGCCTACGCGGCCGGCCAGCTGGGCAAGAAGAGTGTTGGCACCAAACAGCTGAAGAAGAACGCGGTGATCAGCGCCAAGGTGAAGAACGGAACCCTGAAGGGCAAGGATCTCGCGAATGGGGTCTTGCCAGGCCCGAGCCATGGATTCCAGGCGAGCGGCTCGGTCAACTTCGACGCTTTCAGCTCGAGCCCGTTCGGCTCGACCGTCGTCAGCCTCGCCGTGCCGCCCGGCGCGTACTTCGCCACCTCCTCGGTCGAAGCTCAAACCGTCAACCCCATCCCCAGCACGGTCAGCTGCCGCTTGATCAACGGAGGCGGAGGGACCGGATCGACTGCGACCAGCCGAGATCAGCCGGTTCGGGCCGACGGCACGTCGGACAACTTCACGCTGACGGCCCTCTTCGAGGTAACCGAGGGGCAGAACCTGAACCTCCAATGCTCGAAGTCGAATCCCGGCTCGTCGGCTCGGATCAATGCAGCGAACATCGTCGCCGTCCAGATCAGCGACGTCACCGGCATCAGCGACTGATCAGACGCGGTAGCCACGGCTCCAAGGATTAGCTCGCGAGAAGACGCTGTATCTGTGGGATAGTTCCTGCATGGCCTCCGGACGCTCATCAGACCAGCCGCTCGTCAACGTCGATCAGCTGGGCGACTCCCAGGTTGCCGTGGTCGAGGAGACCCCGCATGGAACGCTCGCTGTGGGGATCAGCGGCGGCGAGCCGTTCGCGCTCTCGAATCGCTGCCGGCACCTGTTCGCCTCGCTCGGCGAGGGTGAGGTGGCCAAGGACGGCTGTCTGGAGTGCCCCTGGCACGGCGCCCGTTTCGACGTTTCCACCGGCAAGATGACACGCGGCCCGCAGGGCGCGTTCAAGCCGCTCGCCGGCGCCGTCAAGGCGACCACCGGCTCGCGCTCGCTGAAGACCTTCCCGGTCGAGATCCGCGACGGCGCGATCTGGCTCGCGGGCTGAGCCGGCCTAGGCGCTCGCCGCCGCCGCACCGGCGCCGGTCAGCTCCTCGCCGATCTCGTCGATCAGGCCCCAGTGGTCCGGGACGATCTCGGGATCGGCGACCAGCGAGACGTTGATCCTGCCGGCGAAGCTCCAGGCGGTGATGTTGAGCCCCGACCCCGGCAGGCAGGGGCCGATCGAGTAGGCGAAACTGCACGGTCCGGGGGGAGATAAGCGCCGCCGTTCCGGCTACCTTCGATTGGTGCACCCAAAGCCCGAACAGGAGGCGTTGCTCGACGTCCACCCCACCCCCGGTGATCCGTTCGAGGGCGAGGTGCGAATCGAGCACGTCCGCTTCAGCTCCGAGGACGGCGCCTTCGTCGTCGCCGACGTCTCACTCAGCGATGGCTCGCCACTCTGCGTGATCGGGCCGCTCGGGCACCTCGAGGAGGGCGCTCGAGCCCGCCTCAAGGGCGTCTTCGAGGAGCACTCCCAACACGGCCTGCAGCTTCGTACGCATGAAGCCGAACCACTCGATCCAGCCGGCGTCGAGGGCGCCCGCCAGTATCTGAAGACCCTGCCGGGGATCGGCGCCTCACGGGCGGCGAAGCTGATCGACGAACACGGTGCCGACGTCTTCGAGGTGATCGACCGCGACCCAGAGGCGGCGTTCCGTTCGCTCTCGGGGATCGGACCGGTGCGGGCCCGGGAGGCCGCGGAGGACTGGGTCGAGCGTCGCGCCCAGCGTCGCCTCTACACGCTGCTCGCACCGCACGGGCTCGCCCGTCACGTCTCCGAGCTGATGGCGGCCCACGGCGGCGATGCGGCCGAGCTAATCAGCGCCGACCCCTATTCGCTGACCTCGATCCACGGGGTCGGCTTCGCCAGCGCCGACCGCTTTGCGTTGGCTCTCGAGATCGATCCCCGATCGCCCGAGCGAATGCACGCCGCCGCCGTGCACGCGATTGCCGAGGCCGAGCAGCGCGGCCACACTCACCTGCCGATCGTCGAGCTGGTGGCGGCGATGCGGACCCTGCTGGGCCCCGATGTCGAACCCTCGATCGGGCAGATCAGCGCCACGGCGGGCCTCACGCTCGAGGGCCAGCTCGTCTACCGCGACTGGACCTATGAGGCCGAGCGCTGGTTGGCCGCGACCCTGGGGGGTATGGCCCGCTCGAAGCCAGCCTGGAGCAAGCCGCCGAACCCGGGCGAGTTCGGTGATCTCACCCCAGAGCAGCGCGAGGCGACCGGCAACGCCCTCACCCATCGCCTCTCGCTGATCACCGGCGGTCCGGGAACCGGCAAGACCCACCTGACCCACGCGCTGGCGCAGATGGCGGAGGCGCGCGGACTCGAGCTGCGGCTGCTCGCGCCGACCGGCCGCGCCGCCCGCCGGCTCACCCAGGCAACGGGCGGCGTCGCCGCGCAGACGATCCACAAGGCACTGGAGTGGATCCCCGGCGACTTCCCGGGCCGCGACGAGAGCAGCCCGGTGGAGGCCGATCTGATCATCGTCGACGAGTCCTCGATGCTCTCCCTGGAGATCTGCCGACACCTGATCGCCGGCGTCGGGCCCGAAACCCACCTGGTTTTGATCGGCGACGCCGACCAGCTCCCCCCCGTCGGCCCGGGTAAGCCGTTCCTCGAGTTGATCGAGTCCGGAATCGTGCCGACCGTGCGGCTCGGCCACGTCTTCCGTCAGGCACGGCGTTCGATGATCGTCGGCGCCGCGCACTCGATCCGCAAGGGCGAGCAACCGCGCTCCGTCCCTCACGCCGAGGAGGAGCAGGACTTCTTCATCCACCGGCGGCACTCCGCCCAGGCCCTCTCCGACGACGTGATCCGGATCGCGACCGAGAGGATTCCGGCCCAGTACGGGCTCGACCCGGTCCGCGACGTGCAGGTCCTCGCGCCTCAGTACAAGGGGCCGATGGGGATCGACTCCCTGCATAGCCGAATGCGCGAGATCCTCTGCGGGTCGAACGAAAGGGTCCTCAACGGTCAGTTCTCAGTCGGCGAGAAGGTCCTGATCACCCGCTCGATCCCCGAGCTCGAGATCGCCAACGGGACGATGTTCGTGATCGACTCCGCCGACGAGGACGACTCCCTCCTCTATCTGGAGACCGAGTTGGGAGAGCTGCTGACCCTTCCGTACAAGGACGCGCGGGCCTTACGCGGCGGCTTCTGCGCTTCCGTCCACAAGGCCCAGGGCTTCGAGATCCCCGCCGTGATCGTCTGTCTGCACAGCTCCCACGCCCCCCAGCTCCTCTCCCGCAACCTGCTCTACACGGCGGTGACCCGCGCCCAGAAGCTCTGCGTCCTCGCCTGCGATCCACGCGCCGTACAGCGGGCGCTGGCCAACACCGACGCCACCAGCCGCCACTCGCGGCTTGGCGAGCGGCTGGCCGGCTGAGCAGCGGCGAGGTTGAAATCCACCCCGTATATCGGGGACGATTTCAACCTCGGGATCAGGTGCGCGATGCAGACAGCCATTCGACCGTCTGATCCGCTAACAGTTCAGGCCGTGGCGGCAGACTCTTCAGCTGATTTCCATCGCTATGTGGCGCTCGGGGACTCGACGACCGAGGGCCTGGCCGACCCTGATCCGCAGGGTGGGACACGGCACCGGGGCTGGGCCGATCGGCTGGCGGAGAGGCTGGCCGCGATCAACCCCGAGCTGCGCTACGCGAACCTGGCGATCCGGGGGCGGAAGCTGCCGCAGATCCGGGCCGAGCAGCTCGAGCCGGCGCTGGAGCTGGAGCCGGATCTGGCCAGCATCCTCGGCGGCGTCAACGACATCCTCCGCCGCGAGGTCGATCTCGACGCACGCGCCGACGACCTCGAGGCGATCGTCTCGGGGCTGCGGGCGAGCGGGGCGAGCGTGCTGGTCGTCAACTACCCCGATATTGCCGGCTCGATCTCGCTTGGCACGTCCCGCTACTCGCCGCGGATCCAGGGCTTCAACCGGGTGATCCGGGAGATCGCCGAGCGGCATGGCGCCCTGCTGGTCGATCTCGAGTCCGACGGAGTCAACCATCCGGCGATGTGGTCGTCGGACCGTCTGCACGCGAGTCCGTTCGGCCATCAGCGGATGGCCGACGTCGCCGCGGCAACGCTCGGGATCAGCGACCTCGATCCGGCCTGGGAGGCGTCCCTGCCGCCCCACTCGCCTCCCTCGCGTCCGGCGCGGATCGCCGGCACCGCCTACTGGGCCGGGCGCTACCTCGCCCCCTGGATGCTGCGCCGGCTGCGCGGCATCTCCTCCGGCGACGGGATCAAGCCCAAGCGCCCCGACCTGGTGCCGGTTATCTGGGACACTCCACTCCCATCGCGAGGCAAGGAGAGCTGAGCAGACGATGAAACGGATTAGAGCGGGCTGGGAGCTGACCAAGAAGAGCTGGGCCGTACTACGCGAGCATCGGCGGCTGATGCGCTTCCCGATCTACGGCGCCTTCGCGACGATCCCGCTGGCGATCATCACCCTCGGCCCCGGCCTCTACCTGATCGAGGAGGGCGAGATCGCTCCGGGAGCGCCTCTGGCCGTGCTCGGCTTCTACATCCTTGCCTTCGTGGGGATCTACTTCAGCGTCGGCCTTGCTGCCACGGCCGACAAGATCTTCCGCGGCGAAGAGGCGAGCGTCAGCGACGGCCTCGCGGTCGCTCGCGGTCGCCTCCGCCAGGTCGCCGGATGGGCCTTCTTTTCGACCGTGGTCGGCGTGATCATCAGCGCGATCGAGGACCAGGGCGGTATCTTCGGCGCGATCGTCGGCCGGGTCCTCGACATCGGCTGGGCGCTCGTGACCTTCCTCGCGGTACCGGTGATCGCCCTCGAGGGCACCGGTCCACTGGAGACGCTGAAGCGCTCCGGAACGCTGTTCAAGTCGCGCTGGGGCCAACAGGTGACCGGCAACATCGCGATCGGTGGCGCGGTCTTCCTCTTCGGCGTGCTCCCCGCCGCCGCCCTGATCGGGCTCGGGGTGCTGCTCTGGGGGACCAGCGGCTTCGGCGGGGCGCTGCTGGTGATCGTCGGCGCGGTCATCCTGGCCGTCGCCCTCCTGATCCAGAAGGCTCTGACCGGGATCTTTGGCGTCGCCCTCTACCACTACGCGGCCGAGGGCGCCGTCCTCGGCGGCTTCACCGAACAGGAACTGGAATCGGCGGTCAAGATCAAGGGCGGCGCCACACCGGCGCAGTCGTCGATCTGATGGGCGCCTAGCTAGGCTCTGGCGCTCGGCTCCGAGGCCGAATCCCAGTTTCCGAACTCCGAGGTGCTCCGATGTCCTGGCGAACCAAATGGCGGATCTACGAGTACATCCGCAACTCGATCTGGATCGTGCCGGCGATCCTCGGGGCGCTCGCGGTCGTGATGGGCATCATCCTGCCGGACATCGACGAGCGAACGGGCGACGCGATCGGGGTCTCGTTCGGCGCCAGCGCGGCGCAGGGAATCCTGGGCGCGTTGGCGGGGGGCATGATCACCTTCACCGGCTTCGTCTTCTCGATTCTGCTGCTCGCGGTCCAGTTCGGTTCCAGCCAGTTCTCCCCGCGGATGCTGCGCCGCTTCCTTCGCGACCCAACGACGAAGATCTCGCTCGGCATCTTCATGGCCACCTTCATCTACGCCCTGCTGGTGCTACGGAAGATCGAGCCGGCTGACAACGCGGACTTCATCCCTGATCTCTCCGTCTCAGTCTCGCTGATCATGCTGCTCTTGAGCATGGTCATGTTCCTGCGGCTGATCAGCAAGACGACCCAGGGCCTGCGGGTCGCTGTGGTCGTCGGCGATCTCGGCAGAGACGGAGCCGCGGTCATGCAGCGCGTCTACCCGGAGCCGGTCGAGGGCCCCGAGGCCG
Organism: Acidobacteriota bacterium; assembly: GCA_032122625.1. Classification (GTDB taxonomy): domain Bacteria; phylum Actinomycetota; class Thermoleophilia; order Solirubrobacterales; family 70-9; genus CAXMST01. Next base: position 17,973 of record JAQBGG010000052.1, read on the forward strand.
GCGGAATCGAGGAGGTCGACGGCGGCGAGGGGGCCGCGGAGCCTTCACGGGTCGTCACCTACGGCCAGGAGCCGGCCGTGCTGCAGAGCGTCGACACCCACGGGCTCGTCGCGATCGCCGCCGAGGCGGATGTGGTCATCGAGCTGATCCCGCCGGTCGGCGACCTGATCGCCTGGGACGCGCCGCTGTTCGCAATCCACGGGGAGGGCGAAGACATCGAGGACGAGCGGCTACGCAGGTCGATCGCCGTCGGCGACGAGCGGACGATGCGCCAGGACCCGGCCTTCGTCTTCCGGCTACTCGCCGACATCTCCTCGAAGGCCCTCTCGCCGGGCGTCAACGACCCAACCACGTCAGTGCAGTCACTCGATCAGATCGAGATGCTGCTGCGACTACTCGCGGGTCGGCGCCTGACGCCGGGAGAGCAACGTGACGGTGCCGGTACGGTCCGCTTCCGCTATCCGGCGCCGACCTGGGAGGACTTCCTCAGCATCGCGCTCGACGAGGCGCGGTTTTTCGGCGAGACCTCGGTCCAGGTCACCCGTAGGCTGCGGGCGCTGCTCGAGGATCTGCACGCCGCCGCGCCGCCCGATCGGCAGCCCGCCGTCGAGGCTCAGATCAGGATGCTGGAGGCGAGCGTCGCCCGCAGCTTCCGCGAGCCCGCCGACCACGAGATCGCCGCGGCTCGGGATCGCCAGGGCATCGGCTCGCCGGGCGGACGCTGACGCAGGCAGCTGAAAACTTTCGGCCTTCTATATGCTCGCGGCCATGAGCGCTGAAGATATCGACGAGATGGGGCCGATCGACTACGTTGTGATCGAGTGGCCGGACCGGCAACCGAGCGGCGAGGGGGTTCCGATTCTCCTCGATCTGGTCGAGCGGGGGATCGTCAGAATCATCGATCTCGCCTTCATCACGAAGGCCGAGGACGGCACAGTCGCGGCGCTCGAGCTCGCCGATGTCGGCGCGATCGACGGCCTCGCGGATCTGGTTGGCGCAGCCTCGGGGCTGCTCGACGAGAGCGATATCGCCGAGGCCGGCGAGGCGCTCGAGCCGGGCACATCGGCGGCCCTGCTCGTCTATGAGAACAGCTGGGCCGCGCCCTTCGCCGCGGCGCTGCGTCGCAACGGCGCCCAGCTCGTCGCCAACGGCCGGATCCCGGTCCAGGCAATCCTCGCGGCGCTCGACGCCGCCGAAGCCAAGTCGTAGAAAGAGAGAGGTCCGATGCCAGGATTGATTCGCGGAGTCGCCCGCACAGCGGCGATCGCCGGAACCGCCACCGCCGTCAGCAACCGAGTTTCGCGCCGCCAGGGCGAGCGCTGGCAGCAGCAGGCAGCCGAGCAGGCCCCGCAGCAGGAATATGCAGCGCCGCCCCCTGCACCGGCAGCCCCCCAGGAGTCCTCGATCACCCAGCTCAAGGAACTGGCCGAGTTGAAGGACCAGGGGATCCTCACCGAGGAGGAGTTCGCGGCCCAGAAGGCGAAGATCCTCGGCTCCTGAGCGCGGAGCCGCTCAGGTGAAGCGCATGCCCGCCGACCCGGCCCGGCGGGCATCGCGGTGAAGAAGTGGCGGGTGATCATCGCGCTGGCCTCGGCGCAGTTCGTGATGGTGCTCGACGGCACCGTGATGAACGTCTCGATCAACGAGGTCGTTCAGGACCTCGACACGACCGTGACCAAGATGCAGCTGGCGATCACGCTGTACACGCTGACGATGGCGTCGCTGATGATGGCCGGCGGCAAGATCGGTGACGTGATCGGCCGCCGGCGCGCGTTCCGGATCGGCCTCGTGATCTTCGCGACCGGCGCCGGGATCACCGCCGCGGCCCCGAACATCACGATCCTGATGATCGGCTGGTCCGTGCTGGAGGGCGTCGGCGCCGCCCTGATGATTCCCGCGATCGCCGCCCTCGTCGCCGGTAACTACAAGGGCCGTGACCGCGCCGCCGCCTACGGCGTGATCGGCGGTATCGCCGGCGCCGCTGCGGCCAGTGGACCGATCATCGGCGGCTATGTCTCGACCGAGTTCAGCTGGCGCTACGTGTTCGGGGCCGAGGTCTTCATCATGGCCGGGCTGCTGCTCGCCTCGGTCGTGATCAAGGAGGCCCCCTTCCAGGGCGACAGGCGGCCCAAGCTCGACGGCGTCGGCGCGGCCCTATCAATCAGCGGCCTCGCGATTGCCGTGCTCGGAGTCGTGCAGAGCACCGACTGGGGCTGGATCTATCCGAAAGGCGCTCTGGCCATCGGCGGCACCGAGATCACCCCCTTCGGCTTCAGCGTCGTCCCCTTCCTGATCCTCGCCGGCATCGTCCTGCTCGGCTTTTTCGTCCTCTGGGAGCAGCGGATGACACGCCTCGATCGCGATCCCCTGATCCGGCTCGAGATGCTGAAGATCCCGCAGCTGCGGGCCGGGCTGTCGGTGTTTGCCGCGATGTTCATGGTCCTCGCCGGTACCTTCTTCGTACTGCCGCTCTACCTGGAGATCGTGCTCGGCAAGGACCCGCTGGAGACCGGCATCCAGATCCTGCCGCTCTCGATCGGCCTGTTCGTCGTCGCGCTCGGGGCCTCGCGCCTGTCGAGCCGCTTCTCACCGAAGCGGATCGTCCGGGTCGGACTGCTGTTCATGCTGGCGGGGGCGATCGCCCTGCTTGCCTCGATCAGCTCGACCCTGGACGAGCCCGTGTTCCTCGGAGCTATGTCATTCGTCGGTATCGGCCTCGGGCTGCTCGCCTCCCAGCTTGGCAACGTCAACCTCTCCTCCGTCGACGAGAAGCGCTCGAGCGAGGCCGGCGGCTTGCAGGGCACCTCGCAGTTCCTCGGCTCGGCCCTCGGCACGGCGATCATCGGCTCGATCCTGCTGACGGGCCTGACCGGCGCCTTCGACAACAACATCGAGAACAACCCGAACCTGCCGCCGCAGGTCCGCACCGAGCTGTCGAAGAAGACGGAGAAGGGGATTCCCTTTATCGCCGGCAGCTCAGTTGAGTCGGAGGCGACCAAGGCCGGGCTCTCATCGGAGCAGGCGAAGGCGACGGCTAAGGCTTATGACGACGCCCAGCTGACCGCCCTGAAGACCGCTCTTGCGGCGGTCGCCACGATCGTCGTGGCTGCCTTCTGGTTCACGCGGAGACTGCCGGCAACGCCGATGGCCGCGCCGTCTGCGGCCGCCGCCGCCGCAGCCTGAACGCCAGTCCACCGCGCGACACGGCACACGTCCGGCCAGATGTGCAGAATACCTGCGACGCCAGCGCCCCCTGCGCCAGTCTCGATCCATCACCGGCACGGTGAGCGCTCGCGGAAATGGATTATCGACTACCGATAGGAGCAAGACGTGAGAGGTACAGGCAGAGTCGTTTTCGCGGCAGTAATGCTGCTGATTGTCGGTTTCATCAACATCATCTACGGGATCGGAGCGCTTGACGACGCGAGCATCTTCGTCGGCGACACTCGATTCATTCTCGACAACCTGAACACGCTGGGCTGGGTGCTGATTATTCTCGGCGTGGTCCAGTTGACCGGAGGCTTCTCGCTGATGGCGGGGAACACGTATGGACGCGTGATCGCGATCATCGGGGGCAGCCTCGGTGCGATTGGCGCGCTGTTCTCGATCGGCGGCAACAACCCCTGGTGGTCGCTGTGTGTGTTCTTCATCTGCATCTACGTCGTCTACGGCGTTGTCCAGTTCGGCGAGGACGAGGCCGCAGCCGGCCTCTGATCCAAGGTTCGCGGAAGCGGGGGTTCGTCCACTCGGGCGGACCCCCGCTCCTCGTTAACCGGCCGCTGCGCTCGCCTCAGCGTCACCCTCCGCCGCCTCCGGCAGGAGCAGCAGGGCGCCGAGCAGGAAGCCCAGAGCGCCGAGCGCCGTAAAGCCGTTGACCCAGGCGAGGTTGAGCACCGTGCCGGTCGAGGGCACGACGAAGGGGGCGATCGCCGAGATCCCGAAAGCGATCGAGCCGAGAGTGGACGGACCCCCCGGCCGGCTGCCCGGCACGGAGGGAAGATCAGCACGGCGCCGAGGCCGCCGGCCACGTAGGATCTCGGCCCGGCGGACGGCTGCGTTCGCGGGACAAGCAAGCGAAGGAGCCTCCGATGAAGTTGACCGAAGCCGACGACGACTTTCTCAGCCGCTTCGGCAACAAGTTCCTGCTCGAGGGCCCGCCCGATGGCCAACTGCCGACGGCCGGCATGCCCGCCGTCGATGCAATGCGGCTGATCTTCGAGGAGATAGTCCTCGATGGCGTTCCCGAGCGCAACCTGGCGACCTTCGTCACCACCTGGATGGAGCCCGAGGCGCAGCGGGTGATCGCCGAGAACCTGCACCGCAACTTCATCGATCACGCCGAGTACCCGCGGACGGCTGAGATCGAACAGCGCTGCATCCGGATGCTCGCCACTCTCTACAACGCGCCCGGCGCGACGACCGGCGCCCGCACCCAGGGCTCCTCCGAGGCGATCATGCTCGGCGCCCTCTCGTTGAAGTGGAAGTGGCGCGAGCGCCGCGAGGCGGCGGGCAAGGGCACGGAGAAACCGAACCTGGTCTTCGGCGGCGACGTGCACGTCGTCTGGGACAAGTTCTGCCGCTACTTCGACGTCGAGCCGCGGGTCGTGCCGCTGCAGCCCGACAAGTACACGATCGGCCCCGAGGACGTTGAGCCCCACATCGACGAGAACACGATCGGCGTTGCCGCGGTGCTCGGCACGACCTTCACCGGTCACTCCGACGATATCGAGGGGATCAACAAGCTGCTGGTCGAGCTCAAGCACGACAAAGGCCTCGACGTGCCCCTGCACGTCGACGCCGCCAGCGGTGGCTTCGTCTGGCCGTTCATCTATCCCGACCGGGAGTGGGACTTCCGCCTCGAGCAGGTGCGGTCGATCAACGTCTCCGGCCACAAGTTCGGGCTCGTTTACCCGGGGATCGGCTGGCTGATCTTCCGCGAGACGGCGGACCTCGCCGAGGATCTGATCTTCTACGAGAACTACCTCGGCAAGCGCGATGCGACGTTCACGCTCAACTTCTCGACCGGCGCGTCGATGGTGCTGGCGCAGTACTACAACTTCGTCCGCTTTGGCCACGAGGGCTATAGCTACGTGATGAAGTTGATGCACGCGAATACGAAGCTGCTCGCCGATCGCCTCCGCGATATGGGGCACTTCAAGCTGATCGGTGATGGTGAGGAACAACTGCCGCTTGTCGCCTTCAACCTCGACGGTGAGAGGAAGTACGACGAGTTCGACATCGCCTGGCAGGTTGCAGCCGAGCGTGGCTGGATGCTCCCCGCCTACACGATGCCGCCGAAGGCCGACCATGTGAAGATGCTGCGGGCGCTGGTCAAGCTCACCCTCAGCCACACCATGGTGGGCACGCTCGCCGATGACATCGCCGCCGCCTGCGAGACGCTCGAGAAGAAGGGCGCCGTCGAAGAGAGCGAACGCCAGAAGGTGAAGAGAGGCATCAGCTACTAGAGCCGAGCGCGGCTGCCGCTATCCCGCCAGCCGCCAGGCGCGGGCTCAGGCGGCGTTGCCGGAGGCGTTGACGGCCAGCCAGAGGCCGCCGAAGCCGGGCACGTTGTGGCAGCCGACGACCCCGCTGGGATCGTCCTGGTAGTAGTAGAGCGGGCGGCCGTTGTAGGTCACCTGGGTGCTGCCGTCGTCACGCTTGGTCGTCCCCAGCTTGCCCTGGCTGACGTCGCCCCTTGCCGCCGGCGTGCCCTTGGTCAGCACGGGCGGCCACTCGACCGCGCAGTCCTCGTAGCACTCGCTCTCGCTGCCCTGCTCCTTGTCGAACAGGTAGATGGCCCGCTGATCGCCGTCGAAGAGGACCTCGCCGAACGGCGATTCCGCGGTCGTGATCGCTGTGCCCTTCGGCTTCGGCTCGCTCTGCTCCCCGTCGGCGACCTGCGCCCCCGCCGAGTCCTCGGCCACAGCCGGACCGGCCGCCGGGTCCTCGGCGGTCGTCGTCGCTGCGCCCGTGCTGCTGTCGCCCTCGTCGGAGCCGCAGCCGGCGGCGATCAGGGCCAGCGCGAGCAGCGGCAGGAGCAGGGTGCGGAGCATTTTGATCGGGAGGCGAGCATTCATTGGTGCAGGGTCCAGCACCCAGCTTACGGGGCGCTGAACGACGGCTGGGAGTCATTGATCTAGGCTGAACTCGATGCCCTCGCCCCTGCGCCACCTGGCCGAGATGGTCCGAAACATTCCCAAGCGCGGTGAGTCCGACCGGGCCTCAGAGCAGGCGGCGGTCGAACTCGAGGGCCGAGCCGTCGAGCTCGGGGCGGAGCTCCCGGCGGGGCTCGAGGTCGAGTGGCTCGGGGTCTCCGGCTACCGGATCAGCTACGAGGGCCGCCACCTCTACATCGACCCCTACATCTCCCGGGTGCCGCTCTCGTCCCTGCTGCTGCGGCGCCAGGCCCTCCCCGACGAGGCCCTGCTCGACCGCTACTGCCCGCCGCTGCCCGACGTCCCTGAAGGCACTGCCGAGGAGGTCGTCGGCATCCTCATCGGCCACACGCACTTCGACCATGCCGTCGATGCACCGGCCCTCGCCCGCCGCTATGGCTGCTCCGCCTACGGCTCGGAGTCGCTTCTGCGGCTGATGGGCCTGCACGGGCTCGCTGATCAGACCGTCGTCGTCGAGCCCTACGCCACCTACGAGCTGGGCCCGTTCGAGGTCGCCTTCACGCCGTCGCGCCACTCGAAGCTGCTGTTGGGCGTCTCGGTTCCCTTCGACGGCGAGCTCACCTGCGATCACCTCGACGGCCTCAACCCCGGCGCCTACCGCTGCGGCCAGGTCTGGGGAATCGAGATCCGGGTCGCCGGGACAACCCTCTACCACCAGGGCAGCGCCGATCTGCTCGATGACGCGCTTCGGGTCAAGCCCGGTGAGGTCGACGTCTTCCTCGCCGGAGTTGCCGGCCGCAACTTCACCGAGCGCTACTGGGAGCGGATCCTGCCGAAGCTCGACCCGAAGCTGATCGTCCCCACCCACTACGACGATTTCTTCCTCCCGCTTGACGAGGAGCTGGAGACGATCGGCAACGTCCGCCTGGCCGAACTGCCGGCGGAGATCGGCGCGGTCAGCCGCGACGCCCGGCTCGCCGCGATCCCGCGTCTGCGAGCTGACGCCACCGCCTGAGCTGCCAGACTGTCGGCCAGGCAAGCGAGCACGGAGGCTGGGGATGAGTGACCGAGAGCGGGGCAGGGGAAAGCTGCCGTGGGCGTGGGTCGCGGCCGGCTGTTTGACGGCGCTGGCCGTCGTCCTCACGATCGCCACTGGTAGCGCCTCAGCCGCCTCTGTGGGTAACGGCATCGTCGCTCACGAGCGCTCGGCGACCGGCAGCGGCGGCAGCCCACGCTGGACGCCTTCTCAGATGCGCCACGCCGTCCCGCTCGAACTCCTGCGCGAGGAGCCGAGCGCCAACGCCGACGCTTACCCGGCCCGGGGCGGCAGCGACGGGGGCCCCGGCTACGTCGACGGCCGGCCTCCGGTGGGCGCCGGTCTGGCTGCCCCACGTGCGTCGGCGGAGACGGCCGGGTTCGGCCCATTCACCTCGGAGGCTGTCTCCGACCCCAACGTCTACCCGAACACGACCAACGGCAAGGTCTTCGGGAGGATCACCAAGGTCGGCTCCTACAGTTGCTCTGCGGCCGTCGTCCACGCCAGGAACCGGAGCGTGATCTTCACCGCCGGACACTGCGTCAAGGAGCCCGGCCGGGGCGGCTGGGCGAAGGACCTCACCTTCGTGCCCTCCTACGATCGTGGCGCGGAGCCTTTCGGCCAGTGGACCTGGGACGTGATCTACACCAAGAAGGCCTGGGCGAAGCGCGGCAACACCAACTTCGACTACTCCGCAGTCGTGCTCCGTAGGAGCGACGGCCGGCTCGCCGAGGACACGGTCGGCTCGCTCGGCTTCGCCTTCAACGTCCCCAAGAGGCAGACCTACCGCCCGGTCGGCTACCCGTTCAACAAGTTCGACTCCGAGGTGATGTGGGAGTGCACCTCCGGCTACGGCGGTCCCGACCCCTTCTACCGTAAGCCCGGCCCCCCACCGATCGGAATCGGCTGCGACATGCTCGGCGGTGCCAGCGGAGGGGGCTGGTCGATCGCCGGCAACCGGCTGGCTTCGGTGACGAGCTTCGGCTACGACAATCGCCCGAACGAGCTCTACGGTCCGAAGCTGACCAAGAAGGCGAACAAGATGCGTCTCAAAGCCGGCCGCGAGGCGGTCGGCTAGCGGCTTCGGCGGCGGCGAGCCAGTCAAGCCGGCTTGCTCCCCCGGTCCGCGACCGGCCCGTCGGCGATGATTCCCCGATGGCCGATGAGCTTCAGCGCGCAATCCTGCTGGCGCCCGATCTGATCGCCCGCGCGGCGCGCGGCACGGTTTCCAGTCAGTCGACGAGCTGGATGCTGGGACAATCCCGGCACGTCCGCGGCTCCTACGTGGCCGAGGTGATGGATCGCGACGTTGGCGTCGATCAGGAGCGCGCGCAGCAGATCTGGATGCTGAGCCAGCCGGACGAGGTGCGGCGCAGCTACCTGGACGAGGTACTCAGCGAGCGGGCCGAGCAGCCCTCCCTCCAGGTCGTCTGGATGCTGGCCCAGCCCGAGGATGTTCGACTCAGCTACGTCGAGCAGGTCTTCGGTGCCCCCGAGGGAATGCTCAAGCCCCAGGTCCGGTGGATGCTTCGCCAGCCCGACGCCGTCCGCGAGAGCTACATCCGCGAGGTAGTGAAGGCCGGGGGCTGAGTCGCCCTCGCCGGCCCCTCCCCCACCCCGCCGCTGCTCAGGTGCAGGGCGCCGATCAGCCGCTCGTCGAGGCTCAACGCCCCCCGCCGTCCGCGACGGCGACCGAGCCCCACTCAGCAGGGTCGACGCTGCTCTCGTAGCCAAGCCTGACCAGCGTTTCCCCGTGTAGCTGGGCGAAGCGCTCGACCGCCGCCGCCGGCATCTCCCGGCGCCAGGTACCGACGCGTCCGCTGCGGACAACGGACGGATCCTCCTCGCGCATGCGCTCCAGCGACTGCATCTCGCCGGCCGGCTCACCGAGGTCGACGCCGAGCAGACCGACGGCCTCGCGGGCGATGCCCAGTGGGTCCTGCCGCAGCCGTTCGAAGCGGACGATCTCGGTCGGGGCGCTGCGGCTCGTCCAGGCATCGACCGACTGCGACCAGCTGCCGAAGTCACCCCCGCCGCGCTCGATCAGCCAGAGCAGGATCTGCTCGTAAGTGCGCTGCCGGGCGAGCGCTGGGCGCTGGTGCATGAAATGGGCGTAGGAGACCAGCGAATCGCGGCCGTCGCGAATCAGCAACAGGGCACGGTCCTTGCTGCCGGCGTGAGCCAACAGGTGCGTCTTGAGGAAGTTCGGGCCGATGTCCTCCCGGCAGGCCTTGATCTGTGGGTCCCTCTTTGGGTTCGGCAGCCGGCGTTTGCCCTCGGCCCGGGCCCGCTCGGCGGCGTCGAAGACCGAGGGGCCGTCGAAGCCCCAGCCGGCGCTCAGCGCGGTGCGGATCAGGCGATTGCCGCAGCGCGGATAGGAGGCGACCCAGATCAGCATCCGCTTGCCGGCAGCGGGTTCGTCGCTGGCGGAGTCATCGCGCGCGAGCCTAGCGCAGGCCATCGGCCCCGAGCCGGGCGCTCGGGCACGGCGCTGCTAGCTTGCGGCGGGTGCTCGACCGACTGCGGATCGCGAAAGTGCGCTGGCGACAACGCCGACCCGACCCGAGGTTGGCCGAGCATCCGGCGATCTTCCACATCACCCACCACAAGGCGGGCTCGCAGTGGATCCTGGCGATACTGCGCCGCATCGCCCGGCCGATGGTCGTCGACCCCGATTGGGAGCATGATTATCTCCGCCGTGAGCCGCTCTCGCAGGGAAAGATCTACCCGACCGCCTACCTGAGCCGGCCCGAGTTCGAGGCACTCGACCTGCCCGAGAAATGGATCCGCTTCATCGTCATCCGCGACTTCCGCGATGCCTTCGTCTCCGCCTACTGGAGCTTGAAGCTGAGCCATCCCGAAGGGCTCGGAGCCGGGCCGGAGCTGCGCGAGTACCTGCAGATGGCGAACCTGCACGACGGCCTGATGGCGCTGATGCCGAGCTGGCAGACCGAGGCCGATCTGGTCGCCTCCTGGGTCGGCGTCGAGGAGGGTCTGATCCGCTATGAGGATCTCGTCGAGGACGACCTCGGGATCCTCGTGCCGCTGCTCTGCGAGCGGCTTGGCATCGCAAGCACGGAGGAGCAGGCCGTGAACGTCGTCAAGTCGGCTCGCTTCGAGGTGATGACCAAGGGGCGACGGCGCGGCTCAGAGGATCCGGCGGCTCACCATCGCAAGGGCGAGCCCGGCGACTGGCGCAACTACATCGTCGGACCCGTCGCCGACGCCTTCAAGGAGCGCTACGGGCAGCTCCTGATCGATACCGGCTACGAGCGCAACCTCGACTGGTGAGGCGGGCCCGGGGTCCGCTCAGTGGCGGATGATCCCGAGTCGGTAGAGCTTGTCGAGGATCGAGTGCCGCCGCAGGTAGGGGCGGATCGCCGCCTGCGTCTCGCGAGGCCAGATCCGGCGCCCGTGGATCCGGCGCCGCAGACGATCCATCTCGCCGTGGCCGAGGGTGTCGACCTGGGCGCTCGACTTCTGGCTCTCGTGGATACGGAAGGCGCCGAGGAACCGTGGTAGGCGGACGATCGTCGCTCCGGCGTCTCGGAGCCTGACCAGCAGCTCCCAGTCGAGCGCGAAGCGGTAGTCCTCGTTCACGCTGCCGCCGGCCCGCTCCCAGATCTCGCGCCGCCAGATCATCGTCTCCTGAGGCACGTAATCGGCCCAGGAGAGGATCTCGTCGTCATGGCGAGGCATCAGCCAGCGGCCGATCTCGGCGCCCTCGGTGTCGATCAGGACCCGGTGCCCGTAGATCACATCGACCTCGGGGTGCTCGGCGAAGTACCGGGCCACGTAGGCGAGCGAGCCCGGCAACAAGATGTCATCGGAGTTGAGCCAGCCCATCAGCTCGCCGGTGGAGCGAGCGAGGCCGGCGTTGATCGCCGCCGCCTGGCCATCGTCGGGGCCTGAGAAGACGTGCGCGAGGCGATCGCCGTAGTCCTCGAGCACGGCGGCGGTCTCATCGCTGGAGCCGCCGTCCTCGACGATCAACTCGAGCTCCGGGTACTCCTGGTCGAGGAGGCTTTCGAGTGTGCGACCGATGAAGTCGCCCTGGTTGAAGGAGGGGACGACGATCGAGACCGAGGGGGCGGGGTCGGGGGGCGTCGCCGCTCGATAGGAATCGGGGATCCTCAGCTCGTGCGGGTGGTGGTGCCAGAGCAGGCCGAGGCGGACGCCGATGATCGGCCGCAGTCGTGCGCGGAGAACCCGCAGACGGCGGCGCAGCCGCGAGGGCGGGCCCGTTCGCCGTCGGCCCTTGAGTTCGTAGCGCAGGCGGGCGATCTGATCCTCTAGCCGGTCGTTACGGCTCCGCAGCCGGGCGACGAGCTCCTCCGACCGGAGCAGGGCGAGATCGGGATCTGCGATCACCCGCTCGCGCGCGGCCTGAGCCGGACCGACGAGCGGGGCGAGAACCTCATCGAGCAGGCCGGGGCCGACGATGATCCCCGCGTCGAGTTCAAACAGCTCGCGTCCGGAGCGCTCGGCGAACCAGCCCGGGTCCGTCTCCTCAGCCGTGCCGGAGCTGAGCAGAACGCTCCCCGGACCGAGCCCACCGACACCGCGTGCATCGTGCTCGGTGGAGAGCCCGTAAAGCACCCGGAGGCCGGAGAGCTCGGCTCCGAGCCGGGCCAGCGACTCCGTGACCGGCTCGCGGTGCAGCTCGAGCCCTCCCGGCGAGTCGTCAGCGGGCTTCATCAGCGGCGACGCCGTCGGGTCCAGGAGGTGAACCTCCGTGAACAACGGCAGCGCCGCTTCGGCGAGGTCGCCGTCATCGCAGACCAGGACGTCGAGCGGCACGGCGCTGGCAACGCGGCGGATCACGCGCGGGTCGAGGACACCGCCGATGTCGGCTGACGGCTCCGCCACGGCAGCCGGCGAGGCGCTCTCCGGCGGGGAGCCCTCAGTCGCTGTCGGCGGCTGCACCGTTGCCCCCGTGGCCGTTGCGGCCCTCGCCGGCGGCCGCCCCGGTCGCGGCCCCACTCGCCGGGCTGCCGGTCGCCGTGATTCGGGGCTCGGCCCCACGCGCGTCGGCCTCCGAATACGGACCCGCCTCGACCGGGACGCTGCGACCTGAATGCCAGGCGAGGCGTTGGTAGATGTGATGCGGCGCGGCGCGAATCAGGACCTTCTCGGATCGGGCCTGGGCCTCCTCGATGCTCACCGCTCGCCCGTGGAAGCGGTGACGGATTGCCTCGAGTTCGGCCTGCGCGTCCTCGTAGCATCGACGCGTCTTTTGCCCCTCGTGCTGGCGGAAGGCGCCGAGAAAGCGCGGCAGCCGGACGATCCTTGCCTCGGCCGCGTGGAAGCGCAGGAACAGGTCCCAGTCAAAGCCGTAGGTGTAGCTGCTGTCGATGCCGCCGACTCGCTCCCAGATCGAGCGCCGCCAGAAGACGGTCTCCTGGGGAATGAAGTCGAACCACTGCAGCGAGTCGGGGCTGTGTGGCGGGGTGACCCAGAGGCCGACGTCCTGCCCCTGCTCATCGAGCAACACCCGGTTGCCGTAGACGACGTCGACATCGGGATTGGCCACGAAGTAGCGGGAGACGCGGGCGAGCGCACCCGGCAGCAGCATGTCGTCGGCGTTGATCCAGGCGAGGATCTCGCCGCCGGCATCGTTGAGGCCCTCGTTGATCGCCTCCGCCTGACCCTCGTCGGGCCCGGCGTTGACCTCCGCGAGGCGCTCGCGCTCGCGGTGCAGGATGTGCGGGGTGTTGTCGTCGGAGCCGCCGTCGCGGACGATCAGGTCGAGCGCGGGGTAGCGCTGGTCGAGGATGCTGTCGAGCGTCGCCGACAGGTAGAGGCCGGTGTTGAGCGAGGGGACGACAATCGAGATCGTCGGTGCCGGCTCTGGCGCGCTCTGGCGAAAGTAGGAGCGGGGAGCGCTCAGCGGGCGCGGCCCGTACTGGGCCCGCAGATGGCCGAGCGGCGGGATCAAGCGCTGGCGGATGCCATGTGGGACGAGCCGCTTCAGCGCGCCGATCGGACCTGCCGGCATCGCGGGCGCGGGTCCCGTGGGCGCGGGTCCCGCGGGTGCGAGGCCAGCTGCCTGGCTCTCGGCATCAGCGTTTCCGCCAATCTCCAGATCGTGCCCCGGCGAGCGCACCTCCGGGGCGGCCTCGACCCCCTCGGGGTGGGCGATGTAGCCGTTGCTGCTCATATTTCCTCCGCCGCGGTCTTCGCCCGGCGCGAGAAGGAGATCGCTCCGCCGATGCAGATCGCGATCCCGATCACGAACGGGAGCAGAGCCGCGACCGGATCACGCCCGTCAAACCAGCCCGGCGCGTTGGGGTCGATCACGAGGACGCGCGCGGTGGCGATGATCGGCGCCAAGGGGTTGATCGAGAGCAGGTCCGTCATCACACCCTTAGGAACAACTTCCAGGGGGAAGAGGATCGGTGTGGCATAGAAGAGGAGCCTCGAGATCGACGGCCACGCCTGCGCCACGTCGCGATGTCGCACCCACCATGAGGAGAGCAGCAACGACGTGCCGACGGTGAGCACGACGAGGGCGAGCAGGAGCAGCGGGAACAGGAGCCAGCCCCACTGCGGCTCGACGCCGGCGACGGTGATCCAGACGCCAACCACGAGCATGTTGGTCAACAGCGTAAAGGTGGTTGCGAGGATTGCCGACATCGGCATCGCCAGAATCGGAATCTCGGCCTTGCGGATCAGTCCACCGGTCCCGAGCGAGCGGGCGGCGCCCCCTACGGCCTCGCTGAAGAAGCTGAACAGCATGATGTTGAAAAGCAGCATCGAGCCGTAATCGGGGATGTCGGCGAAGCGCCCGAAGACCTTGGTGATGACCACGTAGAGAATCCCGAACAGGGTGATCGGCTTGATCAGCGTCCACAGGTAGCCGAGCGTGGAACCGGCGTAGCGCTGCTGGAAGTCGGAGATCGCGTTGAGCTTGACCAGCTCCCAGGTGCGACTGAGGCCCTGACCGAGCGCGGTCGGGCCCCCGAGGCGGCGCTCCAGACGGGCCGCGGGTTGTGCCCCGATCGCGCTCATCGTGCGACCGCCTTCGCGGCGGCCGGGCCGGTCGAGCGTTCAACGCTGAACTCGGCCGCCGATTCCACTTCCACGGCCCCGGAATCGCGGTCGGCGTGGCCGCTGACGGAGACGAACGCCCACTCGACCGGCGAATCGGTGAACGGGTTGCCCTGGGGGCCGGCGGTCAACGCGCGGAAGCCGAGCTCATATTCGCCCGGCGTGAGGCGATTCTCGACGCTGAGCCGGATCCGGACCCGATCGCCGGGCTCGACCTCATCGATCTCGCCGGCTAGCTCTGACGCCGAGCAGACGACCGAGCCCTCACCGTCGCGGATCTCCATCCGGCCGCCGACCGCCTCCCGCCTCTCGAGCATGTGGAGGACCATCTCGGCCTCGATCCGCTCACCCCTGGGCAGGCCACCCTCGGCGTCGGCACCGAGGAGCTCGACTGACTCGATCTCGGCCCCGTCCGTGACCCCGCGCTTGCGGTGGGCGGGGCGGCTGTCATTGGTGACGTGGGAGCGGTAGGCAAGCCCAACCTCGTCGGGGTCGCCGATCGAGGCGATCTTGCCGTCGACGAGCAGCAGCGCCCGGTCGCATTCCTGGCGCACCTTGCCGATCGAGTGGGTCACGAGGATGATCGTCTTGCCGGCATCGCGGCGGCGGTTGAGCTCGGCGATGCAGCGCTCCTGGAAATCTCCGTCGCCGACCGCAAGAGCCTCGTCGAGCAGGAGGATGTCGGGGTCGGACTCGATGCTGACCGCGAACGCCAGCCGGGTCCGCATCCCGGTCGAGAAGTTCCGCAGCGGCATCTCGGCGAAACGCTCGACGCCGGCGAAGGAGAGCACGTCCTCCACCCTGCTCTCGGTCACCTCCTTGTCGAGGCCGAGGGTGACGCCGCCCAGAACGATGTTGCTGCGGGCGCTCAGCTCGGGGTTGAAGCCGACCCCGAGCTCGACCACCGGCGCCACCCGGCCGCGGACATCGACCGTGCCCGAGTCGGCGCGGTAGATGTTGGCGAGGATCCGGATCAGGGTGCTCTTGCCGGAGCCGTTGCGGCCGACGATCCCGAAGAACTCGCCATCCTCGACGTCGAAGCTGATTCCGTCGAGGACCGCCAGGGCCCCGGGCACGCCGCGGCGAACCGGGCCGCGAAGGCGATCGGCAAGGGTGGGCGTATCCGAGGACGGCACCGCAAAGCTCTTGCGGAGATCCCGGACCTCAATAGCGGTCCCGGCGCGCATGGACAAAGGTTAGTGCGATCAGGGGCGGCTCGACACCCCCCGACCGTTCCCGTTCTTCAGCGCAGGAAACGCCGTTCTGGCGTGCTGAGCCGCGGAAAACGGGGCCGTATGCGCTATTTGCGGGAATCCACAGGGGTTGTCGGTTGCGTCCCCCGCTTTCACGAGGACTGGACAAATGTGCGAGGCACCTTCCCCCTGGCGAAACGAAAACCGCTCAGTGGGGACGACATGGACGGGTTGCCTGCCCCACCTGCGAGCGGACGCAGGGGTGATGGCGGCGTAACCCAGACCGGCTCCCTCGTGGGCCGCTACCTACGCTTGGAGCGCTTCGCCTGCGCGAGGTCGGACGCCGCCGCGCGCTTGGCCGTCTTCGATGCGCTCTTCGCCCGGAGCGTCTTGCCGGCGGCGGATGCCGCCTTCTTCCCGGTCCGTCCTGATCGGGCCATGCGATGCCTCCTTGTTGTTGCTCCGAGCAGCGTCGCACCTCGGCCCGACAGACGAAAGGGGCCGCTGCGCGATCGGGCGCGGCCGAGCTACCCCGAGACCCAGGCCGTGGCCTCCTCGAGCTCAGCGAAGGGAAACGACCGAACGTCGCCGGGCACGATCCATCCGAAGAGCGTGGCGACGTGCCTGATCCAATCTGCGTCGGAGACGAGCGCGAATCGCTCCCATGCACGCGCGTGCTGAATGCCCAGCTTGGCGTCATCGAGCATGGCGCCCGCAGAGTAGCCCTCCCAATCCGGACCGAGCACAAGCAGCACCCGGGCTTTGCCGGTGCGCGCGATCAGATCCTCGATTGCTGGGATCAGCGTCTGCTTGTAGTCGTCGGCGTGGAGCTTGCCTTGCGCCGTGAACCCGACGACCGAGTCGGGTAGGTCTGCGATCGGCTTGAACATGGGATGAATCTCCTCTTTGGGCGGCCGGAGCTTCCGGCACCAGGTCGACGAGCCAAGGGATGCAGGGCGGGCGGTATCGGCGCGCCTCGCACCGCTCGGAGACTACCGATGGAATCCGGAGTGACCTGGATCCTGACCAGGGAGCCGGCAGCCCCGCAGCGAGGGAGAGGCTGCCCGCGCATCTCAGTGTGCAGGAGTGTTCCCATGCGAAGCGCGGATGTTGCTTCTAAGCGATTTGCACACGAACCGCATGGGCCGAAACGCGTCGGAAACCCCGAAAGACACACGGAATCAGGCACGGGGCTGGACACCGCAAAGCAACACTGAGACGCTGATGCCGGCGGGCAACAGGGCAACGAAGGAGGGCAAGGATGCCTCCCACCACACTGAACTCCGCCGGCCAGTCCAGCTCCCCGGCGATCCGCCCCGGCTACGGCCGCGGCAGACCACATCCAGCAGAGGCCGGAGGTTCCCGGCCGACCCGCCGAGAGTCGAGGAGATCGTCGCGGTGATCCGCGCCGCAGGCCCGAGGCCGACCGGCCTGCGTTTGCGCGGGCTGATCGCGGTGCTCTGGCGAGCGGGCCTACGGATCAACGAGGCGCTGACGATGGCCGAGTCAGACCTCGAGCCAGCGAGGGGATCGCTGCTCGTCCGCCACGGTAAGGGCGAGCGCCGGCGCGAGGTCGGCATGGACGAGTGGGGCTGGGAGCAGCTTCGGCCCTGGCTTGCGCTGCGGGTCTCGCTGCCGGTCGGGCCGCTCTTCTGCGTGCTCAAGGGACCGACCCAAGGCCGGCCCTGGTCTGCGAACGCCGTGCGCGAGCAGATGCACCGGATCGCGGCTAGGGCGGAGGTCAGGCGTCGCTTCGCTCCCCATCAGCTCCGGCATGCCCATGCGGTCGAGATGGCGCGTGAGGGAGTGCCGCTGAACGTGATCCAGCGCCAGCTCGGCCACGCCAACCTCGGCATCACCTCGATCTACCTTCAGGGGATCGACTCGGCCGAGATCATCAACGCGGTGCACTCGCGCAAGGCACCGGTGGTGCCGGCGAGTGCGATGGGGCTATGACCGACCCGCGGGTGGCCGGCGCGGGCGAGGCAGGGTGCCGGTGGCTAGGAATCAGCCATCCGCGTCGTCGAGTACACCGCTCACCGAGCCGCCGAGCCCCACGATCTGCTCGTTGGCGGGCACGAAGCCTCCGGGCTCGCGTCGGAGCAGACCCAACTCTTGGATGGCGTTGAGGTCGCGGGTTACCGTCTTCGATGTCTTGTCGGCGTACGCTCTGGCCAAGACGGGAGTAAGCGTCGGCACCGCTGCTCGCGGCACCGGCTCTTCGGACTTGGAGACCGCGAGGACCAATCGGAGCCGTCGGTGCTTGGTTTCGGACTGGACCCCGCCGAAGGTCTGGTACACGAACTGCTCCCAGCGGTCTGTGAACTGCTGCCTCCAGATGCGGTCGAGCTGTTCTTTGAGCTGGTCTACAAACCCTCGGATCGCGTAGCTGATGAATACGACCTCGTTGTTCTCGCGCGTCGCTTGGTCGAGCCTCCGGTAGTAGTCCGTTCTTGTCAGGTTGTAGTGGTTGCTAAGCAGCTGGCAGGCGGCGGGGGGAAAACCCGCGCTCAGCAGAACTTGAAGCTCGAAAAGGCGAGCGGTTCTTCCGTTGCCGTCGCCGAACGGATGGATCCAAGCTAGGTACAGATGGGCGACGATTGCCTTCACGATCGCGAGTGGCGCCGCGAGCTCGGGGTGGTCCGCAGGAGCGTCGAACTCGTCGCTGGCCAGCCATTGACAGAGCCTCTCGAGCAGGTATTCGCAGTCCTCGGCTGGCGCGCCCCGATAGCGCCCGACGACAACGGAATGGTCCCGGATCTCACCGGGCACGACCCCCTCCTCCAACTCCAAGTCCTCGAGGATCCTCGCGTTGAAGCGCTTGAACCAATCCACCGTGAGGGGTTGCTCCGGGTTGGCCGTAAGCTCCTTGAAGGCGTCGTTGTAGGCGCCAAGGACATTCTCGACCTCCTGCTGGAGGTACTGTCGCGAGGGCGGCAACTTCAGTTCGCCCTCCAGAATCGCCCGCACCTCGTCCTCGGACAGGGTGTTCCCCTCGATCGCCGTTGTCGCCATCACGCCCCGTGCCAGATAGACCTGCATCATCTCCTGACTCGTAGCCGGCGAAAGCAGCGCAAGAGAAACGTGCTGGCTCTTCGACTTGGCCTCGCCAAGGAGCGACCATGACCCCGGATCTAGACCCCGGAGATCGAGTCGAAAGTCGATATGTGGGTGGGACGCCTCGAAGGCGCGGTCAGGCACGTTGGCGATTATAGCACCAAATATGTCCTCTCGTATGTCCTCCAAGCTGTCCTTGGCAGGCCCGCCAACGGGAAGCGCGAGCTGGCAGTCCGGACACGGAGGCATGTTCTCAGCGCGAGGAGCACCATTAGCCGCAACGGCCCGCGCGCTGCGGGCCGTGAACTGCGGCCGGTGAGCTACCCCTGACCCCAGCTGCCACCTGTCGTTGAAGCTGGCGGGCGCCTGAGCCGGGTGCCCGGGGCCGGCCGGATCAGCTACTTGAGCGTCAGCTTGAGCGTCTTGCGGGCCACGTTGCCGCCGAGGTCGGTGGCGCTGAGCTTGACCCTGACCTTGGTCCGCTTGCGAACAGCCCTCCGCCGGGTCAGACGCTTCAGCTGCCGTTTCGACTTCGCCGAGAGCTTCAACTTCACCGTCTTGGGCTGACCGGCGCTGAGGTCCGCCCGTGCAGTCTTGGTCTTGAGCTTGACGCGCCTGGACGCTGCCGCACGGCCACCCGGAACCGTAAAGGTCGCCTGAGCGTTCACAGCACAATCCTCGTCGGGACAGGCAGCGAGCACCTTGATCGGCTTCCCGGCTTTGACCTTGCGCTTGGCCGAGGCGTCAAACGCGACATCGGTCCCGTATGGGGTCGAGTCGCAGGCGTCGCCGGTGCCGTCCCCATCCGCATCGGCCTGATCGGGGTTGGCCGTGGCCGGGCAGTTGTCGACGGCGTCGCCGACACCGTCGCCGTCCGCATCCAGAGCCAGCTCGTCAGCGCCGATGTCAGGCGCCAGGTCCGCGTTCCGGGGCTCGCCCTCGAAGTCGGTGGGTCCGTTGGCGGCGTCGACGACCCCACCGTCGATGGTTGGGGACGTTGCGAGCTGATGGAAGTCGAAGGCGCCGGCGTTGGCGAAGACCGGGGCCAGCGTGGACTGATCCTGGTTGTTGCCGAGGTCGTTGACCACCCCATATGGAGCGTTCTCCAACGTCGTGTCGTAGTTCGAGTAGCTCACGTTGACCACGAGCGAGTCGCCGAGGCCGGTCTGTGTAACGCCGATGTCGGCCCCGGCGCTGAGGATGCTGTTCTTGACGTTGACCGTTTGTGGGTTGCCAAAGGCTCGATTAGCAAGCAGCGCGAACTGCGACGCTCCCGCGACGGCCGTCACATTGCGGAGCGTCGATTGACCGTTGGCGCCGGTCGTAATCACGGCCGCCGTGTTGGCAGCGCCGGTGTGGATCGCGACCGAGTCGCTGAGCTTGCTGATCCCTCGCAGGCTGATCGCCGCGGTGGCCGACCCCTTTCCCTCCGCAATCAGACGCCGGATCACCGTGCCGTCGGCAAACACGTCGACGCCGTACCGGCAGCAAGCAAAAACGGTCTCGTCGACCTCAACCGCGATGTCTTGAATCACGGACGCAGCGAGCACCTCGAACACGTCGTTGTTCAGTGCCTTGACCAGCGGTCGAGCGACCCCGGGCTTGCGCCCGACCGTCACCTCGTCGGAGAGTTCAATGCTGTTGCCGCCGAGGTCGTATGTCCCGGCGTCGAGCAGGATGGTGTCGCCGTTCATGACCGATGCATCTTCGGTGGCATCCCGCAGAGAGCAAGGATCGGCGGCCGGGCAGGTCGCCGCCGGACCGTCACCGCCAACCTCCGCGTAGCGCGTGGCCGCCCCGGCTGACTCTGCCATTGCCAGCGTCGCAAACGCGATCACCGCCAGCCCCGCTCCCCTAAGACCCTGCACTGGAACCCCCCTGTTGGACGTGCTTGAGCCTATCGGAATGCTGAGCTACTTCTCAAGAGGGATTGGCGCTGCCGAGGCCGGGGTCAATCGATTCGAAGTCGAGGTGGAGATAGACGCGGTCCACTCGATCAGCCACACCTGCAACCGCGCGCTCGAGGTCGACGAGCGCCAGCGTGCCCGGCCCGCCGCCGCCCTCGATGCGACCTACGCCGAGGGGGCGGTGCTTGGAAAATCGCTGCGCTGGAAGGTTTGGCCGTCCAGGGCGAGGGCCTTGGGCAAACTGGACGAGCCAAAGAACGATCGGACCATGCCACGCGGTGGAAGCCTCGTCCTCAGCCGGCCCGTGGACTCCTGAGGCCGCCGCGTTTTCTCCCGTGTCGAGTACCGGATCAAGACTCCGCGTCGAACGATCCGCGACCAGTTCCCTAGCTACACGTGCTGAGGAAGTGCGCTCTTTGCGGGAATCCCTAGCAACGCAGGGGCGCCACCTGTTTCGCTTCGACTAGGTTTGGTGCGGGATTGCTTTGGAAACGAGCTAAAGGGGGCACATCCGGGTGGGCCGGGGTTGGATAGGGCAGATGAACCTCCGTTCCGCCATCGCGGCCGCGACCGTCGCG